>NZ_VSRN01000001.1:1512500-1825000 GCF_008369915.1 Dyadobacter sp. UC 10 | reverse complement strand
TACGGGCAAAGCGAATCATCGAAGACGCTTCCAAGAAAAGCTTTTGAAACACCAGCTGTATGCAGCCCGTACCGTAAACCGACACAGGTAGTCGAGAAGAATATTCTAAGGTGCTCGAGTGAATCACGGCTAAGGAACTCGGCAAATTAACCCTGTAACTTCGGGAGAAGGGGAGCCTCCTCTGCAAAGAGAGGCCGCAGAGAAATGGCCCAGGCGACTGTTTAGCAAAAACACAGGGCTCTGCCAAAACGAAAGTTGACGTATAGGGCCTGACACCTGCCCGGTGCTGGAAGGTTAAGAGGGGATGTCATCGCAAGAGAAGCATTGAATCGAAGCCCCAGTAAACGGCGGCCGTAACTATAACGGTCCTAAGGTAGCGAAATTCCTTGTCGGGTAAGTTCCGACCTGCACGAATGGTGTAACGATCTGGGCACTGTCTCGGCCGTGAGCTCGGTGAAATTGTAGTAGCGGTGAAGATGCCGCTTACCCGCCACGGGACGGAAAGACCCCGTGCACCTTTACTATAGCTTTGCATTGTTTTCGGGTCAGGGATGTGTAGGATAGGTGGGAGGCTGTGAGCCGGTGTCGCCAGGCATCGGGGAGCCAACGTTGAAATACCACCCTTCGCTGGCCTGGGATCTAACTGCTCTAAGAGCAGGACCGTGCATGGTGGGTAGTTTGACTGGGGTGGTCGCCTCCAAAAGTGTAACGGAGGCTTCCAAAGGTCTGCTCAACACGCTTGGTAACCGTGTGTGGAGTGCAATAGTACAAGCAGGCTTGACTGTGAGACCGACGGGTCGAGCAGGTGGGAAACCAGGGTATAGTGATCCGGTGGTTCTGTATGGAAGGGCCATCGCTCAAAGGATAAAAGGTACGCCGGGGATAACAGGCTGATCTCCCCCAAGAGCTCACATCGACGGGGAGGTTTGGCACCTCGATGTCGGCTCGTCACATCCTGGGGCTGGAGAAGGTCCCAAGGGTTCGGCTGTTCGCCGATTAAAGTGGCACGCGAGCTGGGTTCAGAACGTCGTGAGACAGTTCGGTCCCTATCTGTGGTGGGCGTAGGAAGATTGACGGGGGCTGCCTTTAGTACGAGAGGACCGAGGTGGACCCACCGCTGGTGAACCGGTTGTCCCGCCAGGGGCATGGCCGGGTAGCTATGTGGGGAATAGATAAGCGCTGAAAGCATCTAAGTGCGAAACTAGCCCGAAGATGAATCTTCCACATAAGGGTCGTTGTAGACTACGACGTTGATAGGCTGCAGGTATACGTGTAGAAATACATTCAGCCGAGCAGTACTAATTACCCAACAGCTTGCACATTTAACCTTCTTTTTTTACTCTTCTACTTCCAATATGACATGAAATTCAATGTTGAATGCCTCAATGAATGAATGAGTGAATATTATTCAGTCATTCACACATTCAATCATTCAAAATTGAAATACTCAAAGACCTTGTTGGTGACTATTGGTTGGGCTGGGGTCGCATTCGACTTCACTTCTTCCTTAGCACGGAATCAACAAAAGAGCTTGTTGGTGACTATTGGCCTGGTGTTCACCTCTTCCCATCCCGAACAGAGAAGTTAAGCCCAGGACCGCCGATGATACTTGGATCAAACCTGGTAAAGTAGGTAGTCGCCACAATACCATCAGAAAGACCATCTCAAAAGGATGGTCTTTTTTTGTGCCTGACCCCATCGTGTCCACCTCTCCGAATCCCGGCTACGCGTCCCCCAACAAAGAAGTTAAGCGGGGCTGCCTAAGCCGGGGGCGCCTGGCCCGGGACCGCCGATGGTACCGGCAGACGCCCTCTTGGCCCAACACCTGGTAAACCAGGGATCAAATCAAAAACTTGTGGAGCGGATAGGATTTATCTAGGTTTGTGTTTTTAATCAAACCAGTTTGTTTTGGAGAGTTTCCTGCCGCTTATCGAGTTAATCTTACCGGATTTTATAATTGAGAATTACTTACTGACCCATGTAGAGAAGTCAGAGGAACGTTATCACGTCTATTTGGAAGAGAAAAATTATCCAGAAGCTGATCCAATAAAGGCAGACTTGCTCTCCAAAGGTTATTTCCCCACCATTACCCTGCAGGATTTCCCAATTCGGGGCCACAAGGTATTCCTTCATATTAAACGTCGTAGGTGGCTCAATACCAAGACTGGCAAAGTTGTCCATAGAGACTGGACAGAAGTAGCAGAAGGCACGCGAATGACTATTGAATTCGCGGATTTTTTAAAAGAAATTGGTGGATACGAGGGCTAATGATATTTGGAGCATTGGTCGTTTCTATGGCGTTGATGGTAGGGCTTTGCTACGGCAGTATCGTGATTTTCAGAGTGGATTTAAAGATTGGAAGCAAAGAGGTCATGCAAAAAAATGGCTCTTGTATCCCGAAAACCTAGGATCTCATCTATCGATCGACGAAACCAGTCTTTCGCACGGCGAATTGTATACAATCCTTACCAATAAATCTGCCAAAGGTGGCCGTGGCAGCATTGTAGCAATAGTGGCTGGAACTAAGGCAGAAGCAGTGATTGAAGTACTTCGCAAAATCCCGGAACCACTGCGGAAGAAAGTGTCAGAAATCACCCTGGACATGGCGGGCAGTATGTCCTTGATTGCCAAGCGATGCTTTCCACGGGCGGTGCGAGTGACTGACCGTTTCCATGTTCAAAGACTCGCAGTTGATGCCCTCCAAGATATCCGGATCAAACATCGCTGGGAAGTCCTGGATCAGGAAAGCGATGCTATTGAGCAGGCTAAAATGTCTCAGAATGAATATCATCCAGAGATATTATCTAATGGCGACACCATTAAACAGCTACTGGCTCGAAGCAGGTACGCGCTATACAAAAAGCCCAATACCTGGACAGACAGCCAAAAAGAACGCGCCCTGCTTCTTTTTGAACGCTTCCCCGATTTGAAAAAAGCGTACGAGCTAACGATAGGGCTCAGTAACATCTTCACGACTACAACGGAAAAAATATATGGGTTGACCAGATTAGCCAAATGGCATGAAAAGGTCCGGCAATCTGGCTTCAAGTCATTCAATACCGTAGCCCGCTCGATTGAAAACCACTATAAGACAATCGTTAATTACTTTGATAACCGCAGCACTAACGCATCTGCCGAATCCTTCAACGCGAAAATCAAAGCGTTCAGAGCACAGTTCAGAGGGGTAAGAAACGTTGAGTTCTTCCTGTATCGCCTTACTCAATTATATGCTTAATCCAAGTTGCTCCACAAGTTTTGGTCTTGAGCCGTAAACCAGGCGGGACGCGCAGTCTGGTCGCCAAAATACTATCAGAAAGACCATCTCAAAAGGATGGCTTATATGCGTTTGGGGCAGTAGCAAACCCTTACCTAAATAACTGTACAAAACCTTGCAGGATCTAATGCTTTTCGCATCTATAAGGCGATGTGGCTTTCATATCTTCTCGATTAATTGAAGTACGCAGACTTATCTTCCAGTGGATTCTCTAATGACCAAATGCGTAGGTAATTTAATTTCTTCAACAGGAAGGTTCGGCTTTCTGATATGTTTTAATAGTAATTCGCAACTCTTTTTTCCTATATCATAAGCCGGCTCGGCGATTGAAGAGAGTTTAGGGGAAATTATTTCAGATATCGGATCATTGGTAAATCCTAAAACTCCAACATCTTTTCCAACTCTAATCCCCATTTCTGTCAAGCGAAGTATTGCGCCAACGGCTTTACGATCATTAACCGCGAAAATGGCATCGGGTACTTCAATTGATTTAAATAAGTTAGTAATGTCTTGTGAGCCATTTTCTTGGCTAAACCCTGAGTGTATTTTTACAGAATAGGCTAACCCGTACTTTGATAAGGTATCAAGAAAACCCTGACTTCTTGACCGGACCAATGTGAGGTTGTCTGGACCTGTAATGTGAGCTATTTTCCGAAATCCGCAATTTATAAGATATTCCGTTGCAGTACATGCGCCTTGATAATCGTCTTGAATAACCCTCGAAGCTTGCAAAGAGTTACTATAGCGATCAAAGAAAACCAAGGGTATTTCAGTTTTTATAAGCTCCTCGAAATGACCGAAATCGTCGGTTTGAGACGATAGGCAGATTAGAAGTCCATCAAGGCTTGTCAGGGATAATTCTCTGACAATCTTTAATTCCCATGCGAATGAATCGTTAGTCAAAAACAAAATAACCTGATAATCATTTTCAATAGCATGATCCTGAATACCAGTGATAACGGTGGAAAAGTAATAATTGACAATGGATGGTATAATGACGCCGATCTTGTTTGTTCTACTGTTTACCAGTCCTGTCGCATTCAAATTAGGGCGGTACTTTAGTCTTTCTGCCTCTTCCAGAACTTTTTTTCGTGTCTCGCTACTAACGTCGTAGGCATTTCTCAGTGCACGCGAAACCGTTGCTATGGAGATATCCAGTGATTTTGCGATATCCTTGATCGTTGCATACTTTTTATTCATTCCAATTTATCAAGACAGGTTCGAGAACGTTCTCGCTACTATTTAGGGTAAAATTTTGAAAGGGAAATAGAAAAGATTGTAAAATTGCGCAAACGCAAAATTTCAACCTTATAACTCAACTGTTCAGATGAAAAAGAGAGATTTTTTGAAAATTGCTGGTTTGAGCGGAATAGGGGTGACTTCCTCGGTTGAAATCCTTGTCGCAGGAAGTCATCGAGAGCCATTGGTGAAGGTTCGTAAACAGGAATTCAATATGAGTGGCTATGCTGCTCCAAAGATTGATAATGTTCGCATTGGCTATATAGGTCTTGGAAACAGGGGTGCCGGTGCGATTAAAAGGATGGTTCATATTGAAAATGTGCAGATAAAAGGAGTTGCCGACATCCTGCCGGAAAAAGCAAACAGCGCAAAGCAGCAACTGGAACAGTCAGGACACCGCCCGGATGTGTATTCAGGATCGGCCGATGCCTGGAAAAAGTTATGTGACCGGGACGATATAGACCTTATTTACATTTGTACACCTTGGGATTTACATGCGCCGATGGCCATTTATGCGATGGAGCAGGGGAAGCATGTCGCAGTGGAAATTCCAGCCGCCCTTACAGTAGATGAGTGCTGGAAGCTGGTGGAAATATCTGAGAAGACGAAAAAGCATTGCATGATGCTTGAAAACTGCTGCTACGATTTCTTCGAGCTGCTTACATTAAATATGGCCCGCCAGGGTTTCTTCGGAGAGATCGTTCATGCTGAAGGAGCTTACATTCACGACATTTTTGATTCTCTTTTTCAAAAAGACAAAAGATTTGAATTATGGAGATTGAAGGAAAATCTTCGCAATGGCAATCTATACCCGACGCACGGTCTAGGGCCTGTTGCCCAGGTTCTAGATATTAATCGGGGGGATAAAATGGATTACCTCGTTTCGATGAGCAGTAATGATTTTATGCTGCAAGCAAGGGCAAAAGAATTAGCAGAAAAGGATCCATATTTTAAGCAGTATACTGATAAGAGTTTTCGTGGAAATATGAATACAACTACTATCAGGACGAGTAAAGGAAGAACGATCATGTTGCAACACGATGTATCTTCTCCCCGCCCATATTCAAGATTGCACACGATAAGTGGTACAAAAGGTGCGGCTCAAAAATACCCATTATCAGAGGACGGTAGCCAAGGTAGAATCTCCCAGGGGCATGAATGGTTGAAAGCATCCGAGTTTAAGGAGCTCGAAGCCAAATACCAGCCGGAAATCGTTAAGCGTGTTGGAGAGCTTGCGAAAAAGGTTGGGGGGCATGGTGGAATGGACTTCTTAATGGATTGGAGATTAATAGATTGTTTGAGGAACGGTCTGCCGCTGGATCAGGACGTTTACGACGCGGCTTCATGGAGCGTAATAGCTCCGTTGAGTGAGTGGTCAGTCGCTCACAGATCCAATTCAATCGATATTCCTGACTTCACAAACGGAGCCTGGAAAAAAAACAGACAGGTTGACATTACTTTAAAAGGCGGGGGAAACACAGGAGTAAAATCGTGAACAAATATGAAGATTGAGGTTTTTGAAAACAGTGTAGAACTAGGCGCATCAGCCGGTGCTTTCGTAGCAAGCTTATTAAGAAAGAAAATTGCTGAAAAAGGGTTTGCAAATATCATTCTGGCAACCGGAACGAGCCAGTTTCAAACGCTGAATCAATTGACTAGCGAGCAGGATATAGATTGGTCGGTAGTTACTATGTTTCATCTGGACGAATATATAGGGATATCGGAAATGCACGCTGCCAGTTTCAGGAAATATCTTCGCGAGCGTTTCCTGTCGAAAGTACCTCAGCTGAAAGATGCGCACTTAATTAACGGAGAGAACGATCCTGGTCTGGAAATAGCCAGAATAAGCGAACTTATTCAATCACGTCCTATTGATATAGCATTGGTAGGTATCGGTGAGAATGGGCATTTGGCCTTTAACGACCCTCCGGCTGATTTTGAGACGGAAAGTCCCTATCTGGTGGTAAATCTGGACGACGCCTGTCGCCGGCAGCAAATGGGGGAAGGCTGGTTTGAAAGTCTCTCTGACGTCCCGCAGCAAGCAATTAGTATGTCAATCAGGCAAATAATGAAATCGGAATACATAGTGTGTTCGGTGCCAGATGAGCGAAAAGCGACAGCTGTGAAAGATAGCCTTGAAAATGGAGTCAGCAATCTATTTCCTGCTAGCATTTTGCAACAGCACGCCAATTGCACATTCTTTTTGGATAAACACTCCGCAACGCTTTTGTCTAATTCCGCAGTAATTAGGTAAAGAAGCATTGCTACATCGGTTTGATTTACAAAAGGGTAAAAAACATTGCATTTGTTACTTCTTTAAGAAAATTCATATCCCATGGAAGCGACACCCCTGACAGAAGAAACCAAGCCAGCAGAAAAGCAAACAATCGTATCCTCGCGCCTGGCATCTATTGACGCATTGAGAGGATTCGATATGTTAATGATTTCCGGCGGGGGGGCATTTATTTTTTTGTTGGGTGGAAAAACCGGTATTTTGTTTATCGACGCTGTCGCTGCGCAATTTGAACATCCCGAGTGGAACGGTTTTACCTTCTTTGATTTTATATTTCCGCTGTTTCTTTTTCTTGCAGGTACTTCACTCGCATTCAGCGTTTCACGCGGCTTAGCAAAGGGTATGCAGCAATCCGAAATCATAAAGAAAACTTTCGTGAGAATGCTGGTGCTCATTGTACTGGGGATCTTGGATAAAAATGCTCCAATAGACATTTTTGATCCCGCAAATATTCGGTACGGTAGTGTCTTGGGAAGGATTGGATTGGCCACTTTTGTTGTGGCGATCATTTATATGAATGTTAAATGGGAGCAGAGATTATACCTTGCTGTCGGTACACTACTACTATATTACCTTGCATTGATAATCATTCCGGTACCTGGTTACGGATCGGGGGATCTGTCTTTTGAGGGCAACCTGGTCGGATGGTTTGACAGAAGCTTTATGCCTGGAAAATTAAAACAAGGCAGCTATGACGAATTGGCGCTTTTAACACAGTTTCCTGCGATTTGCCTCACGCTCTTCGGCTCCCTTGCCGGAGATATTTTATTAGGTTCAATAACTGTAAATCAGAAATTAAAGCGAATGTTATTACTCGGGTTTTCCGGAATAGCGCTCGGCTTAGTTTGGAATACGGTGTTTCCAATCAACAAACATCTTTGGTCCAGCTCGTTTATCATGCTGACAGCGGGCATGGCTTTCGTTATGCTGACTTTATTTTATTGGATAATAGATGTGAAGGGGTACCAGCGTTGGTCCTTTTTCTTCCGGGTAATAGGATTGAATTCACTGGTTATTTACATGGCAGTCAGGTTTGTCAATTTCAATTCCTCTTCCAAATTGCTATTTGAAGGTTTTTACAAATATGCACCTGAAGATTGGCACGAAGTATACAATGCGCTTGGAGGGTTCGTGCTGGTCTGGCTGTTCCTTTACTTCTTATACCGGAATAAAATTTTCGTTAAAGTGTAGCCTAATATGGAATCAGAATCAAATGAAAGGTCCGGTGAAATAGCGAGAAGAGCATTTTTAAAAGCAGCTATTCAAACTGCTGCGTTGCCGGTAATATTTGACATCCAGAATGCTGATGGGAAACCGAATGCGGCAGATTCAATTAATGTAAATAATTTATCTCCGAAGATGTTGTCAGAAAAAAGTGTGATTGGGAGTTACGGATCATGGGCTGATTCTCTACTGCCTGAAGTACCTCCGTTGTCTTTTAGAAACCCAAAACATATAGACCTGAAAAGCTGGCAGAAAGAAGCATTGGCAAAGACAAAAGAGTTGGTAGCCAGTCCTGTAAAAGGTAAAGCTCCAAAAGTCACAGTTGAAAAAAAGTACGTTTTTGACGGACTTGAGATCGAAGAATTATCCTGGGAGCTGGGTTATGGTAGACCAACAAAGGCAGTCTTCATGAAACCAACGGGAGTTACGAAGCCGCTGCCTGCCGTATTAGGACTGCACGACCATGCCGGTATGAAATATTTTGGGTATCGCAAGATTGTGAAGACTCCGGGAGATCAGCATCCAATTCTTAAGGAACACCAGAAAACCGATTATGGGGGGAAAGCCTGGGCAAACGAGCTTGCGAAACTGGGATATGCGGTTCTTGTACACGACACATTCGCGTTCGGCAGCAGGCGGGTCATGTACGATGATACATTAGGCTTGAATTGGGGCGCCGTAAATACGACAGGGAAAAGCGATCAGGATCCAGAAAAAATTGAAAATATTGAAGCTTACAATACATGGTCATCCGAGCACGAGCATGTCATGTCGAAATCGCTTTTTTGCGCGGGTACGACGTGGCCCGGTGTCTTTTTGTCTGAAGATCAGGTAGCACTTGATATTCTGAGCAGCAGAAAAGACGTAGATCCCGATCGTATAGGCTGTGGCGGACTTTCAGGCGGTGGTCTTAGAACTGTCTATCTCGGTGGGCTCGATCCACGGATCAAATGTGCAGTGTGCGTTGGTTTTATGACTACCTGGACCGATCTGATCCTTAATAAGTCTTTTAATCATACATGGATGACTTACACGCCACTTCTTCCACAGTTTATGGATTTTCCCGAAATACTTGGTTTGCGCGTTCCGATGGCAACTTTGGTTCAGAATAATAATCAGGATCAGCTGTATACTTTGCCTGAAATGAAGAAAGCGGATCAGATCTTAACAGAAGTATACAAGAAAGCGAAAGCGCCGGAAAAATATGCCGCGAAGTTTTACGACGGTCCGCACAAATTTGATGCGGAAATGCAGAAGGATGCGTTTGAATGGTTCGGGAAATGGCTGGCCTGATCTGTTTTAAAGCCAGTTGATCTGAGACAGGTTTTTATCCAGGTATTCAGAGAATTTTCTTGCCTGATTTTCAACCTGTCTCTTTTTGACTTGTGTAATTTTGCCAAAAGGATACATATCCAATTGTAAAGTATCTTTTTTAATCACCTTCTTCCACGTTCCTTCAACCTTACCGTCTACTATAATGGTCGGCATGAACATTCCATTGTTGCCAGGTACGATTTTTCCTGCATGAAGTTTATCGAGTATCAGGGATCTGTCGGTATAACCAAGCATATATTCGTCAAAGCCAGGCAGTAGGAAGGTCTTGTTCTCAGAAGTTAAATCCACATTTGCCGGCGAATGCCAGTAAGTGATACTTTGGACTTCGATTGATTCCAGTTTATGGGAAACAGCATTCAACCCTTTTTTTGCGTCAGATATTTTGAGGCCGGTCCACCATACAAAGTCGTTTAACGTAGCCGGACCATGACTTGCGAAGTATCTGAATGCGATCTCTGCCAGACTTTCCGACTCGTCGAGTATCCTTGGATTTGGTACCCATTCGTCCAGCAGTGCGTAAGTCGGTTGCTTATCGTTATGTATTCCATGACAGAGAATTTGCTTGCGCGCTAAATGACCTACAATGTGTATTCCCCTTTGTCCGGCAGTCGATATTCCTGCGTTTTCAAGTAATGCATAAATTTCGCCGCGACTTAGCTGTTTTCCACCTTTCAGTGCGGAAATAAGCAATTCATGGCTTTGACTGAATATTTTTTCGTTCAGTTCCAATTGCCGGTGCCGGCCTGCCGACCCCGCGATTATTCTTGGCGCAAGTAATTTTAATATCCAATGTGCATCCTCGGCGGCCACAAAGTGGAGCGTTCCGCGCATCGGCCATGTCCTGACAATTACTTTGTCACTTATTGCCTTTTCTACGTCCGCTTCCCTATTTTCCTTCGTTCTGAGTGCCAGCGACCATTTGGTACCGGCATAGTCCTGCGCCTGGACGGCTCCCAGCCAGCGCACTGCATCGGCGACGGTTTCGAAGCGCTGGTCAGAAATCAGCAAATTGTGCAGCCGAAGGTACCGGATTTCGTTGTGCGTCATAACATTGACAAAAAGATGAAAATAAACCGGACTTTAACTGAGATAGGTTTCAGCCCATTTCAGGTCTTCCGGGGTGGTGATCTTGATATTTTCGTAGGCCCCGTCTATCAGATTTATCGGGTAACCTTTTGCTTCTAAAACACTCGCGCAATCAGTAAAAGTCTCCCGGTAATCCACAGAAAATGCGTCCAGCATCCATACAAGTCTGAACGTCTGCGGAGTCTGGACAAGTCTGAAATGGGTTCTGTCCAAAGCCTTGTTTCCAATAGCAGGATCGATACTCCTGATCGATTCCTTCAACGGTACGCTGGCTACCGCAGAGCCGAATTCAGCAGCGGCATAGAAACTGCCGGCGATGATTTCTTTTGAAATAACGGGCCTCACGCCGTCGTGCACAGCGACCAAACCTTCGATTGCATTGATACTTTGCAAACCATTCTTTACAGAGTGGAAGCGGGTATTTCCCCCGGCTACGAGCTGGTAACGTGCATTAAATTGGTGTGCCTCGCAAAGTTTTTCCCAAAACAAAAATTGAATTTCAGGTAGCACAACAATGATATGCAGTTCCTCCGAATATTCCCGAAAGGCATTAATGGTGTGCATCAATACCGGAAGGTTATTAACAATATGAAACTGCTTTGGAATATCACTTTTCATGCGACTTCCACTTCCCCCTGCGACAATTACAGCGTATTCATGCATAAGATCAATCTTTAAAAAAAATGATCATTTATGAATCAGGATCTACCCAAAACATAAATGATCATGTACTGACCGGAAAATTAATGCTAAATAATCAGCATTGCATCCCCGTATGTGAAAAACTTGTATTTCTCTTTAATAGCAATTTCATAAGCCTTCATCACCAGATCGAACCCGCCAAATGCACAGGCTGACATTAACAAAATAGACTCAGGAAGCTGGAAATTAGACAAAAGCGCGTTTGCTATCTTGAAATCGTAGGGAGGAAACACAAACTTGTCTGTCCAACCTTCAACTGCTTTTAAATGCCCGCTAGCCGAAACGGACGATTCGATTGCCTTTAAAGACGTGGTTCCAACCGCGCAGATACGTTTTTTCCCATCGATTGCGCCGTTCACAATATTCGCGCTGGATTGGCTGATCCTGTAATTTTCCGAATCAGTCTTATGCTTTGTAAGATCTTCTACATCGACTGTGCGAAACGTGCCGAGCCCGACATGCAGCGTAACGGGAGCGAAATTCACGCCTTTAATTTCAAGACGTTTCATGATCGCTTTGGTAAAATGCATACCGGCAGTAGGAGCAGCAACTGCACCGACATGTTCGGCAAAAATAGTCTGAAAGCGCTCACGGTCAGCAGTTTCTACCTTGCGACGTGATATGATTTCCGGAGGAAGCGGTGTTTCTCCAAGTTCATCTACCAGCTTCATAAACGCATCGTTGTCTCCATCGTAAAGAAAACGGATCGTACGACCTCGGGAAGTGGTATTGTCAATTACCTCTGCAACCAGATCGCTATCACCAAAGTAGAGCTTGTTGCCCACACGGATTTTACGGGCTGGATCGACCAATACGTCCCAAAGACGCATTTCCCGGTTCAATTCCCGTAAAAGGAATACTTCGATCTTTGCGCCGGTCTTTTCTTTCTGTCCGTAAAGGCGAGCAGGAAAAACTTTGGTGTCATTGATTGCCATTACATCCCCATCATCAAAATAATTAATGAGGTCTGCAAAGGTTTTATGTTCAATCTCGCCAGTTTTACGGTGTACAACCATCAGGCGGGACTCGCCACGGTCGGAAGGATGAAGTGCAATTAGACTTTGGGGAAGATCAAACTTAAATTCGGAAAGCTTCATAGCTGGAAAATCTGTGAATTTCTTGTATCGTAGATTAAAATGCCGGTCAAAAGATTGGTTATGACCAAATCACGGCCGGTTTTTACTGTAAAATCAATGTCTGATTCCTCATGTATTTGACTAACAAAGAAAATTTGTAACCAGGAATACTGTAAAGAACTAGTAATTGAAATAATATTTACTTAATATATGCTTAAAAAAAATTAAGAGCGCAAAAGTAGTGATTTTCCTGCGGAAATCCTATCGGTATCCAACATTGGCCTTTTCATAGCAACCTGTTTTTCCATCTTGACCTCGCGGGTGCTGGAACCTCATGCTGAACGTCTTTAAGCTGTTTAGCGTCATCTAGCAGCATTCCGGAAATCAACGCCGCAACATCAGATGCACCAGCATCAGTCCTTGGTTTTATCATATCTGGACTAAAATATCTACTGATAAAATTTGTGTCAAAACTGCCGGATCTGAATACCGGATGTTCCAGCACGTAGCGGCAGAAGGATAAGGTCGTCTGAACGCCTGATATATGGTATTCATCAATGGCGCGTATCATTTTTTGAATAGCATCTTCGCGGTTATCTGCGTAAGTGATCAGTTTTGCAATCATAGGATCATAGTAAATAGGGATTTCCATTCCCTGCTCGAATCCGTCATCTACGCGCACACCATTTCCATCGGGTTTGATATAAGTAAGCAGTTTGCCTACATCAGGAAGAAAGTTATTCTGCGGATCTTCTGCATACACGCGTATTTCAATAGCGTGCCCTTTAATAGTCAGATGTTCCTGTTCAATGCCCAGTTGTTTTCCTTCCGCGATCAGTATCATTTGTTTAACAAGATCTACCCCGGTTATCTGCTCAGTCACAGGATGTTCGACCTGCAACCTTGTATTCATTTCGAGAAAATAGAAGTTTTGTTTTTCGTCGAGGATAAATTCCACAGTACCGGCACCATAATACTTGCATGAACGAGCCACATCAATCGCGCAACGGCCCATTTCTGCCCTGATTGCGGGTGTAATGGAAATGGACGGCGCTTCTTCTATTACCTTCTGATGTCGCCTCTGAATCGAACATTCACGCTCAAAAAGGTGGACGATATTGCCATGCTGATCGCCGAGAATTTGTATTTCAATGTGTTTGGGCGAGGAAATGTATTTTTCTATAAAAACAGAGCCGTCGCCGAATGCCGCGACAGCCTCGCTCACGGCGCGGTCCATTTGTTCATCAAAATCTGCTTCGCTTTCTACAACCCGCATACCTTTTCCCCCTCCTCCGGCGCTGGCCTTGATCAGGATAGGATAACCTATCCCGCCCGCAATGCGTTTGGCTTCCTCCCGGTCCGTAATGGCACTAGCAGTGCCGGGTACCAGCGGGATGTTATATTTGGAAGCAGCCTGCTTGGCAGCCAACTTGCTTCCCATGATTTCAATTGATTCGGGTGAAGGGCCGATAAAAATAATCCCTGCTTCTTTCACCCGTTGAGCAAATCCTGCGTTTTCTGATAAAAAGCCGTAGCCGGGATGAATCGCATCAACGCCTAGGTCACTGCATACTTTCAGTATTTTGTCAATATGAAGATAAGATTCTGACGAAACTGCCGGGCCTACACAAACTGCCTCATCAGCATAGCGCACATGAGGCGATTTTCTGTCCGCTTCACTAAAAATGGCGACTGTGGAAATATTCATTTCACGGGCAGTTCGCATAATCCTCAATGCAATCTCGCCGCGGTTGGCAATCAGTATTTTTTTGATTTGGGTCATGCAATCTGATAGTATTGTAAATATCCTAAGTTAACAAAAGCCGACTTTTCAATGCAGACTACTCATGCCACTAAATAAATGGACGATTGCCGCAGAATCTTTGAAGGGAGGTTGCTGATACGCATGGTACCTAAGTAGGCGTATTTTAGGTATCATTTTAACTAAAACAAAAACACGATGAGAACGACTGCAACGAAAATTTTTGTTTGGCTTTTTTTAATAGCGACGCTATTCCTCAATAATGCGTGTAATAATGAGAAGACGAGCCCGACACCCCAATCACCTGCTCTGTTGACAGGAAATGAAAGATTGCTGTTGGCGTCTACATTTGCAAGCGGAGTGAGAGACATAAAGTATAATGCCGAAAAACAGCCCGAAGAATTCGTGGCCTCTGGAATGAAAGTGAAAGTTGAATATACCAAAAGCAAAGTGAGCTATTCATATTATGGAAAACAATTGCTGGCGAAAAAAGTATATGCCAGGGATGGAGAATTGGTGACTAACCTATCAGAGTTCAGCTACTTTGGAGAATCCGAGCAAAAAGCTTTTGCTACGTCATTCACATACGAGGGTGGGAAGGTTATAAAGGAGGTGATTACATTCGAGGACAAACCATTCGCGAACCACCAATACACTTATGATAATGCTCATGAGAACATTTCAGTTGCAAAAACGTATGATCATAGTGGCAATCTTCTTACAACTACGACTTACGAATACACTGATAAGTTAGACAAATCGGGCTCTCACAATGAATGGCACATAGCGGTAGACGGAACACTATTTCCTAAAAAGGCAAAGTACCTCGTGAAAAAGGCAACAACAGAAGACCATTTTGAAAAGACAAAAACGACAATCGATTACGAATACGAGCTGGACACCTCGGGGTATGTGTTGAGTGGAAAGGGCACGAGAGATAGCGGTTCGGTATTCAAGTGGAGCAACACCTGGCAGTAAGGGTCGAGTGATCTACTTAAAACAAATATAGCCCCGTCAGTCCGAGCTGGCGGGGATTTGTGTTTATATGCGAGTCCGGATTTTATGGGTAAGATATCAGATAAAGCGGATAGAGTGGAACAGGTGTATTATAATTTTGTTAACTTACTGTTAGGCGGAAAGATAGTGGTCTTGTCAAAGTACCGGTATATTTTTTTAATTTTGCATTTATCTAACATTAGTAATCATTGTTACCCACATAAATTAGAAGAGAGTGGATATTTTCGAGAAACTGCGCAACAACTCTGGTCCGATTGGAACTCCGGCAAAAATGCTGAATAGCCATCACTATTTTTCATTTCCTATGCTGGAAGGAGAATTGGGCCCGCGCATGAGGTTCATGGGACGTGAAGTATTGAACTGGAGTCTGAACAATTATTTAGGTCTTGCAAACCACCCTGAAGTAAGAGAAGCAGATACAGCTGCAACCGCAAAATGGGGCCTGGCTTATCCGATGGGGGCAAGAATGATGTCGGGGAATTCAGTCCTGCACGAAACTTTTGAGAAGGAACTCGCTGAGTTCGTCGGAAAAAAAGATGCTTTCCTCTTGAATTATGGCTACCAGGGAATCATGTCTGCCATCGAGTGTTTGTGCGATCACAGGGATGTAATTGTTTACGATGCCGAATCTCATGCATGCCTGATCGACGGTATCCGCCTTCACAAAGCCAAGCTTGGAGAGTACTACAAGTTTAACCACAACGATATGGTTAGTCTTGAAAAGAACCTGATCCGCGCGACTAAGTTAGCCAATGAAAAAGGCGGAGGCGTACTGGTTATCACCGAAGGCGTTTTCGGTATGTCCGGTAAAGTGGGTGATCTCAAGGCGATCGTTGAGCTGAAAAAGAAATATGATTTCCGTTTGATGGTTGACGATGCGCACGGTTTTGGCACAATGGGCGAAACCGGCGCAGGGGTTGGCGAGCTGCTGGGCGTCCAGAAAGAAGTCGACCTTTACTTCTCCACTTTTGCCAAATCAATGGCGGCGATCGGCGCATTCATCGCTTCTGATGATCCCGAAATTATCATGTTCCTGAAATATAATATGCGGTCACAAACCTACGCCAAGGCGCTTCCGATGCCTTATGTGGAAGGTTGCCGCAAACGTTTGGATATGATCAAAAAGATGCCTGAACTGCGGTCCAAGCTTTGGGAAAATGTAAAGGCAATGCAGGATGGGCTGCGTAGCCGCGGTTTCAATATCGGAGAAACTGAATCACCGGTGACGCCTGTTTTCCTGCACAGCGAAGGCGGCGTTCCCGAAGTCACAAGAATGGTACGTGACCTGCGTGAAAATATGGGTGTGTTCTGCTCAATCGTAGTTTATCCCGTGGTTCCAAAGGGTCAGATCATGCTGAGGATTATCCCGACAGCCGCTCATACGCTCGAAGATGTGGAATATACTTTAAATGCATTTACCAGTTTGGCGGAAAAACTTAAGAACCGGGTCTACCAACAAGATGACATTCAGGTAGGCGTGGAATAATTAAAATATGCGTTATTTGCTTTCAGGGGGCTTTTTTCTAAAAAGCCCCCTTTTTTTGTGGGAATGTGTGAAAATTTTAGTTAGCTGTAACTGTCTGATTAATAGCATGTTAAATATTTGCAATTAACTAATTGTATTTTGCGAGTGTTTTTTTTTGTTTTTTGGGTTGCGAAAATACTTTTAATTACTAAATTTCGGTCAAAACATGCGTTTTTAGCGTGTTTGAGGCATTTTAAACTAAAAAACAAAAAGACATGGCACGATTCGATGAAGTTAAAGATCTGATCCTTTCACTTGAAGGTGATTTCGATAAGTTTTACAACAAAGACAATCAAGCTGCTGGTACCCGCGTTCGTAAGGGTATGCAGGATCTCAAAACGCTGGCTCAGGACATTCGTGCAGAAGTTCAGAACAAAAAGAACGCTGGCGAATAGTTAAGCACACAGAAAATTTTTTAAGCCCGGGCTTTTCAGTCCGGGCTTAGTGTTTTCAGAACTTCTCTTTATTGATCATAGAGGCTATTCCCTTGGTGGTAATCTTATTGGTAGTCGCGTCCACGATCTCGGTGGAAATCTCGGCAATATGCTTTTCCGAATTGATAGACTGGATTTTAAATACCGCTTTATAATCCGTATCTACAAACATCGGCCTGAGAAACTCAAGAGTCTGCTTTACATAGATCGAACCAAAACCCGGGAACTGGGTGCCGAGTACTTTGGTAAATACGGTAGCCCCAAGCATCCCGTGGATGATCGGCCGTTTAAAGGCTGTGGTGGCGGCATATTCGGCGTCGAGGTGAATAGGATTGTTGTCGCCGGTTAGGTCGGCAAAACGCTGTACTTCCTCCTGGGAGATTTTAAACGGATATTCGAACGAAGCGCCAACGATAGGTTCTATTTTCATATTTATCTTAATTACGGGATTGCTCAGAACTCAAAATAAGACCAATTCACCGACTGATCCAAGCTGAGTGGATGTAAAACAAAAGAAGCCGCCTGATAGGCGACTTCCCTGCTGAAAGCTATATAATTTTACTCTTCAGTTTCCTCCGTCAGAACTGCACCTTCGACCTCCGTAATTTTGGCGGCCCTGGCGTTGTTTCGTTTATTTTTGAACTTTTTAACCTGCATTTTCAGCGTATCGATGGCGAGGTCGGTAGCTTCCTCAAATGTAGTCCCCTGCTCCCTCACAAACATTGTCCCACCCGGAACGTATAGTTTAACTTCAAGCAATTTGGTATGCGCCTTTGCATTCTCACTTTTATCGAGCTTAAGAAATACCTCTCCACTAGTTATTCGATCATAAAATGTATCCAATTTATCTAACTTCTGCTGAATGAAATTCAGCAATTTAGGGTCGGCATCAAAATGAATTGCTTGCATCTGCAGTCTCATAAGCACATTGTTTTAATGGTAAAACATATCTGTTAACTGCTAGAAAAACTGAAAAATCCTGACTCACTCAACTTGGAATTTTTATAAAAAATGGATATTCCGCGTCTCAAACCGGCACTCATATTTCCCTAACATTATTTTAAGTAAGGCAAATATTAAGCCAATGTCAAGAAAAAAGGAATTGTTTTTAGATATATTTCTTAAAGTGAAAATTGACCTCATTATCTGGTCAGGCTTCTTCCAAAAGTGTCCTGAAAGACACATATTTGCCATTGAAAAGAGAATGATGCCGCTCCTGAAAATCTGCCTGGAAGCTGGTTTGATAGGCGAGGAAATCCTCCATCGTTCGAAACGTAAATTGCGTAGTATAAGTCGCTCCTTCGTTCTCAATCTCAGTAAGTAGCCTCAGAAGTTTACATTCCAGCGGCAGCTTCGTTGCGAGGATTTCGGGAATGTGGATGCCCTTCATGTAACTCAGCCACTCGTTTTCAGCCTCATAACTGATATTAACAGTGATATTGTAAATAATCATAAATTTAAACTTGTTAAATGGGGTGCAAATATCAGGCTTATATTTCACAATCGATTCTCTTTCATGGTCGTGTATTGAATTTGGGGGATGGTCGTTTGTGAGTTACATTTGCGGGCCTACTTATTCACCATAACCCGTTATTTCACAATGAACATTTTGATACGAGCGCACTCAGGTCTCCGGTATGTTGTCCTGGCGCTGCTGTTGGCGGCCATTTTTATCGCTTATTCTAATTGGCGGAAAAATTCGCAGGAAGACAGTAAAGTTTATCTTTTCGCAATGATAGCGGCACATACGCAAATGCTGATCGGACTGATCCTGTATGTAATGAGCCCCAAAGTGAATTTTGATCTGATAGGCGAGAAGGTATTCCGGTTCTTTTCCATCGAGCATATTTTTATGATGCTCATCGCTATGGTCCTGATTACGATCGGTCGGTCGAGGTCTAAGAAACTGGTGGGAGCCGACAAGCACCGTACCGTACTGTACTTTTACACGATGGGCCTGATCATCATTCTGGTTGCGATTCCCTGGCCTTTCAGGAATCTGGGAAACGGCTGGTTTTAATTAGCGACTCAATCGGCAATCGGCTTTCAGCTTTACTGAATCAGCCGATTGCCGATATAAAGGCTAAAAGTCAATAGCTAATAGTGGATTACCCAAAGAGGTCGCTCGACAAATACCGGTCGCCCCGGTCGCAGATAATACAGACAATCACACCCTCTTCAAGCTCTTTTGCCAGCTCAACTGCTGCCCAGGTGGCGCCCCCGCTGCTCATGCCAGCAAATATAGCTTCTTCTCTTGCCAGCTTCCTCGTCGTCTGGGCGGCGTTTTCCTGAGTTACTTCGATTACCCGATCTACCCGGTCGCGTTCAAAAATCCTGGGAAGGTATTCCTGCGGCCACTTCCGTATGCCCGGAATGCTGGAACCGTCCGTAGGCTGGCAGCCCACAATCTGGATGGCATTGTTTTTTTCTTTTAGATATCTTGACACGCCCATAATCGTACCGGTAGTACCCATGGACGATACAAAATGAGTTATTTGTTCCCGGGTATCCTGATAAATCTCGGGTCCGGTGGTCCGGTAGTGGGCTTTCCAGTTGTCGGGATTCGCAAACTGGTTGAGCATGAAGTAATCACCGGTAGACGCTTTTTCCTCTGCCAGGTCACGCGAGGTTTCCATGTTAGCAGCCAGGATAACCTTTGCTCCGAAAGCCTCCATGGTAAGCACACGCTCGCGGGTAGAACTTTCGGGCATAATCAGCTCAATTTCCAGGTCGAAGAGCCGGGCTATCATCGCCAGGGCGATTCCAGTATTACCGCTGGTAGCCTCTACCAGCTTTGTACCTGATCGGACTTCTCCGCGCTCCAGCGCACCTTGTATCATGCTATAAGCCGCCCGATCCTTTACGCTGCCGCCAGGGTTATTACCTTCGAGCTTCCCGAAGATCTTTACTTTGGGATTTGGATTGATTCGCTTTAATTCAACCAATGGGGTATTACCTACCAGATCAAGAAGTGAAGACATTAGATTTTATTCTTTGTTACTGATTTAACATACCCTATATCACGGCGTACTTGAAAAAAAACCGAGGGTACCTACCAGAAAAGAAACTATGGAACTGCTGTGGTTACCTCCTGGAACGGTTGTAAGCTGTACATCAGCCCCTAGGCCTTTCATTGTATTGTATGCTTTCTCGGAATTAAAATAAAAAACCAGCTGGTCGTTGTCTCCGTGAAAAAGTCTTAAAGGTGTTTTAGGCTTCCAGTTATAAACATCGTTATCTCCGATCGCGTCTATGAAACCTTTATCAACACCATCATTTAATGCTTTTTTGAAAGAATCATTCAAAATGGAATCAAAACTCCGGTCTATCCGAACATTCGCTCCCGACTTTGCGATCTCCGTCGCAAAAGGTTCTTTGAAATAATAAGAAGCGGGGCGGTCGAGTTTATAAATGCGATCATAAGTCAGCAGGACCCATAAATAAGAGAAGTTATAGGAAGCAACGCCGTGCGTTTTGTTATTAATGATATATTTCATAAACGCAGTTTTGTCATAAGCGCCTGCGCCACAACTCGATGCCCGGAGGTTAAACTCGCCGGAA
Source organism: Dyadobacter sp. UC 10 (assembly GCF_008369915.1). NCBI lineage: Bacteria > Pseudomonadati > Bacteroidota > Cytophagia > Cytophagales > Spirosomataceae > Dyadobacter > Dyadobacter aurulentus. The sequence goes on along the minus strand of NZ_VSRN01000001.1, from coordinate 1,804,472 downwards.
GCTTCTTCCTCAATCTTCTTTTGCAAAGACATGGTCGCATATCCTCCTTCCGAATATCCGGCAATGTATAGTTTTTCATTCCACTCTACTTCATCCTGATCCCGTAAGAACTCTTTGGCGGCCCGCAGCATGTCCAGAGAAGCAGAGGCCAGGCTCGCGCGGTGTTCGTAAGGATGCGGCAGATCTTTCGAGTCACCGTAACCAATGTAGTCGGGATAAGCGATAATATAGCCCATTGAACCAAATAGTGCGCCGAAAGATGCGGCCTCGGAATTTTCGGCGAAATTGGAAGGTGCTGAAATATCTTCCCTGATAGTACCGTGCTGTACACTGATCATTGAAGCAGGCTGGTCGGTATCGGGAAGGATAAGCGCGCCGGATGCAGTAATATCCGTTCCGTCCGTGTTTTTCGTTTTATAAGAAATTTTATAAACCTTAATCCCTGTCTTTACATAGCCGCCCAGTGCAGCATTGATCCCATTTGCCCGCTGCATTATCTGCTCGCGTGAAAGCGTAGTTATATCCTCGCTACGGAGCAGAAATTGATCTTCCTCTTCTTCCGGTGTTACCTGCGGTTTTTCATTATTGCAGGCGTTGAGCGCTAGCAAACACCAGAAAAGCAGGTAAACGGTACTTTTCTTAAAGCTTAGATTTACAACTTGTTGCATAGGTAAGTAAAAGGTGAGCGTTTAAATTTTGCCCATATACCAGCTGATCATCCTGGCAGTGGCATCGGGACGCTCTACCATTCCCATGTGGCCGGCTTCTGCCAGGATAAACGGATAACTTCGGTTAGGAAATTCAGACAAAGTAATCAGGCTTTCGAAAGGGATCAGCTTGTCCTGCATTCCTATTATAAAAAGTACAGGAAATGGAAGCGCTTTTAAGACGGCTGTCCGGTCGGGGCGATTGATCATTGCCGTAATCCCTGCGATCAGTGCGTCGGCTGGGAGTTTCGAGAAATATTTGATATGCGCTTCGAGCCTGTCAGGGAACAGTTCCTTATACCGCTCACCAAACATGTTCGGGGCAGTATTTTTAATAAATGTTTCCGTTCCCTTATTTCTTAATAATTCAATGGCCTGGGTTCGCTGCACTTTCTTTGCCTCATCGTCTGCGTAAGCTGTCGAATGGAACAAGCCAAAACCTTCCAGCATCCCCTGGTATTTTTCGGCAAATGCAAGTGCAATGTATCCACCCATAGAATGGCCGATGAGCGTACACTTCTGAATATTGGCATTCGTTAAAAAACGGTGCAGTTCGTCCGCGTAATCTTCAACCGACTGACAAAAAGTAAAGAGTGAAATATTCGGCCTTACAATTGTAAAGTATTCGTTAATAGTGGCGTCAACATAGTCCCAGATCGTATCGTCTGCGCCATGACCATGCAACAATACCAAGGTTTTCCGGTGTAGATTCATATATACAGGCTTTCATTGTTGAGAACTAATTCGCCTAAATATACATAAACCTGACGCTAATAGCGGCTTCACCTGGCAACTTTCGCCATTTCTTCTTCCCTTAATGCCCTCCTCAATATCTTGCCCACATTGGTTTTGGGTAGCTCTGTGCGGAATTCGATCTGCTTGGGACGCTTATAGCCGGTGAGATTTTCGCGGCAATAGTCCCTTACGATTTCTTCTGTTAAATTAGGGTCCTTCTTCACAATATAAACCTTGACCATCTCGCCGGATTTGTCATCAGGAATTCCTACACAGGCTACTTCCAGGACGCCCGGGCACTGAGAGATCACTCCTTCAATTTCATTTGGATACACATTGAACCCGGAAACCAGGATCATGTCTTTTTTTCGATCAACGATTTTGAAAAAACCATCGGGATCCTCGATGCCGATATCGCCTGTCTTGAACCAACGGCCGCTTTGATCTTCAAAAATGACTTTTACAGTTTCGTCCGGCCTATTGTAATAGCCAAGCATAATTTGTGGCCCTTTTGCACATATTTCGCCTTTTTCGCCAACCGTTGCCCAGGTTTCGTCATCGTTAAGGATCCGCATTTCAGTGCTTGGAAATGGCAGGCCGATCGTTCCCTGTTTGTGACGGCCATTGAGGGGATTAACCGACAACACGGGAGAGGTTTCGGACAATCCGTATCCTTCCACAAGCGGGCAGCCTGTTGTTTTTTCCCAACGTTCGGCTACCACTTTCTGTAACGCCATTCCGCCGGCAATGGTGATTTTAAGTTCGCTGAAATCTATCGTAGCAAAGTCAGGATTGTTGAGCAAGCCGTTAAAAAGCGTATTCAGGCCAGGGAAAATATGAAAACTGAACTTTTTAAGTTCCTTGACGAACGCGGGAATGTCTTTCGGATTCGTGATCAAAACATTTAATGCTCCCCATTTAATGCCACATAATCCATTGATAGTCATTGCAAAAACGTGATATAACGGCAGCGCCGCGATCAATGTCAACTGATTGGAAGCTGGCGATTGACGCATTTTCGACATTAGCCACTCGTTAATACCTTCCACATTGGCGATCAGGTTCCGGTGGGTTAGCATAGCGCCTTTTGACACGCCGGTTGTGCCGCCGGTGTATTGGATGAAAGCGATATCGAGCCCCGATACATTTGGTCGCTTGTAGGTAAGGCCTGCCCCATTGGAAATAGTACTGTTGAAGCTGGTGGCGTTTGGGATACGGTATTTCGGGACCATTTTCTTAACATACCTGACCACTGCATTTACGACAAGCCGTTTTGGGAAGCCAAGCAGATCACCAATTTCAGTTATTATGACATGCTGTATATTGGTGTTTTCAATAACCTTTTCAAGGTTCTGCGCGAAGTTGGCCAGTATTACGATTGCCTTGGCCCCCGAATCCTTGAACTGGTGCTGCATCTCCCGGCAAGTATACAATGGATTGGTATTCACTATGACAAGGCCCGCTCTCAATGCACCCATCATCACGACCGGATATTGCAGCAGATTAGGCATTTGAATGGCGATCCGGTCACCCTGCTGCAAGCCGACATTTTGCAGATAGGCTGCGAAGTTTCTGGAAAGCTCGTCCAGTTTGCCGAATGTGATCGCCTTGCCCATATTTGTATAGGCTGGTTTTTCAGCGTTTTGCCGGAAGCTTATTTCCATCATTTCAACGAGTGAGGAATAGGCTTCGGGGTTTATTTCGAATGGTATGCCTTCCGGATAATTTTTAAACCAGGAAAACGAATCCTTTGAGAACTCAATCATAGTAGTAGGGCTAAGGGTTTCAGAACTGTGTTCGATGTTTAAAGTAAATAATTAAGCCAAAACTTTATTATTACAATGCAATTATTTTCGAACACATTTTAAACGGAAAGCGGCAAACCCATATTATCTACGTGAGAGCTCCCATCGCCATAGCAACCCTTCCTCAGGATCGCTAACGTCCTCTGTCTGAGAAAAGCCGATTTTTTCGAGCAGGTGCGCGGAGGCATTTTCCTCCGCCAATGTGTGCGCCATAACCTTCAAAACGCCGGGCTGGCGAAAGGCATGATCAAGAAGCCCCTTTGCAGTTTCGGTGCCGAGACCTCTTCCCCGGTGTGACGGCATAATTTCATAACCGATCTCCACCGTACCATTCGAATCAGGCTCGCCTTTGAATCCGCAAGATCCGATCAGTTGATTGTCAGGTTTGTAAATAATCAGGTAAACCCACCAGTTTCGAAGAGGAGGATGCGCTTTCCAGCGGTGGTAGGAGGGAGTAAACGTATCGCGAAATTCAGTCCATTTTTTTGGGACATTCACGCCCATTACCCTGGCGAGTGTATTGTTGCCCATGCGGATCGCATCAAAAAGGGTATCGTCGCAGGGTACTATTCTTAAATTAGGGGTCTCAATCATGCTAGTGGATATCGACCCCTAATTTAGGAAACTATGAATTGTTTTCGTCGAAACGATCCGTAATTGCTTTTCTGATTGCCTGGTGCGGCCGCATTCCTGTGCTTTTAGTTCTGGAAACGGCGCGGTCGGCCGAAGAGTTGGAGCGGGCGCGCAGCGCTAAGTTGGAAACCGTCAGGTGACTGTCCCGCCACGAATCATACTCTTCCTCGCTCATCACATCGCGGCTGACCTTACCGTGTGCATAACCGTCGCCAAATGACTGGATTCTGCTGTCGGTAAGTGTGTTTTTACGTTCTTCTTCCAGATTCTCAATTTCCGTGCGGATCCTGGCTTCCTCCTCACGCAGCTGTTCCAGCTTTGGCAAAAATGCCAGGTCATTTTCCAGAATGCTTTTCTGCGTCATATGCAGGTTAAGCTGCTCCTGAAGTGGCTCCATTTGTTTCAAAATTCTTTTTCTGCGTCTTCTCAACCGGCCAAGTTTTGGATCTATTTGCAGCCATCGGTACCAGAATCCCTGCAAAACCGGCAGCGCCATTCCAAGCGAGACGGCTCCTGCGACAGCAAAAAGTACGCCGCTAAGTACAAATGAAAGTAATGCCCAGGGACTGTTAACCAGGTCCATATTCAATTGATCCGAATTCCGGAGCGCGTTTTCGATTTTGTTAGTTAGCTCCGGGCTACTGATCGGTGCGCCTGTCATGGGATCCACTGCATTCAGTTGCAGGTTTTTTACCGATTTATTGATCGCCTCTTTCAATTTATCCGTCCGGTAAGCTTCATACCGGAACCAGCCGAGAATAACCAGCGTCACAATCGCAAAAATCGATAAGGTCAGTTTAAAGCCGGCATATCTCGACCTGGCTTTTGGTGAATCATCTCTGTGATAAGGTTCTTCTACAAGCCTGTCATATGCAGGTTTTAGTAAAATCGACAGCATCGCCAAACCGATCGCAAAGGCCCAGGCTTCGTTAGAATTCCTGATATTAAGTGCATAGGCTACGATTTCATGCGAAATGATCAGGTCGCCGGCTATGAATGAAATACCGGCAGCCAGAAATATAAGACCCGCGACAAGAGAGTAGGAAGGCGCTTTTTCAGCTCTTTTCTCCCTCAATTCTTCCGATTGTATATCAATGTCCGTGACCGATCTTTCCAGATCTTTCATTTGCCTCGCTACCCCGTTCAGGGCCATGATCTCGGTCTGCAGCTTATCGTAAGCTACCTTGTGCTGTTGTTGCGTTTCCTGAGTTTTTGTTCGGAGGGAAGAGAGTTCTTCGTTCTTGTCTCCCAGTCGTTCGCGGATCCAGTCGTGGTTGACGTCACTGGATAAATATGCTTCATAAACCTGGCGGTCAATTCCCTCGATACCACGGGTATATCCGTGCTGGTAATCGCCGTTTTCGTTTGGATTTTGCTCGTTCATGACCTGTTATTTTGATTGATCAGGTGAGAAATGGATAAAAAATCAGGCCCCGGCCTGGTAAGACCGGGCTGCTTTTCTTCGAAATATTATTTAATGCCCTTTTGAATCAGGTTAAGCTGGCGGGTAGTTAGCTCGTTTTTCATGCGGCGGGCTAGAAAAAACTCACTTTCGAAGAGTTTGATCAGCATATCGCGTTTTGCAAAAAGCCGGTCACGCTCCGTTTCGGAAGCGCTTTGTTCACGGAGAACCTGCCACTTTTTGACCCTTAATTCATCAATTTCCTCCTGAAGTACCAGGCAGTCGGACTCCCAGCTGGAAGTATTATCCTTGAAATCCTGGCGGTCGTTCCTGATATTCAGCCAACTCTGCAGGTCGTTCCGCAGCACAGTGATGTTACTGAGCAGCAGTTTTCCCGCAAAAAGGAAGAGGAAGAAAACGAATATGAAAAGGGCAAATGCCTGCCACCACGTTTGGTGTGTGATCACATTTGCAAACACAAACAGCGCGGCCGCGAAAGGCAAGCCTATTTCTTCCAATAAAGATTTCCAGGAAACCTTTGAATCCGTATCATGGAAAAGCGAAATGCGGCCAAACAGGCTGAACATACCAGCCAGAAAAACGCCCAGTGCGATCCAGGAGTTATCATTGAAAACCGGCTTTAAAGATTCCCTGATCAGGAAAAAGTTACCAATGCACATCGCAATGCATAGAGTAATTCCTATAAGTGTCCTGGGTAAATGGTGTTCACCGGCAAGCTTGTCAGCCGGTTTTTTTAATTTCTCCTGCAACTCTTCGATCCGGTTATTTTTTTGACCGATGAACAGGTTCAGTTCCTGGATCCGCTCATTTTGCTGTTCAATATTTGCATTATGTTCAGCTGCGAGATTTGAAAAGTACTTTTGGATTATATCGGTTTTCTCGTGCGGATCAGACTCTGACAAGCCGAACAAAACACCTTCGTCACGAAGCATATCTTCGTCTTCCAGCCAATAAGGAATAGTTACCTCAACCCTCGGCAATTCTCTTCCTTGCTGGTCTGGCTGAGAATCAGGATACTGCGTAGGCGCCGGTTTTGCCTCAGCAATTAGGGCTGGGTTTTCAATAGAAGAAACAGCAGTGGAGGTAGGAATCGGATTCGTTTCGACGGTTTCATCGTCGTAGTACTGGTTTTCGTCGGACTCTTTTGCCCGGAACCAGCTCGCAATGTACTCAGTGAATTTGGCCATAGATTTTCATGGGTTAGCCTGCGATTATCCATGAAAACAGGGAAACTCACTAGATTATTGTGATGACCGGCATTTATAAACCTTAACCTGCTAGTAACTAGGACATTTCGAACATTTGCTTCAATGCCTGCCATAGTTTTTTCTTCAAATCACGATTTTCTTCTATAACCACCAGCGGATCAGCCAGCAGGAACCAGATGCCGTCGATATTCTTTGGTGTATAGGGTGCAAGCAACAGGTCGAGGTGGAGCTTGATCAGGGGTACGCCGAATGTGATAAAGAAGTTTGTTTTTTTCTCCGAAAACACCTTCCGCGCGTCCTGGCCCGGCAAAAAGCTGAAATTTAAAATATCCGCATGATCCGTGGAATTCCCGACCGCTTTGAGGATATTATCCAAAAAGAGCGCCTCGGAAGCAAGCATATTTTCTTGTTTCTGCTCGTCGATCAGGATCAATATCTGATGCTTTAGTCCTGGGAAATCCAGTGGGGCAGGTGTAGGCGGAGTTGGTGCCGGCCTGGCAATAGCAGGACTTGCCGGTAATGAAGGCCTGGGCTCAGCTGGGGGAGGCTTAACTGCCTCTGTTACCGCGGCTTTTTCTGCTGGCTCAGGTTCTGCGGATGCCGGAGCGTGCGCATGAGTCATATCTGCCGGCAGATGAAAGAGCGTTTCATGCTGGTAAAGGATTTGAAACAATGCAGAAGAGCTCATCGATTTTCAGCTTAAAGTTTGCCCACAGAATAGTCCTGGACTTTCCATACTCCCAGGCGTTTTTTCCTGGCCTGTATTTCCAGGTTGGCGTATTCGGTACTTGTTGAGTATTTCTTGAAATGCACCGCAAGTCCTTTTTTTACGAGTTCTTTATTCAAAACCCGACCGTCGGGCAGGATCACTTCTCCAAGAAGCCGACCGTATTTATCAAAATTACCTGCATGGCGGACCTGTACGGTCTTCCGGAAGGAGTTGTCGCTCGTGAACTGCTTGGCTACTTTGTAAAATGGCTGGCCCCTTTCTGGGGAATTTACGTGCAATAGTCTGATCCTGATGGGTTTTCCGCTCCGTCGTCCGGCTTTATTACCACTATATATGAATTTCAGTTCAATCGTATCCCCGTCTTGAATTCCGATCACCTCTGCGCGCAGCGGGTTCGGTAACCCGGGTTGCTGAATGTAAGAATCCCCGGAATGTGAGTTGTTGACAAAGGCAGTTACTGCGAAAAAGCAGATCAGGAACGACAGTTTCCCGAGGGTTAATTTAAAAAAAGAGTGCACGCGTTTTACTAAAAAGTAGATGTAAAATTCAGGATTAAGTTAGCGAAACCTACTGTTGCAGCTTATACCACTTGATATTTGTTAACGGTATACGTCGCGTAGAAGTGATCGTAGGGCCGTAATTTTTTTCGAGATAATCCAGCACCGGCTTCTCGGTTTCGCCCAGGTCCCAGAGGTTATGGTTTTTTTGCATCCACCGGATTTTTTGCTTCCAGCCGTCACGCGTGAACCGGTTTTGCAGGATCAGCTTCGAGTTGTGACAGGTTGTACACTGCGCCTTCACCAGGTACAGATTTTCGTCATTGATAAGGCCGGTTTCCTGATCTTTTTTCAATGTATCCGATTTTGTCAATACAAAGGAACGCTCGTCGACAGCTTCATTTACATTAGGGCTGAATGAAAAAAGGAGTATTCCGATACCTGTTAAAAAAATCGACAATAGTCTCATGATGTAGCTTTTAACCAACTTTCACCGCAATTCTTTCGCAAGCATTATTCAGGTAGCCACCCGGATTCCAGGCCGGAATTACCATAGGCTGCGCATTTCCCTTTGAGTCGGTCGCTTTTGCCCAGACTTCATAGTATCCGTTGGACGGGAATTTAATGTTCGCATTCCAATGCTGCCAGGCCAGGCGATTAACTGGCGCTTCCAGTTTACATTCCTGCCAGGTCGAACCAAAATCGATAGATACCTCCACTTTCTTCACCGAAAGATCTCCCGCCCAGGCGTGCCCGCGCAAAGCCAGCTCTTTGTCCGGTGCAATCATTGCACCTGTTTTTGGGAACGTGATCAGCGATTTTACAGGCATTGAACCGATAATGCGAAAATACTGGTCTGTCTGCGGTACATCTTCTCCCGGCGCAACCGGGCTTTTCGGCATTCTGTAACTGTGCCCTTCCATTTTTGCTCCATCATGCACCTTGTTCCTGACGGAAATGCGGCTCAGCCATTTACCTGAAACGGAAGCCGGCCATCCACCAATCACCAGCCTGAGCGGATACCCGTGAAATTCGGGAATATCCTTTCCATTGAGCTCCCAGGCCACCAATGTTTCGTTTTCCAGTGCTTTTTCGATAGGTACCCCGCGCGAGATCGGCTCTTTTTTAGGATCCCGGCTAAGGTGCTGATCTTTCCCGTGGTAACCAATGTAAACCGCATCGTCTTTAATACCTGCATCAGCCAATATATCTTTCAAGCGCACACCGGTCCACGATGCACAATGAACCGCGCCCTGGCCCCACTGGTTTCCAGAAGCCTGCGGTTGAAAACCTGAACGACCGTTGCCGCCACATTCCAGAACGAGCTGGTATGTATAGGTTTTAAATTTCTTCTTGAGTTCGGCGAGTGTATAGGTTTTTGGTGCTTTTACCGACTCTCCGTCGATAGTAAGTGTCCATGCACTCACATCCACCTTTTCCGGAACAAGCCCGTTATTGCGGATAAACATTTTCTCGACCGGTGTGATCTTATCATCCAGCAAATGTACCGGTGATTCGACATTCCAGGGTTTGTCCCCCTGCACGATCATCTCCGCGTTTTTACCTTTTAATGCATCATTTTCGTCCCACCGAGGCGTTACATTTCCCTCCGGCATTTTGTCCGCAAATACCATTCGACTGCCCAATGCAGTACCGAGCACAGTTAAGCCACTCTTCTTTAAAAAACCTCTTCTATTGAAATCAGGGTTCATTTCGGATTCAGGAATAAATTCTGGTTTAATAGCCAAATTTAAATATTCCGCACTGGTTAACTAGCTGAAATGACAATTAAAGCCAAATTTAAACGAAAAGAGGCCACCGTCAGGTAGCCTCTCGAAGTCAAGCATAGTGCGTCGGAACACTTCGAACTTACTGTCACATACAAAGTGCATGTATATGTCCAACAGGGGAAGAATTTACTTTAACCTTTTATAAATGGTCCTGCAATAGCCAGTACCGCCTCTTTTGTCAAAGGTTCATCGAAAGCTTCTGTAATTGCTGCATCTGATTTTGAAGCCAGTCCTTTCAGATCTTTTCCGCCTTGCGTCATATTGTCTTCGCCGGCATAGATGGCAGGAACTGCACCTTCTTTTCCGGTAATCCATCCTTTCATAGCCGCAGTTCCGGTTACTGTTGCAGCTAATCTGCGTACCACCGCTGCGTGACGGGCTTCAACCGAGTGGACCTGCAATGCGTATTCCAGAATCTGGGGGTCACCCATTAATGCGCCTGCCTGGCCTTTGTAGGCACGTACACCGGTATCTTCCAATGCGCTTGAAACGGTTACAAAGGTTTTGTAATTAGTAAAAACATCTGAAAAAGCGCCGTTGTATCTGAAGTCAAATGTTGGCTTCGGAATAGCTTTCGCACCCAGTGCTTTTACCAGAAATGCAACGTGCTGCGTTTCGTGTTTGCCGATTTGGGTGAAAATCGTTTTATCCGTTGCAGGAATCAATCCCGCAGCCGCATTGCCTGCTTTGTAAAACTCATCTTCCAGGTACTCAAGTGTCAATGCATAATTCAATACCTCCACTGCACCTGCCGACTGCGCAAATGCTTTGTTAACAATGCTCGCGAAGGCAGTCGGAACTGCAACGGATGCCAGCCTTGTGCCTACTTTGTTCATAAAATGACGGCGGGTAGCATATTCAAGCCTGCCGAGTGCATCTCCGTCGATCTTCTGAAAACTGTCAATTATTTTAAATATATCCATGATTTTTGATTCGAATTAAGTGGGAAGATTATTTACCGACGTTGGCGCCATTGATCGTTTCTTTTACGAATCCCTTTACCGCAGCCAGGATATCAGCAGGCGCGATCGCCTTATCCATTCCGTTGGCGTCGAGGATATCGTCGCCGGCAAAGTCAGCCGACTTTGGATTAATCAGATCCCTGATAACTGCCGCATGACGGGCCTCCACCGATACAATCTTGCCTGCCAATAACAAATTACCACCGTCTTTAAGCAACTTTCCGGCTCCATTATAAGCGGCAACCCCGGTATCTTCGAACAATTTTGCGGCTCCAAGCACCGCCTCTTTCTTGGTAAAGTCGATGCTCGAGAAATTGGGGGTAAGACCTTTAATGGCCTTATCGCCCAACGCTGCTTTGAAAAAGTCTCTGTGAACTATTTCGTGGTCGCGGATATCCGTAAGAATCGTTTTTTCTGCGTCTGTCATTCCTGCATAAGGTGTGGTGATGACCTGGGAATAAAATGCAGCTTCAAGTTGTTCCAGCGCATATGCATAGTTGAGGACACCAGTATCGGCGGAGCCAAGATCCACAGTATCGCCTGTGCCTGGCATAGGATCCGGATCGTCGTCTTTGCACGCTGTTGTAAGTGCAATCGTTCCCAGTGAAGTTGCAATACCTGCTGCACGAAGAAACGAGCGCCTGTTTACCGGCGAGGTTTCTGCTTCTTTTTTACCCGAATCAGTGTCTGGTTTCAATAGTTTGTTCATAGCTTCAAAGGTTATTGAGCTCTTTCGTCCATCGAAAGATGTTTGCAGAGACCTACGCCATCAAAAATACTTTAGATCAAACCGATGAAGAAAAGTGGCAAGCTGTGAAGGATTGGAAGAGGGGTAACAAACAAAAAGAGTCTATTTCTAGACTCTTGATGCTTTCAGACTAACCGATGATAATCTCAATAACGTTGAGTAAATAATATCATTTAAAATATTCAATTTATGAATGTATAGTGCTAAGATTTTGAGGTGTTAGTAGTGGTTGTACTACAACAATGTCGACGACTTCGACGCAAATATAGGTGATTATGCATCGTTTCAAATATTAAAATTCAAAATATTTTTAATAACTTAAATGACGTTATATTAACATATCATTTGGCAGAGAAGGCGTTTTTCCTTGAAAAATTGGGTGTATCGTGTGACAGCTTGTTCACTTTCTCCACACAGTGAAATCGAAAAATGCGTGGTAAAGGTTTTTTTTGAGCAATGGATGTCCTTCTTTTGCCAGGACTTTAAAGGCATGATTTCTTCAATACTATTCGTTCAAACATTAGACACAATGATGCGAAAGCTCTTTTTTGCAACCATATTAACAACGCTCGCGACAGGTTATCTGCCATCGCAGCGCCTTTATGCAGCGAATGTTTTGATTAGTATTGCCCAGCAGGAGAAGGTGGCCGTACGGCCGGAAGATCTGCCCGAGCCGGTCAAATCGGCCCTGGCAAATGATGGTTATGCCGACTGGAAAGTCGCTGGTGCTTACCTGGTTACAAAGGAAAATAACTCACAATACTATGAGATTAATCTTAAAAAAGGAGATGAGTCTTCCACAGTGAATCTCGATAAGTATGGCCGGAAAGTCGATTAAGGGTTTTCTGAAGTAATTTTACGCTGACCATAATTAAAAGCCGGGCACTCTCCGGCTTTTTGACTGTAGATTTTATAATTTTGTATTTCTCCTCTCGTTAGTAAGCTATTTATTTTTGACCTATAAAACATCCCATGGCTCATCTGCTCCTCGTTGAAGACGATACAACTTTCTCTAAACTGTTGACCAATTTTCTTGGTAAACATGGGCATCAGGTTAAAGTTTGTTCGAATCTGAAAGAGGCCAGAGAAATACTCGACAAAGATCCGGACGGTCCGTTCGATGTATTGATGCTGGACTATCGCCTGCCTGATGGGAATTCTGTCGATTTTCTCAAAACACTTCGTAGTGAAGGAAACAGAACGGCGGCTTTTATCATGACCAGTTTCCACGATGTGCGGACAGCGGTTACTGCGATGCAGATTGGCGCATTTGATTACATTACCAAACCCGTTAATCCGGAAGAACTGCTCATGGTCTTGAGAGAGGCACTGAATAAGGGAGAGGTAACCAGCGTAAAGGCGGCTCCAAAACCCAGAGGCAGCTCGAAGGTAGATGCACAGTCGCTGGATTACATTGAAGGTAAAAGTAAAATTTCAAAACAGCTTTACGAATATGTACGTTTAGTGGCACCGACAGATATGTCTGTGATTATTCAGGGTGAAAGTGGAACGGGAAAAGAACATGTTGCCAAATCAATCCACAAGCTGAGCAAGCGCAGCAGCGGACCATTTGTCGCCATTGATTGTGGTTCTCTATCGAAAGAGCTTGCCGCGAGCGAACTTTTCGGACATAAAAAAGGGGCCTTTACCGGGGCGCTGCAAGATAAAATCGGCCAGTTTGAAGCGGCTGACGGAGGCACTTTATTCCTTGACGAAATAGGGAACCTTGGCTACGATGTTCAGATCAAATTGCTTCGTGCGCTGCAGGAGCGTATTATTGTTCCGATTGGCAGTACACAGCAGGTGAGGGTAGATGTTAGGCTCATCGCCGCTACCAATGAAGACCTGATTTCAAGTGCAGCTGCCGGCGATTTCAGGGATGACCTTTACCACAGATTAAATGAATTTAAAATAGAGGTTCCACCTCTTCGGAAAAGGGGCGAAGACCTGGGCATTTTCATTCAACATTTTGTAGATAAGGCGAATAGCGAGCTGGACAGAAATGTGCGGGAACTTTCGAAGGATGTAATGGACATCTTTATGAAATATGATTGGCCCGGTAACCTTCGTGAGCTTAATAATGTGATTAAAAGGCTTGTACTGTTATCGAAAGAAGAAGTTGCTACTTCTGCCGCTCTGCCAGCCGAAATGATAACGGCTATGGAAGATACCCAAAAACCTGCCGGGTCGGATCTGAAAGCGTTACAGGAAACGCACGAAAAGGAGATGATCGAAAAAGTGCTACAGGAGGTGCGGTACAATAAGAGTAAAGCAGCCAAACTACTTAATATTGACAGGAAAACCCTCTATTACAAAATCGAAAAGTATCACATCGAGTAGGCAAGCGCTTTGCCTTCGATCTGCTCGATGACGCCACGGGCGCTCTGTGTAACCTGTTTCATTTCGGCAAGAGAGACTTGTGCAGGATGTTCCCGTAACGCTAATTCAAAGTTTCTAAACCGGGCCGAAAGATCCCGGGCGCCAATCTGACCTGTCCGTCCGGCCATTCTGTGCATGATCTCCATAACTTTGTCAAGTTCTCCGGTTTCAAGGTGAAGTTCAAGTGCATCCACATCGTTTCGGGAGTCCTTTACGAATTGATCTAAAATTTCGCGCATTAACCCCTCGTCTCCGAAAGTCATTTGATCGAGCATGGTAAAATCCAGCTCTTCCTGCTGCGGCTCGACAATTGCAATAACGTCAGGCGAAGAGTACGATTCCAGCAGTTCCAGAAGCTCTTTTGAATGGAAAGGCTTCATGAGATAGCCATCAAATCCTAAGCTAAGCAGGTTTGCGCGCTCCTCCGGCAAAGCCTGGGCTGTGAGGACAAATACCTTGACATCATGTCCCGCAATCTTTCGGATGCGCTTGCAAAGCTCTGCACCGTTCATGCCCGACATACGCATATCCGTCAGTACGAATTTCACCTGATGATCCCAGGGCCTGCTCAGTACTTCCTCTGCCGACGAGAATGAATTATGCGGAATGCCGTTCATTTCGAGAACGGAGGAGCACCATTTCAGAATAAAAGTATCATCGTCAACAAGCCAGACCTTGCCGGCTATCTGATAATTTCTTTCGGGAGCTTCCTCTGCCAATTCCAGTGCTTCAGCTTTTTTCATACTGGTGGTGACAAAAAAAGTCGTGCCCTGACCGGGGCTGCTCTTGACACGAATATTTCCACCCATACCCTCTATAAGCGCTTTTACGATGGTCAAACCCAGTCCTGTACCTCCAAATCGTCTCGAAATGGAGGAATCGGCTTGCTCAAACTGGTTAAATATCCGTTGTACCTGCTCGGGAGACAATCCGATCCCAGTGTCGGTCACAGTGTATTCAACCTGAACATTGTTGTCTAATTCAACACTGCTGACTTTCAGCACAACTTCGCCTGTGTCTGTAAATTTGATCGCATTGGTGAGCAGATTATAAAGTACCTGCCTCAATCTGAAAGGATCGCCGCAGAGGTACAAATTGGGCGCCAAATTATTTTCGAGTCTTAAAATAAGGTTTTTGGTTGAAGCATTAGGCTTCAAAACCTGTATCACTTCATTAAGTAAAGGATTGATCGCAAAGACCCGCTCTTCAAAAGTGAACCGGTCGGAGATGATACGGCTGTAATCCAACACTTCATTAACGAGGTATAACAGGTGTTCAGATGCCGAATAAAGTGTTTCGAGATCCTGTTTTTTAGGTTTGTCAACTTTCTTCAGCGCCTCCGTATAGCCAATGATCGATTGGAGAGGCGTTCGGATTTCGTGGCTCATATTAGACAAAAACCGCTGTTTAGCCATACTGTGGTATTCCGCCTCTTCTTTTGCTTCTTCAAGCTGGCTGCGGTATGCATTGCTCTTTGTGATATCGGCGAAAATAAGATAAGCGAGTAAAGCCGTGAGGAAGAAAAAACCCAGCATCACCCATTGCAGCATATCCACACTTTTAGTGACCATATTGTTGGCCTGGTAGCTGTCCCGGTTGGATTGGCTCAATACTTCACTTTCCACCTCCTGCATTACATTAAGGAGTTGGTTTACAAGTGAGTTACCTGCTGTCGCCAGTTCTTTTTCTTTATCCACAAAACTTGTCGTCCGGATCTTCTGTGCCTTTTCGATCGCGTGAACAGCTTCGTCCACTTTTTCGATCGTACTGTCTTCCTGAGCGACCGTAATCGTGTCAACCTGTACATTAACTTCCTGTTTCTGAACAACTTTATTCGGTTGAGGTTGCGCTTTCTTTGCTTTTTTATTCCCACCGAAGACCCTGTTGAAAAATCCTTTCTTCGCCGCCGCTTTTTGTACTGAATCGGGGACCTCCGTGTAAATGGTGGTTGTAGTCGTCCTCTTTTCAGTTTTAACTACCGTACTATCCGGTTTAAGTTTGGTAGTAATCAGCCCTGAAATATTTTTGACCTCGTCTTCAAGTGTTTTGGTGTTGACAAGTTTGGATCTGACAGTTACGTAATTGCCATAAATCTTTTCCCTTTTACGGAGGATCTTTTTCATGGAATCGATCCGGATGATCTGTAAATCATCACCAATACTCATATCGCTCAGGGAGTCCAGCGTAGCGACAAGTTCAACGGATTTGGCGAGCACCTGTTCTTTATGTTCTTCGTCGCTTACTTTTCGCGCATTCTGCAAATGGTCGAGCTGCAGAATATTTTTGAAGATCTTGTTAACCAGCCGTAATTTATCGTTTGGCGTAGAAATCATTTCTACCCGGCCAAGAATTTCCTTAAAAGCCAGATTACTGATCAGCCACGAAGCACCCAATGCGATAGATGCCACGAAAAAACCGAGAAAAATTTTGCCTTTAACAGATTTCAAGAAGGACGGGTCGCGTAAAGTGGACATAGCAGACTATCAGTATTCAATGTTAACTAACGCATTTCGGCAACTAAAACGTGCAATTGAAACGCATCTGTCTGATATAGAGCGTGAATATAATGATTTTGAATAAAGAAATGAGGGCAAAAACGTAGAAAGGTTGCCCGTGAAACAGGCAACCTTTTCAAACTTGATCAGTAATATAAATGCTTTTTATTTCGCAAGAGAGTTAATCCAGGCTGCGATCTTCATCGCGTCGGCCTTCGGAACCTGTGGCATTGGAGGCATTGGAGTTGCATAATCCGGCCAGTTTTCAGGCTTTGGATTGTAGATCAGATCCACGATCTTTTCATTGGTGTACTTGCGTTTTGCAACATCCAGATAAGACGGTCCAACTACCTTTTTGTCGGTTGTGTGACAAGCCAGGCAAGTATTTCTTTGCAAGATCGGTTTTACCTCCTCAAAGGTCGGCGCTTTCGCTACGCCGCCTTTCGTGCCGGTGGCTGGTTTATCTTTTCCATCGGGAGAAACGTGTTCTTTTTCTGTAGCTGTTGAAACAGAAGCCGAAGCATTGCCGGAACGGGTCCCTCCAGAACGGGTAGTTTTCAGTTCAGATACTTTCAGTTTTTCGCCGTCAGGAATATTATTTAACGTATAGTAAGCATCGGCATGTACAAGTGACCAGCTGTTTGTAGCCGCTCTTACCCCTTCCAGAGAGATCTTGTGAACGTAATACTGTTTCATTCCATCCAGCACAATGCGGACTTTCTTGTTGTCGTCAGAAACTTTCACGCCTGTGATTTTTACATCTTCCATATTAATAGGAGGACTTCCGTACACAGGGTAATGCTTGTACAGGTAGCTGCTTACTTTGTAAGAATCCAGATCTTCTGCCGATTTGCGATCCACAGGCATGGTGAACTCAATTTCAAAGCCATCAGGCTGTGCTTTTACAGTATACATTTCAAAAGGCATTTTGCCATTCCATACCAGACGCTGCAAACCCTGGTTAGCATCGCCGGCTGAACCCCAGCCGCGGTTTGTTTCTCCCACGAACATCGATCCGTCCTTGTCAAACGCCATTCTTAACACACCAGACTGGAATCCGCTGCGGAAACCAATGCTAGCACCCTGATATTCACCTTTTACTTTTTCCAAAACCACACGCATGATATTGCTCTGGCCCTGATCGCCCACAAAAACCTGGCCGGTAAATGGACCGAATCCGCCCTTTGTATCGTCCAGGATCAGCTCGGAAGTAGATACTCCGTGCACACCGTAAGGAAGCCAAACAGCCGGCAGCTGAACCATATCATATTTTTCCTTCAACTGATATAAAAACTGGGGTGTTTCGTTCATCGTGTTCTCTGGCTTGATCGCACGTCCGTTTGCGTCTTTGTGCTGGCGGTTATCTCTTTCGGCAAAAAATTGCTTTTCAGTCAGCTTAACAGGTGAGTTGGGAAGTCCGGCCCATTTCAAACCGGCCGGGTGACCCATGAATCCGCCTTTTTTAACCTGGAAAATCGCGCCGGTTCCCATCCAGTCACCCTGGTTGTCGGTATAGAACAGCTCGCCGTTCAGCATGCTGATACCTGCCGGGGAGCGAACTCCCGTTGCATAGGGTTCGTATTTGCCATCATTGGTAATGTGGAAAATCCAGCCTCTGGTAGGCACGCGGCTTTCGCCTCTCCACCATTCTTCATCTCCGAATGCAACGTTACCACTTACATAAAAGCTTCCGTCCGGTGCCAGTTTTGGTCCAAAAGAGTATTCGTGATAGTGGCCTGAAAGTGGCCATTGGTAAACGGTTTCGTAAACGTCCGCTTTTCCGTCGCCATTTTTGTCGATCAGTTTGGTCAGCTCGCCGCGTTGTGCGCAATAGAGTGCACCTTCCTTGTATGCAAGTCCGAGGATCTCATGCAAGCCCGTCGCGAACTTCCTGAAAAAAGGCGTGCGGCTCGTCGGGTTATCCACGATCCAAACTTCGCCACGGCGGGTTGAGATTGCCAGTGAGCCGTTTGGCATCATGGTCAGTCCACCTACTTCCAGGATAATACCTTCCGGAATAGGTGGGGTAATGATTTTGTAAAAATCTTCTTCTTTGGGCGACTCCTGCGCTTTAAGCACAGTAAGTGTAGCCAAGAAAATGAATGCTATCTGAATTAATTTTTTCATTATCAACAAGGTATCTAAAAAGGATTTGATCAGAACAGGATGGAATATTTCACTTCACCATTGGAAACCGGAACAAGCAGCTCCTGGCGTCCCTCAATACTTCTGATTTCAGGTTTCATGTTTTTGTCAGCCAACTGGATGTAGTACGATTTGTTATCGACAGCATACAATACGTCCGAAAGCTTTTCGATATTGGAACCGTCCGCCAGTTTGGCTACAAGTCCTTTGGCAGGGTTGTTCACCCGCACGATCCGCTCGAAATACTGGTTGTTTACGATCGAAACATAGTCGGTTACGGTAGAGCCGAATGCCTGGTACTGGAAAGTAGGTATGTTCTGCTCGTCCAATACATAACCTTTCGGGCGGTAACCGCTGCCCGTAGTGTCGGAAGCCCATTTCGTTTTTCCCGTCGCTTTACCCAGCAGCATATCATCGCCCAGCACGGTCACACTTCCGCGCGGACGGGAAGAGCCGTCGCCGCGATCGTGCCACATCGGGGTAGCATCCAGGAATTCGCCGCGCCAAACCTGCAATACGGTTCCTTTGTCCATATCGTAGGTATAATGCAGGTTAGAAGGACTGCCGACAGACACTGCGTGTACAATGCGTTGTCTTTTGGATTTTTCATCCGTTTTGTAATCCATAAAGCTGCGGGTGATCGTATTGGTACCGGCAGTGATCAGGATAGGATCGGTCGCGCCTGCTGGCATTGCCGAGCTTTTGGTATGATAAGCCATTTCGCGGAAACCAGGGCCGGTTACCCAAAGTCCGAGCACCGGACGCATCCAGCCGTCTCTTTTATTATTGAATATCTCGATCGTGTGATCGCCTTCTTTCAGGTTCACCGTTCCAGTGCGGAACTCGTTGTTGTTCTTCCATTGCGCGTCGATCACGAATTTGCCGTCAACTTTCAGATATGAATTTCCGGAAGCCTGCAGTTTGAAGTTATAATCTCCCGCGGTCGGAACATTGTATCTGCCCGTGTACACGTAAGAATAGTTGTTGTTGTCTTTCAGTATCTCCCAGGTCAATGCTTCCGACTTGCCTGTTTCGGCAGGAGTCTGCTTTGAAAGATCTTCGGTTTCAGACAGACCGCCATAGTAGGTTTTGTAGCTCAGATCAGATAGTGTGCCTGGCTTTTTATCAAAATTATTGATCACAATATTCTTGATTGCCAATGAACCATGATCACCCTGGATACGGATCGGGCCCATTGCTACGTCTTCTGCTGTCAGTGAACCGCGGGTAGGGCCGCTCACTTCCACATTTTCGTGGATTGTAACGCCATTCAATACGATCGAAAGGAATACAGCATTGGAAACCTTTTTACCGTTGGCATCAAAACGCGGCGCCTGGTAAGAAATCTTAATATTCTGCCACAGTCCGGGTGCTTTCGCTACATTGAAACGGGGCGCATAACCTTCGTATCCTTTTTCACCTTCCGGCTTGGAATCGTTCCAGCGTTCGTAAATACCACCGCAATCGTTGTATTTAGCGCCTTTTTTACCCCAGCTGTCGAAAAGCTGTACTTCATAATTCCCCTGCAGGTAGATTCCTGAATTAGAACCTTTGGCCAACATGAAATCCATTTCAATATCGAGGTCTCCGTGCTTGAAATTAGAGATCAGCTCAAACTGGTTTCCATACTTCCCTTTTTCATGAATACACGCCAATACCCCTTTGCCGGGAGTCGTGATCAAAACGTTTTCTTTTGAAATGTCAGCGGATGCATTGCCTACGATTTTCCAGTTGCTGGATTTGGTAGTAAATGCACTGAGATTGTCAAGAGGAATAGGTTGCTGGGCATAGGCGGATTGAGTTACAATTATCGCTATGCCGCAAACGATGAATTGTAAAAATGAACATGTGGTTTTAAACATACTTGGGTAAGCTTGGTAGGTTTTTGATTAACATCGGCCGCAGATCGCCGAAATGCGGTGCAAATTACGTGATAAGAATCGGGAAAATTGCATTTAATTAGATGAGAATCGCTAACCTTGCTACTTTTGGTAATCGGTGCACACTTGTGCCTTTTTCAATCAGTTTTATCTGACCAAAACAGTTTTATTTCAAAATGAAAAAATTATTTCTTACCGCGTTCAGCCTGGCTACTGCCTTTGCCGCACACGCGCAATTGCAACCTGCCAAACAAACTCCCGAATCGAGCGAATTGTGGAGCCCGGTACCGCGGGTAGTAACGCCTGGCAAAGCTTCCACCGCGGTTTCAGGATTTACAGCTCCTTCTGATGCGATCGTTCTTTTTGACGGAAAAAACCTGGATGCATGGGTTTCAGGTAAGGACGGTAAGGCAGCGGCTCCCTGGACAATAGCGGACGGCACAATGACCGTAGCTCCTAAATCAGGTGATATTCAAACCAAACAGACCTTTGGCGACTACCAGCTGCACATCGAGTGGAGAACCCCCGCGAAAGTAGATGGCAACGGGCAGGGCCGCGGTAACAGCGGGATCTTTATGCAGGGTATCTACGAATTGCAGGTGCTCGACAGCTATAACAATGCAACCTATTCGAACGGACAGGCGGGTTCTATTTATAAGCAGACAATGCCCCTGGTTAATGCTTCTGTCGGCCCGGGCGAGTGGCAGACTTACGACGTAGTTTACACGGCACCGCATTTCAACAAAGACGGTCAAATGACGATTCCGCCTTATATTACGGTGATCCACAATGGGGTATTGGTTCAAAATCATACGATGATTCAGGGAACCACACCTTATGTTGGCCAGCCTACTATCGAGCCGCACGGAAAAGGGCCGATCAAATTGCAGGACCACAACAATACGACAAGCTTCCGCAATATCTGGATCCGCGAATTGTAAGCGCCCGGCGCCCGGCAGGTCAGGTATAATAATTTTAAAGGCTTAAACGGTTTCCGGATCGTTTAAGCCTTTTTGTTTTTTTATTAAATTGAAATAAATATCCATTAAAGTGCGGTTATGCAGGAGCTTGAACCCTATTACAACTGGGAAAAACATTATGTAGCGAGTCACGACGAGCGGTCTCCGTTTTATGGACGGACCTACAATCTGGATTATTATGAAAATGCGATTTACGGCTACTATATCCACCCGCTTTGGGACGATATCGGCTCGGAGACGCTATATGTAAAGATCATTTTCGCGGATTATATCAAGAAATATGCGATCATCGAAATGTTCGGGGAATGGAATGACGCGCTGCACAATGATATTATGTTCCTGAAGAGGCAGGTGGTCGACCCGCTTGTGAACGAGGGCATTAACCAGTTTATATTAATGGGTGAAAATCTGCTGGATTTCCATGGCGGCGAGGATGATTACTATTCCGAGTGGTTTGATGACATTGAAGACGGCTGGATCGCAGCGGTGAATTTTCGTGAGCATGTGGAGGAGCAATGGAAAAAATTCCGGCTCGACTATTACATCAATTTCGGAGGTACTTTACAAATCGGAAACTGGCGCACATTGCAGCCGGAGCCTTTTTACGAGTTGGTTAAAAAATTGATGATTAGGAGGTTAGAGTGAAGAAAGCGCATTCGTTTTCTTGCAACGTTCGTAACTCCTTTGTAGCTTACCATTTCTGTGTATCAACTATCTTACATTAAACCTATTTCCCATGGCCGAAAATGACAAACCACTTCCGGAAGATGCAGACGAATCGCTGGAAAATAAAACAGAAGAGCTCAAAGCTACAACCGCAGAAGCCAAGGACGAGATCGTGGAGGAGGTATTAGAAATAAAGGATAATGCGAAGGAAACCGTTGCCGATACTGCCAGCGAGCTGGAAGTCAAAGCAGAATCCGCGCTTGCAGACGCGGAAGATACTGCCGACGGTATCAAAACAGAAGTGTACGAAACTGCGGAAGATCTGAAAGCAGAAGCGGAAACAAAGATAGAGGAGTCTAAAGAAGTGATTGCCGAATTGCAGGAAGACGCGACAGATGAAGTGGAAGAGGTGAAGGCAGATGCGGCTGAGCGTGTTGAAGAAGTGAAGGAAGTAGCAGCTGAAAAGAAAGAGGAAGCTAAATCTGCATTCGGAGGTTTGCAAAATGAGGTGGAACTGGGTGTTGCCTCCGCTAAGGAAAAAGCGGGTGATCTTTTTGAAAATATTTCAGAAAAGGCTGCTGATTGGAAAGAGGCTGCCCAGGACAAATACGAAGATCTGAAAGAAGATGCTGCCGGGGCATTTGAAGATGCTAAGGAAATTGCTGCCGAAAAACTGGCTGAGGCGCAGGTGAGAGCCGAGGAGCTAAAAGCCAGGGCAACCGAAGAATTTGAGGAGTTAAAAGAAACTGCTTCCGAAAAGGCGGTTGAAACCAAAGCAAAGGCCAAAGGTTTCTGGGCCAGGTTGTTCGGCGGTTAAAATTAATAGACTTTTTATCTGTTTT
Source organism: Dyadobacter sp. UC 10 (assembly GCF_008369915.1). Taxonomy (NCBI): domain Bacteria; kingdom Pseudomonadati; phylum Bacteroidota; class Cytophagia; order Cytophagales; family Spirosomataceae; genus Dyadobacter; species Dyadobacter aurulentus. The sequence goes on along the minus strand of NZ_VSRN01000001.1, from coordinate 1,781,847 downwards.
TATATTGGTGTCAGCTGAATAATTGTCAACTTATTCGAACACCCTGAAAAAAATAATGGCTGAATAATTCATTTGTTAAATGATTATTCAGCCATTATTTAACGTTTCGCAACGGCCATAAAATGTCCGCGCTTTGAAGAGACTGGTTTACTTTAATATTATTGCTTAACGATCTGGATATTGGCGATCAGCTTAACGTCATCACCAACTACCACGCCGCCCGCTTCTGTCACCGCGCTCCATTCCAATCCAAACTCCTTCCGGTTGATTTTACCGGAAACTTCAAAGCCGGATTTATTATTTCCATAAAAATCTGTCATGTTGCCACCGTACTCAACCGCGAATTCAAACGGTTTTGTGGTTCCCTTTATAGTCAGATCTCCCTTTAATGTATAAGTGTCAGAACCTGCTTTTGCCAGTTTTCCGGTAAAGGAGATTTTAGGGTATTTTGCTGATTCGAAGAAGTCGCCTGATTTGAGATGTTCGTCACGCTGTGCCTGGTTGGTGTCGATGCTGTTTGTATCAGCTGAAAATGAAACTGTTGCGCCGTCGAAATCTTCGTTTTCGGTTTCTACCGATCCCTCGAAAGTTTTGAAAGCTCCTGTCACTGTGGAAATTACCAGGTGCTTTACTTTAAATTGAATTTCTGAATGTGTCGGGTCAATCACCCATGTTGAAGTAGCCATTGCAAGTATCGGTTATGTATGTAATAACATTTAATGTATATACATGTAAATTTAGAGAATGGTTTCCTGGTGTCAAAAAAAATCCCGGATAACTTATCCGGGACTATCAAAAAGCTTTTGGAAAGCCTAATTCGGCATTGCGAAAATGCTCGGATCGATCTTTGGATTTACTTCAAGGGTTTTGATGCGCAAGGCCACTTTGGTACCCGGCATTGCTGAAGTAGTCACTTCGGAAATGAAAGGATAATAGATCCCGTCGACCTGGCGAAAATCAGACTGTACGTTTTCAGATTCTACATCCTGTCCGTTCACGTTGGTTTTTGCGATGATTTTGAGAATATAAAAAGTGTCTTTCGAAATGTAGTTAACTCTTTTGACACCGTTTTTCAAGGTCATCGTCACCTTGTAAACTTTGGCTCCGGCCAGATCTTCTTCGCCATCGAGTGCCAGCTGATATCCTTTTTGTTTGTAATTATAAAGACCGGTGAGGTCGGTTTCCGACGCCATTGACTTTACCGCTTCTTCGGGAAGCGCAGTGGCTTTGGTCTGCCCGGTCATCGGGTTGATAGACCAGCCGGTATTGCCATTGATCGCTTGCACGATTGTCGCCCCCTGCACAGTAGTCTCGCTTCTGAAACCCTGGTTTTGGACGATGGTTGTATTAATCGGTACCTGCATATTCATCACATCCATTTCGGCAGTGATTTTCATGCTTTGCAGTTTAGACAATTTATCTTCCCCGCCCATCGCCTTGATATGTTTCGCAACAATCTCATCTACGTTCTGCGCCTGAATTGGCTGAAAAATACCCGCTAAAACCAGGAATATGCTTAAATAGGTTCTTTTTGTCATCTTGGATAAGGTTAATTTTTGTCGATCGTGTAATTTAATAGTCAAGCTGTAAAGGCAGCCAGTTCGATTCAAATATAGCAACAAAAAAACGAGCGAACTGATATGTCCGCTCGTTTTGAATATGTTCAGTGTTCTGATTCTTAGTTTTTCAACGCCTCGGCTCCGCCCACAATTTCAAGGATTTCCTTCGTAATTGCGGCCTGACGGGTGCGGTTGTAAACCAGCCTCAAATCTTTCAAAAGCTCCTGCGCATTTTCAGTTGCCTTATCCATTGCCGTCATCCTCGCGCCTTGTTCAGATGCATTGGATTCAAGTACAGCTCTGTACAATTGTATTTTCAGAGATTTTGGAATTAACTCGGTCAAAATTTCTTCCTCCGACGGTTCGAAAATATAGTTAACCTCGGATTTCTTAGTATTAACTGATTTGTTTTCAGTCGGGATCGGCAAGTACCGGTCTGCGTGAATGATCTGCGTTGCTACGTTTTTAAATTCGTTATACACCAGGTCCACCGCGTCATAGCGACCGTCCGTGAAAGCTTTCATGATTTCCTCAGCGGCAAGCTTCACATTAACAAAGCTCAACCTCCCGAAAAGATCAGTATATCCTATATTGACAAGCATTCCCCGGCGGGTGAGTGACTCAGCTCCTTTTTTACCAATTGCAAAAATCTCAACATTCCCCTTACGAGCCTGTTCAGCGTATTTCTGGTCAATTAGTGCCAAAGTGGCTTTGATAATATTCGTATTGAAAGCACCGCACAAGCCGCGATCGGAAGTGATCACAACGATGAGCACTTTTGCTACCGGGCGCACTGCTTTCAATGGACTGTCTCCGGAAGTTTCCGCTCCGGCAGAAACAGTTGCAAGCATTTCACTCAACTTTTGGGCGTAGGGGCGCATTTGCATAATACCGTCCTGAGCCCTGCGCAATTTCGCGGCAGCAACCATTTTCATTGCCTTAGTGATCTGCTGCGTAGAGTTTACCGAAACGATTCGGCTACGTACTTCTTTTAAGCTTGCCATTAGTTGGAAGTTTAAAACATATCCGGTGCAGGCACCGGTGGATATATATTAGGAGAGGAGCCAGACGAAACATCTGACTCCTTATTTTTATTATTGGTATTTAACAGCTACTTCTTTGGCCACTTTTTCGATCACATCGGTAACGCTGTTGTCCAGCTTACCGGCACGCAATGCAGCAAGTGCCTCTTTGTATTGACTGCTCAGAACTGTCAGGAAGTCTTTTTCAAATTCCTTAACACGGTTTACATCTACTTTGTCAAGCAAACCTTTTGTGGAAGCATACACAGTAGCAACCTGCTGTTCAACAGGAACCGGTGCGTATTGAGGTTGTTTCAATACTTCCTGGTTACGACGGCCACGATCAATTGCCAGTTTGGTAGCTGCATCCAGATCAGAGCCGAATTTTGCAAAAGCTTCCAATTCGCGGAATTGTGCCTGATCCAGTTTAAGTGTACCGGATACTTTCTTCATGGATTTGATCTGCGCATTACCACCCACTCGTGATACCGAGATACCTACGTTGATCGCGGGGCGGATACCAGAGTTGAACAGGTTGGATTCAAGGAAGATCTGTCCGTCGGTAATAGAAATTACGTTCGTAGGAATATATGCAGAAACGTCACCAGCCTGTGTTTCGATAATCGGAAGCGCAGTAAGTGAACCACCACCTTTTACGATATCCTTCAAGGAAGGAGGAAGGTCGTTCATGTTCTTAGCAATGCTATCGTCAGCAATTACCTTGGCAGCACGCTCCAATAGACGACTGTGAAGATAGAATACGTCACCTGGATAAGCTTCACGGCCCGGAGGACGACGAAGAAGCAGAGAAACCTCACGATAAGCAACTGCCTGTTTTGAAAGGTCATCATAGATAACCAATGCAGGACGACCAGTATCGCGGAAATATTCTCCGATCGCAGCACCTGTAAATGGCGCGTAAAATTGCATTGGAGAAGGGTCAGAAGCACCGGCAGCTACGATTACAGTGTAGTCCATTGCACCGTACTTGCGAAGAGTCGCCTCGATTCCCTTGATAGTCGACGCTTTTTGGCCGCAGGCTACATAAATACAGAAAACCGGCTCGCCTTTGTCGTAATATTCTTTCTGGTTGATGATTGTATCGATCGCCACCGCTGTTTTACCAGTCTGACGGTCACCGATGATCAACTCACGCTGACCGCGGCCGATGGGGATCATCGCATCAATCGCTTTGATACCTGTCTGAAGAGGTTCAGTTACCGGCTGGCGGTAAATAACACCAGGAGCTTTACGCTCGATAGGCATTTCGTAAACGTCCCCCAGAATAGGGCCGTTCCCGTCAATGGGTTCAGCGAGGGTGTTGACAACGCGTCCGATGATACCGTCTCCTACTTTTACGGAGGCAATTTCTTTCGTACGCTTCACTGTCGCACCTTCCTTAATGTCACTGAAATCTCCAAGCAAAACGGCTCCGACATTGTCTTCTTCCAGGTTAAGAGCCAAGGCTTTGAGGCCTGTCTCGAAAACAAGCAGCTCACCTGCCTGAACCTGGGAGAGTCCGTAAATGCGGGCAACACCGTCACCAACCTGAAGAACTGTTCCTACTTCTTCGAGCTCTGCTTCTGATCTGGCGCCTGCGAGTTGTTCGCGCAGGATAGCCGAAACTTCATCCGGTCTAACAGATACCATAGTATAATTGACTTATTTAGAGTATAGTAGTAAGTTTTTGAAAACTGCCGCAAAGGTAGTGTTTAATTTTGGTAAAAACAGAATGTTTGGAACAGTATAATTGTGAATAAATGCAGCTGAATAAATTAGATTATTCCAAGTGAACCGCTCTTGCCGGCCTGTGCAACGTTGTTTACCGTTTATCAGTCCTTAGTAACATTTTTAAAACTTTTTTAGGTACTATTTGTGTTTTTGTTGTAATTGAATTCGTTAATGTCACTTAATATCTTGAAAATAATATTTTATCGTCCATCAATCAGTATAATGTACAAATTAGAAAAAACCATTTTGGCAGCGTTGGTACTAGGATTTTTTGTAACAGCGGAAAGCAATGCACAGACTATCAAGAAAACAACCAAGCCGGCCGCCCCGGCGAAGAAGGCCCCGGCCGCAACGACAAAAGCAGTTGCGACCCCATTAGTACTCAAAAATCAAATGGATTCTTTATCAGCCGCGATCGGAGTAAGTTTCTCAGGCTCACTGGCGGCCCAGGGTGTGGAAAATATTAATACAGAAGTGCTGACAAAAACAATCAATGCGGCGCTGAAAGGTGGGAAAACGGCATTCACGGCAGATGAAGCCAATGCATTCATAGGTAGTTATTTTCAAAAGATAATGGAAGAGAAAGGAGCAGTTGTCCGGAAGGAAGGCGAGAAGTTTTTAGAAGAAAATAAGAAGAGAACCGGCGTTACGACTACTGAAAGTGGTTTGCAGTACGAAGTTATCAAAGCCGGTGAAGGTCCTAAGCCCGCTGCAACGGACAAGGTGAAGACGCATTATCACGGGACATTGACCAATGGAACGATTTTTGACAGTTCGGTTGACCGCGGAGAGCCGGTAGAGTTTCCGGTAAATGGTGTGATCAAAGGATGGACAGAAGCTCTTCAATTAATGCCGGTAGGTTCGAAATGGAAATTGTTCATTCCTTACGACCTTGCTTATGGCGAACGCGCCGCAGGACCTCAGATACCCGCTTATTCTGCTTTGGTATTCGAGGTTGAATTATTGGAAATTGTTAAATAGGAAAACATTCAACAATGAGAAAGTACTTAATCACTCTTATTCCGGTTGTGTTGCTCGGATGGCAACGGGGCCCTGTTCAGGATCATGCGACGACAGTGCCTGCTGTTGGTACCTCTATGGAGGACGATATCAAGCCAATCCCTGCTCAATACAAAGCGGAGGAGCTGACGACACGTATTTTGTCTAGTTACCATTATAGAAAAACCAAATTAAACGATTCATTGTCAGTGGCCATCTTTGATAAATATATCGATGGGATAGACCACGGCAAGCTGTATTACCTGGCTGAGGATCTTAAGAATTTTGAACAATACAAAAATTCTTTCGACGATTATCTCCAAAAACGCGAACTGGATGTGCCTTTTCAAATTTATAATGTGTTCAGAAAGCGTTATAAAGAGAGAAGTGACTATATCCAAAACTTGCTGGGCCAGCCAAAACCGTTCGATTTCAACACGGACGAGTCCATGGATACAGACAGAGAAAAAGCTGCCTGGGCAAAGAACACCGATGAATTGAACGATACCTGGCGTAAGTACCTGAAAAGTGAGGCACTTGACCTTAAACTTTCCGGGAAGGCAGATACAGCAGTAATCACCACACTTCGCGACCGGTATAAAAATCGCGACCGTGCATTAGGCCGTATTCGTACGGAGCAGGTATTTCAAATGTTTATGAATGCTTACGCGGAATCAATGGATCCGCATACCAGCTACATGGCCCCAACTTCCGCAGATCGTTTCAAACAGGAAATGAGCCAGTCACTGGAAGGGATTGGCGCGTTGCTTCGTGAGGAAGATAATTATATCAAGATCGTAGAAGTTATCCCTGGCGGCCCTGCTTTCAAAGGAAAGCAACTTAAAAAGGAAGACAAGATTGTTGCGGTTGCACAAGGTGATGAAGGCAAAATGGTCGATATCGTAGGTTGGTTTGTCGACGATGCAGTGAAATTGATCAAAGGACCAAAATCCACAGTAGTTCGTCTTCAGGTAATTTCCGCAGACGCTTTGCCGGGCTCTGTTCCAAAAGAATATCGTTTGGTGCGTGAAAAGATCAAATTGGAAGAGCAGCGGGCCAAAAGCGAGATCGTCTCTATTAACAATGCAAATAAAAATTTCAAAATCGGTGTAATCGATATTCCATTGTTTTACCGCGATTTCGAAGGTGCCCAGCACAAGGAAAAAGAGTTTTCGAGCACGACCCGGGATGTGCAGAAGTTGATTACAGAATTGCAGGCCTCCAATGTGGATGGTATTGTGATTGATCTGCGTAATAACGGCGGAGGATCGTTAACTGAGGCTGTTTCATTGACAGGTTTGTTTATCAATAGGGGACCGGTTGTACAGGTCAAAGAAGGTCAGGGCGAAATAGAGGTCCAGTCTGACAATGATCCTGCAATTGCATATGACGGACCGATGGCAGTGATGGTCAACAGATTTAGTGCTTCTGCATCCGAGATCTTTGCAGCCGCTATTCAGGATTACAAGCGCGGTATAATTGTCGGCGAGCAAACTTACGGGAAAGGTACCGTGCAAACGCTGATTGATCTGAACCAGTGGGTTCCTAAAGAAACCGATCAGCTTGGACAGGTAAAACTAACCGTTGCGAAATTTTACCGCATCAACGGAAGCAGCACCCAGCTAAAAGGCGTTATGCCGGATCTGGAATTGCCTACTGCCTTCAAAGAAAATGAATACGGTGAAGGGTCGCAGCCAAGTGCATTACCCTGGGATCAGATCCCATCTTCGCGATATGATCTTTCGAATAATATTAATCCGAAGGTAATCGACCAGCTTCGTGACAAGTATAAGCAGCGGTTAAAGTCTGACGACGAGCTGAAAACGCTGGCGAAAACATTGGAAGAATTTAAAGCTGCCCGCGAAAATAAAATAGTTTCTTTACAGGAATCCAAAAGAAAGGTCGAGAGGGATGAGGCTGAGAAGAAAAGGGCTGCAATGAAACAACTGGGGGAAGATACCACAGATGGGGAAGAGGACGAGGATGCTGATCCAAAAGCAGTTGAGGCACCGAAAGAGGCCAAAAAGAAAAAGGACATTTACCTGACGGAAACCGGCAGAATGCTGGCTGATCTGATTGTAATATCCAAGGAGCCAAGTTTCGCAGGGACTAAAAAGAAACAATAAGATTATATAGTCTGCCCTTCATCATTGCTTACATGCGGGGCTGGCAGGTCATCCGTAGCAGCAAACCACACGCTGGTTAACTCTCTTCGAGCATCCAAAAAGATAATGGCTGAATAATTCATTTTGCGAATGATTATTCAGCCATTTTTTTGTGGAACGGCGAATGACGGTCAGGTATCATTTGTTAAAGAAATACCTGCGGTTACAACGAATATGCGTGAATTTCAATCTAGCAGATATTCCAATTCACCTTATTCAGCCTATACCATGAAAATCTCCAAGCCAGTTCTTCAGGCCGTAGCGATCGCAGTCGCACTGAGCACAATTACTGCCTGTGCCGACAGTGACATCAAGCCGGAAAAAGAGAAAAAAACCAATACCAAAACAATGGGTTCCTGCCCGGCTTGCGGAATGGGCTGATCCGTTTAGTACTGATTTATGTCCCGGATCTTTTCTGCAATTGCGTGTAACCTGGATGTACATATCCTGCAAGCTGCCTTTCCGTTATTTGAAATGGAAATGGTGGAGGCGATCGAGTGGTCGTTTGACTCACTGTTTAAAGTCGGTACAATACCTGACTGGTTTATAGAACTGGTGAAAGAGTTCAGCGACCACAATCGCCTGATTGGCCATGGTGTCTATTTCTCGCTCTTTTCGGGGAAATGGTCGCAGGATCAGCAGAACTGGCTGGATCAGCTCCGCAAATTGTCCGGTGAATTCCGTTTCGATCATGTCTCAGAGCATTTCGGATTCATGACCGGCGCAGATTTTCACAAAGGCGCGCCGCTTGGTATTCCCTTTAATCAATCGACGCTCGCGATCGGGCAAGACCGACTGGCGCGGATCCAGGATGCCTGTAATTGTCCGGTAGGCCTGGAAAATTTGGCATTCTCTTATTCCTACGAGGAGGTCAGGCGGCATGGGGACTTTCTCAATCAATTAGTAGAAAGTGTCAACGGTTTCATTATCCTCGACCTGCACAATTTGTACTGCCAGTGCCACAATTTCAATATCCACTTTGAACAAATGCTTTCCTGCTATCCTTTGGAACGCGTCCGGGAAATCCATATTTCGGGCGGCAGCTGGGACAACGGAACGGCGAATAGGCCCGTAAGAAGGGATACCCATGACGAAGCAGTTCCGGAGGTGGTTTTTAAATATCTTGAAAAAGCATTACTTCAATGCCCGAACCTGAAATTTGTAGTGATGGAGCAGCTGGGTACTGCACTGGATTCAGGAGAGAAACAATATCTTTTTCAACAGGATTTTCTTCAAATGAGTCATATTGTGAAGTCTTTTGAAGAGAATTTTCCGCCTGTTCCAGTCAATTCGTTTCTTCCGCCTGCTACATTTCCGCTCCATAGCAAACCGGTAGAGGATCTTTTACTTGCAAAGCAGCAAATGCAATTGTCTGCCATTTTAGAGAATGCATCTAACCTCGATCACGCTCGTGGTATGCTGAATGCTTCTGATCTAAAAAACAGCGACTGGCATATTGATCAGTGGCAGCCGCACATGCTGAAAACGGCAATGGACATCGCCCGGAAATGGAAAGACGGATTTTAGGAATGCGTTTCCTATATTCATGGCACAATTTTGTAGCCTGATCACAGCAGAAGCTTAGGCTTTTCGTTTTTCAACCAAAACACCTTCTGATGTCACAATCCACATTTTCACTTCCTTACAAGCATCCATTTACACCGGACCCAAAATTTAAAAAGTCAGTAGCCTATTTTTCCATGGAATTCGCCGTCGACCAGGCGTTGAAAATCTATTCCGGCGGACTCGGTTTCCTGGCAGGCTCGCATATGCGCAGTGTGTATGCATTGAAACAAAACCTGATCGGTGTCGGAATGTTGTGGAAATACGGGTATTATGACCAGGGACGAAAAAAAGACGGAAGTATGCAACCGGAATTCCGGGAGAAGATGTATTCGTTTTTGAAAGATACTACGATCCGGTTTCAGCTCCCGATTCTGGGGAAACAAGTTTGGGTAGCTGCCTATTACCTCGATCCGGAAGTATTTAAATCGGCTCCGCTTTTCCTGCTCACAACCGATACGGATGGAAATGACGAAACTACCAGGGCGATCAGTTATTCGCTATACGATGCGGATGTGACCTATAAAGTGGCGCAGTGCATGGTTTTGGGAATGGGCGGCGCAAAGCTTTTGGAAGCGCTTGGATATGAACCCGAAGTGTATCATTTCAACGAGGCGCACGCAGTTTCGGCTATATTCAGTTTGTATAAAAAATATAAAAAAGTAGCCGACGTGAAAAAGCGGGTGGTATTCACGACACACACACCGGAAGAGGCCGGCAATGAAAAACATGAGATACATTTCCTGGAAAAGTTGGGTTTTTTCTCAGGACTGGATCTTGAAACCGTTCGTAAGATCAGCGGCGTAAAGGATAATATCTTCAATCATTCACTGGCCGCGTTAAGCTTGAGCCGAAAAGCGAATGGTGTTTCCAAACTGCACGGCGAAGTCTCCCGTGAAATGTGGAAAGCGCATCCGAAGATTGCGCCGATTGATCACATCACCAATGCGCAAAACAATACCTATTGGGTTGATAAAGAGCTGGAAGAGGCACGTCTTACTAAAGACACCGACCGGATAGCAGCCCGTAAAAAGGAATTAAAAACTGTTCTCTTTAAAACGGTAGCGGATCAGTGCGGGAAAATATTTGACCCAAATGTGCTTACGATCGTGTGGGCGAGGCGTTTTGCGGCTTACAAAAGGCCTGACATGCTGGTCTGGGACCTGCAACGGTTTACACGTATGATGCAAAATACCGGGCAGCCGGTACAGGTGATCTGGGCAGGGAAGCCTTACCCGAAAGACGAAGGCGCTGTAAATACATTCAATCATTTATTTTACCTCAGTCACCTTTTTCCTAATATGGCGGTGCTGACGGGCTATGAACTGGCATTGTCCAAACTGTTGAAAGATGGTTCCGATGTTTGGTTAAATAATCCCGTCGTAACCCGCGAAGCTTCCGGCACAAGCGGGATGACGGCCGCTATGAATGCTTCCCTGAACCTGTCTACATTTGACGGCTGGATCTGCGAATTTTCGAAAGACGGTGAAAATTCATTTTTGCTGCCCGTCGCGAAGGGAGAGGATATCAACAAACAGGATTGCGACAACCTGATGGAGAAGCTGGAACGCGAGGTAATACCCACCTACTACAACGGCCAGGATAAATGGCGGCAAATGGTATTAAACAGTATGAACGATGTCAGCGTCGAATTCAACTCAGATAGAATGGCGCGGGAGTATTATGAAAAGTTGTACTAGCCGTCGATTTACTTGGGCAGCTGGCTGTTGCAAAAAGGAATTAAGGGTAAAGTGTTTGATTCTTCGGCCGGATTTACTTTACCAAACAGTGCAGTGCGATCACCTGATTTCTCTTGGATCAGGCTGGAAAAGTGGGCAGCTCTACCAGGCAATGATAAAGAAAAATTCGCGCATATTTGCCCGGATTTCGTGATCGAAGTGCGATCCAAATCAGACAGCGTGAAATTTCTCAAAAACAAAATGCAGGAGTATGTGGAAAATGGTTGTGAGCTGAGTTGGTTGATCGACCGGTTTAATCAGAAGGTTTACATCTATCAGCCCGACCTGCCTGTAATAGAACATCACCACTTTGATTTCCAGCTTTCCGGTGAGCCTTTATTTCCCGGTTTTGAAATCAATCTGCATGAGATTGAAAACTCCTGATTATGATTAACCTATTTGCCTCGCTACAAGCTCAATCCCTTCCTGAAATGAATGAGGCTCGTAACCCAGGATTGTTCTTGCTTTGGTAAGATCAAATCCGGTGCGTGGCGGGCGACGGGCTGGTTGGGTGAATGCTGAGGCATCGGTTGGCGATATCAGGGATTGATCGAGATTAAAGTGCCGAGCGGCCATAACCGCCATGTCGTATGGAGTCAGAAAGTCTTTTCCCGAAATGTGAAATATCCCTTCTGCTTCTTTTAAAGCGATCAAGTAGCAGCCAGTCGCCAGATCTTCCGCAAGCGTAGGAGTGCGGTACTGGTCCGTTACAACTTTAATCAGTTTCCCCTCTTCCAGCGATTTTTTGACCCAAAGGATGATATTACTGCGGCTCATATCGTGCGCTATGCCATATACGAGCACTGTCCGGGTAATCGCAAACCTGATGTCCGAGCTTATTATTGCCTTCTCCGCTGCATACTTGCTCCATCCGTAGAAGCTGATCGGATTGGGTACATCTTCTTCAACATAAGGCCCTGATTTCCCGTCAAATACAAAGTCAGTCGAAAGGTGTTGCAAAAAGACGTCGTGCTTTCTGCACACTTCGATCAGGATTCCTACCGCAGTTACATTAAGCCGCCAGCAGGCTTCCTTTTCCAATTCGCATTGATCCACATTCGTCATCGCCGCAGTATGGATGATCACATCCGGCCGAATTTCCGCGACTACTTCCTCCACCTTCCTCGCATCGGTAACGTCCATTTCAACATAGTGGTAGCCCTCGTGAAATGGCAGGCGGTTATCACCCTTGGCCGAAGCGAAAGCAAGTATAGCCGCCTCTGTGACCAGCAGTTCGATCAATTTCTGGCCCAAAAGTCCGTTTGAGCCGGTGATGAGTATCTTTTTCTGTTTCAAAGATCTGCTAAGCTTCGTATTTCCAGCCGTATTTCTTGGTGATCTTTTTCTTTTTCATGCTTTTGACCGAAACTTTCATAGAGACATCTTTTTCCGGGCGGTCTCGCTCGTTCTTTTCAATGGAGGCAATTTTGTCGATTACCTCCATTCCATCGATAAGTTGACCAAAAACGGTATAGGAGCCGTCCAGATGTGGTGTACCACCTACGGTTTCGTAAACTTTTCGTTGTGCATCCGTCAATTTTCTCGCAGCGCGGGCAGCCTGTTTATCCAGGTCAGTTTTGCTCCATTTCCGGCCTTCGACTATATAAAACTGACATCCGCTCGATTCTTTCGCAGGATTGTTATCTCTGGCAGCAGCGAGTGCGCCTTTCTGATGGTATAATTTTGGATTGAATTCTGCCGGAATTTTATAACCGTTATCGCCTTTTCCCAGATTGTCTTCAGGTTTGGCATTCCTGGATTCCGGATCTCCTCCCTGGATCATGAAATCATCGATCACCCGGTGAAAAAGCAACCCGTCGTAGAAATTATCTTTCGTAAGTTTTAAAAAGTTTTCCTTATGCTTCGGGGTCTCATCAAATAAGACAAATCGCATGGTCCCCTCGCTGGTTGTAATGGTTATTACCTCGTCTTTTTTTGATTTTTTTTGAGCAGAAACATGAAGAGACAAAAGGCATAGCAATGCCAGGATAATCGAACGGTTGGTTTTCATAATACTAATTTGCGGCCAATACATTTTTGTTTGTCGGGAAAAACTGGAATTTCAGACCATAATCCTTGCCTTCGGAAACGTCTTCCATATTCACCCGCACAGATTTGTTATTCCAGATTGTTTTCTTTGATTCCTCTTTCGGAGCGCCATAATTCTCGCTGAAATAATGATGTCCGGCTTTCCAAAGCTGCTTTGTTGCTCCGGGACTGTTTAAATATACGTCTACAGTAATTTTGTTGACTTTTTTATCGGTCCCAAAAAAATACTGCACGTCGATCGTTTCAAGCTGGGCGGTTTCCTGTGTGTAACCCAGGTGGTCGGGTGCTTCTTCGAACATTTCAAAAGTTTCCGCCGCCTTGACTTTATTTACCGGATCGCCAAAAGATACGCCCCGCAGGACAGTTTCTCCGGGTGCTTCGGAAGTACCTAATATCGTTTCGAGCAGGGCAGACTGGTCGCTGTTCAGGTCAGCCGGGGCAGGTTGCTCTATTACAGCCGAATCAGGCGTTTGTTCCGTTTTTTCATTCGTTTTAGTATCACAAGCTCCTATTGCAAGTGTAACGAGTATTGCGCCGGCCCAGATTTTACAACTTTTCATGAGAGTAGACTTTTTGTTCATCCAGTTAGGTTTTATGTGCGGTAAAATAGTCATGCCTTTGCAGGGCATTTCTTCGTGTTAATGCAAATTAACTATAAATCCGGTTTTAGAAAATCCGTTTAAAACTCTCTTGAAACGTTGAAAAAGAATCTTTTCTCTCCCTGTGCATTCAATGTGAAATTAAATCTTGTCACAATATTATAAAAAGTGACGAGGTCGAGTCCTGCTCCGGCACCATAGAGCATCGAATTGCCCAGTTTCGTATTGCTAAACTCGGGGTAACTGTTTTTAACGTAGCCTGCGTCGGCAAACGTGTTGATATACAAGGCCAGCGGTATTGTGTTGAACTGGCGGATTGGAATAAATGAAAAATGCTTTTGAATTGAAAAGAGCCGGTATTTGAACTCGTTTTTAAGCAAAGCGTAATCTTGTCCATCCACAACATATAGCTCATATCCGCGCACCAGGTCGTTCCTGTAACCCAGCCCGATCGTTTGCAGATAAGGTTGTCGCTTAGGAAATGAAAGCCTGCCTCTGAACCCGGTATTGAAAAAGAACTTCTTGCCAAGGGGGACAAATTTGCGGAAGGAACCATAGACATAAAGTGTATTAACGTCATCGGTAGGGAGTAAGCCGAGCTTGGAGACCTGAAAACCGAAGGTCTGTCCTTGCAGTGCATATTGTACATGATCCCTTTTGTCATAGCTGAATGAATAGGTAAGTTGCAGGAATTGCTGCTTCTTTTTGCCATCCAGCATATAGTTTGGATTAAGTATTGCAATCGTGTCGGAGATCCGGGTATGGCTCCATCTCAGGTCCAGTGAGTGGAAAGTATAGTATTTGTTTCGGCGGGTCAGGCTCACATAGCTGTAAAAACGCTGCCTGTTCACTTCTTCGCTATTGAGATATTGGAGCTTGTCGCGCCAGGTTCGGAATGCGGTCGTTTTATTAATAGAGTAGGAGGAACCGATTGTGATACCGGTTTTTTGCGCTTTATCCAGATAGGGTAACGAATAGGCAATCTCAAATTTGGGGATAAAGCCGAACTCTGCCAGAAAACGCAATTTATCTGCCCTTCCTGTTACATTACCATAGCTCAGGTAAGCGCCATAGGTAGTTCTTGAAAGATCCCGTTTTCGCTCGTACCACCATTCATTGAAATTCCTGTCGGCCAGCTGGAAGACGGGGAGTGCAATGAGGTACCACCTTTCTTTCACCACTATACGGACATCCGTATGAACAGAGTCGGCATTCGGCTGCGTCAGCATTTCAACGGTGATAAAAAGGTTGGTATTCACAACCTTCCTTCTGTCAATTTCCAGCTTTTCCTTTAAAAGCACAATGGATAGCGTATCGCCGCTCCGGATGTCGATCTCGCGGAGAATAATGCTACTGCGCGTTTTGTGGTTGCCTTCTACTTTGATTTCGCCTATAACGACATTGTCTGTGCTGTCAGAAGCAACAGTCTGAGAATGAGTGTGTCCGGTAATGGTCAGAAACAAAAACAAAAAATATAATCCTCTATAATACATTCTTCACAACCTGGTTTCCATAACCGAAACGAATCTTTGCCTGAATATGGTGAAAATTTTATTAAAGGTTGTTAGGCGAATGTTTGGAGGTGGAAAGGAGGATACGAAAAGACCTCCAAAAAACAATCTGTGCAGAATAGTCCATTCCTTCGCAACGCCAGTATTCTTGGCATACCTAACAAGCCAAGCCATGTCACTTTCCCGGGTGGAAATTTTGATAGAGAAGCTCATAAGCAACAAACTTTCCGGGGAAGAACTGTCCGAGCTTCTGGCAGGTATCACAAGCGAGGAGCAGCAACGGGAATATTCCGAGGTTCTGGAGGCCTACTTCAATCAGCTTCTGAAAGAGGAGCAAAAACAAGAAAAATGAATCTGTAACTAATCTGAACTATGTTTTTAACAACTACCTATTTAATACTATGAAACCGAAAGCGACTTTAAAAATGGCAGCACGATGTTTGCTCGCTTTGCTCTTCTTTTCAGGATCGGATATTCCTGCGTTTGCAATTGGGCCGGAAAAGGCCGCTGAGCGTAAGAAAACAGCAGTTGCAGTTGACAGGATCAAGGGTAAAGTTACCTCGGCAGTCGACGGGGTTGCGGTACCGGGAGTGAATGTTTTGGTTAAAGGTACCCAAACAGGAACAACCACGGATGCGTCTGGAACTTACACAATCGATGCCGACGGCGATAATGTTGTGCTTGTTTTTTCTTACATCGGGTTCAACACGGTTGAAGTGCCCGTAAATGGCAAAAGCGTTGTCGACGTGGTGCTGGAAGAAAATGTGGCCACGCTGCAGGAAGCTGTCGTGACGGCGCTGGGTATTAAAAGAGAAACCAAGTCACTCGGTTATAATGTAGGTAAGGTGGAAGGGAAAGATGTTGCAAACGTGGCCAACGAAAACGTTCTTACCTCACTTTCTGGAAGGGTTTCCGGTGTCTCGATCAACCAGACGAGTGGTGTAGGCTCATCTATCAGTATCATCATCCGTGGTGCGGCTTCGCTGAAAAACAACCAGCCGCTATTTGTAGTCGACGGTGTGCCGCTGGCAAACAGCCTGGCGAATGTCAGTGAAAAAGGAAGTGGTAACAAAGTGGATTATGGAAATGCGATTTCGGATATCAACCCTGACGATATCGAAAGCATGTCAGTTTTGAAAGGACCCAGTGCGGCTGCATTGTACGGGTCGCGCGCGGGTAATGGGGTGATTCTAATTACCACTAAATCAGGCAAAAAAGGAAAGGGGTTGGGTGTTTCTTTCTCTACTTCAAACGTTTTCGAAAAGCCTTACCGCTTCCTGGATTTTCACTACAAATATGCAAATGGGGAAAGACCATTTGAGCTAGACGAATCCTCTGCTTACTGGGGCGGACCAGCGCTCGACGTAGGAAATAAAGAAGCGCAATGGAACAGCCCGCTGGATGAAAACGGTAACCCGATCCCCACCGAGCTGCGTTCTTACAAAAACAATATGAAGAACTTCCTGCAAACCGGGATTACTTCAACCAATAACCTGACCGTTTCAGGCTCTACGGATAAGTCGACGTACCGGGTCTCATATAACAATATGAGCAATCGCGGCCTGATTCCGAACTCGGATCTTTACCGTAATTCGCTATCACTGGCCGGAACGTTCGATATGCATAAAAATTTGAAACTGAGCACGAACCTTAATTTCGTCAGATCAAATTCAAACAGTCGCCCGCAGACTTCCGAGCGCGACGGTAACCCGCTGCAAGCTGTGTATTATTCGGCGAGCTACGATATTAACGATTTGAAAGGTGTATGGAAGCCGGGGTTGGAGGAAATTGAGCAGCTTACCGTCGCAAAAGGTGAAACAGACAACCCATATTTTCTGGCCAAGCATTTGACAAACGCGTATACACGTGACCGTTTGTACGGAAATATTAAGTTAGACTGGACGATCGCTCCTGGCCTGACTGCATTTGCGCGCTACTCCATGGATATGTACGATGAAGACCGCGAGACCAAAATTCCGTGGAGCTACAAAAGTATGGCCAAAGGAGGTTATTATCTTGAAAATGTGGGCCGTAATGAAAGCAATGCAGATTTTCTTATTACAAAGAATATCAAAGCAAGTGATTTCGATATCAATATTTCTGCGGGTGGTAACATCATGCAGCAAAAGGGAAACAGCTCTAATCTGGGCGGAAGAGACCTTTCGGTACCAGGCCTTTACAATATTTCCAATATTCCCGTCAGTAACCGGATAGTTGGTAACGGAAGTTACAAGAAAGCGATTTACAGCTTGTATGCACTTGCTTCGGTAGGTTTCAAAAACCAGCTCTATCTCGATCTGACCGCACGTAACGACTGGTCGAGTACGCTGCCGGAATCCAATCGTTCTTATTTTTATCCCTCGGCGTCGCTGAGCTGGCTGGCGAGCACGACATTTAATATGCCTTCGGCCATTTCGCTATTAAAGCTGAGAGGCGGCTGGGCGCAGGTAGGTAATGATACTGATCCTTATCAGCTCTACCCGAACCTGGGCACCGGAAGCTGGGGTAACCTGGTGACCGCAAACCTGGGAGAAACCCTGTTGAACCCAACCCTGCTGCCTGAAATAGCTACCTCGACAGAAGGAGGTGTTGATCTGAATATGTTTAACAACCGGTTGAGATTTGACATTACCTACTACGACCGCGCAAACACCAACCAGATTTTCAGTGTACCGATGGCACCGTCAACCGGTTATGCAATGAAAAACATCAACGCCGGAAAGCTTGTCAGCCGTGGCTGGGAAGTTGGTCTTGGCGGTACGCCAATCAGTAATGCGAACGGGTGGACGCTGGATATAAACGCCAATTTTAGTCGTAACCGGGTTACTGTAAAGGAACTTGCGCCTAACTTTCCGTATTTCGAACAATGGGGTGAAAACGGTGCCGGAGCCTATACTTATGTAGGAGAGCAGATCGGTAACATTTACAGCCGCGGCTTCGCAACGGTGACTGATAAAAATTCACCTTACTACCGCTGGCCGATCATTGCTTATGATGAAGAGGGTAAAGGTGATATGGACTGGCAGACTATTGGCGGCAGAGAAACTAACGTGAAGGTAGGTAACTACAATCCCGACTTCCTCTTGGGTGCACAAATGAATCTTTCTTATAAAAGATTCTCACTGGGCCTGAGTTTTGACTGGCGCCAGGGTGGTGAGTTTATGTCATTTACCTACCGTTACGGAGAGTCTGACTGGAAATCACAACGCCAGATTGATAATCTGATTCCGGGAGGCCTGTATACTCCTGACGAGCTGGTTGCATTGCTGAAATCTGACCCGGAGAAATATATCATTCCTCAGAATGGGAACTTCCCAAGAGTAGGAGGCCACACGACGGCTACGGGTGGTTTTGGAGAAGATGGTGACGGTGCGTTCATTCCAGGTGTGTGGCAGGATAGCAAAGGTGAGTACCACGAGTGGCTGGGTGGTGCCGGTACCAAGTACCTGCCGATCACTGCCGTGTATCCATGGAGCTTCAATCAGCAGGTTACCTTTGATGCTTCATTCGTAAAGCTGCGTGAAATCACCCTGACCTATAAAATACCTACGATCGGTGCGATCCGGAATGCGAGTGTGTCACTTTACACCAGAAATATCATGCTGTGGAATGCTGCTAAAATCGGTATTGACCCTGAAAGAGCGTTCTGGGCGGATCCGGGCAGAGGTGGTTTCCGTCAGGGAATCGAAAGACAAAACGTAATGCCGTGGACTATTCCATTCGGGTTTAAGTTGAATTTCGATTTTTAATCTGAACAAACTTTTTTGCTCATTCTTTAATGATAAGACAATGAAGATTTTAAAATATATACCCAAAATCGTTTTCATTTTCGCAATCCTGGCGGTCACTTCCTGTAAGGAAAACCTCACGGAAATTAATGAAAACCCAAATGGAGTGGATCCGAACAGCTCGAATCCCAACCTGCTGATGCCCACAGTAATGGCGGGTGTCGGTAACCAATATCTGAGGCTGGGTTATGGCCGGATCGCAGGCGTGATCCAGCACACCCAGGAAGATGCCTGGAAAGATGGTTTTAACGACTATAACTGGAATGAAGAAGATGATGAATGGAAATCCTGGTATGGTTTCCTGCGCAATAACAACCTGCTCCACAAGCGGTCCGTTGAAACAAATTCTAAATTTCACGAGGGGGTTGCATTAACTATGCGTGCATTTATTTTTGGGACTATCACTGATTTGTGGGGCGACGCGCCATATACCAACGCATTGAAAGGTGATGAAGGTGAACTGTTACCTGCTTTCGATAGCCAGGAAGTGATCTATAAAGGAATAATCGAAGACCTGAAAGCAGCCTCAGCCATTTTCGCTACCGGCGACAATGCGGGTTATGCAACAGGGTATGATGTATATTTTGCGGGAAACACCCAGAAGTGGCAGAAGTTTGCGAATTCGTTGCTGCTGCGTTACTACATGCGGATTTCTTCTAAGCTGCCTGATATTGCCAAATCCGGAATAGAGGCCGTGCATACTTCGGGAATTTATATGAAAGATGCCGCCGATGACGCAGTGATGGATTATATCGGCGCTGCTTCCGGTGACTCCTGGCCCACTGCGGTTGCATTCGATGTAAGCCAGTCCAACTGGAGAAGGAGAAGGCCGGCCGCTACGCTGATGGATAACCTGCTCGCAAACGGCGACCCCCGCCTGAAAGTTTGGTTTCAGCCAGTCCACGTGAGATGGGTTTCTGACGCGACATTAAAAACCGGAGTGGACGAGTTTATCCGCAAAGACGGCGTGATACAGAATGGAGTGAAATCGCTCACCGAGCAGGAACTGCGGGCGGCGATCGCGGCAGGACATAAGTTTACCCGCCACTTCAACCCGACACTTTACAAACCCTCGCATCCCGACATGTTCAAAGGCCCACTCAATGCCAATGAATATGTAGGTGTGCCTCCGAGCATGCTTGACCCGACCTATTTCAATGAAAACCCAACAACGGGACAGCAGGTGCAAAATCAGCATGCATCCCAGCTTAGTTATACTTATCAGGGAAATAAAGACGGGATTTTGAAAGCAAGACTTGCTTCTGCTGCCGAAACCTCGTTTATCCTTGCGGAAGCTGCGCAGAAAGGCTGGGCTGCCGGAAGTGCAGAAATGCATTATAACAACGCGATCAAGCAGTCGCTCACCACATGGGGAATTGCAGACCAGTACGACACTTTTATCAAAAAAGTGGCCTATAAAGGCACCCAGGCGCAGATTCTTGAACAAAAATGGGTTGCTAGCTGGACCATGTCGACGGAGGCGTGGTTTGATTACAGAAGAACAGGGCTACCTGCCCTGGTCGCTGGCGTTGCGCCAAGTTCCCGTGCGTTACCATTGCGTTTTATTTACAGTAATAACGAATTGAACAACAATGGCGCAAGTGTAAGAAGCGCTATTGATAAGCTGGAAGAAACGAGCTTCTCAGGTGTGCGGAAGAAAAACAGCCAGTGGTCGAAACCTTGGCTGGTGCAGGGAACCGGGAAACCATGGTAATTGAAATTGTTTGAGGTGAATAGAATCAAACCGGGGCTGTCTGTACCGACAGTTCCGGTTTTTTTAATGATTGTACCTGGAATTTAAACTCGAATACCGGATGATGAAGCATTTATTGATTACCATCTGCCTGCTCCTAAGTTTAGTACCGACGGTATCTGGCCAAAAGTTCAGGGCCGGGGCGGCCGTGCGGGTCATTACGCCGGATCCGTTGTTGCCCGTATCAGGTGGAATTGGTACACCAAAAAAAGCAACTCAGAAAAATGGTGAGCTGTACGCCAGGGCAATGGTGCTGGAAAAGGGAAATACCCGAATTGCAATCGTCAGTGTCGACAATTTGGGTTGGCCTGCCGCACTCGGGAACAAGTCGCGAAAATTGGTCAAAGGGATACCTCCGGAGAATATTCTGATCGGCGCTACGCATACCCATAGCGGGCCGGATGCTTATGGTTTTCCCAATGAAAAAGGCGAATCATTCGCGGATCTTGCCTACCTCGACCGTTGTGTAAAACTCATCGCCGAGGCCGTTAACGAAGCAGTTGAGAATCTGGAAGACGCTTCGTTGAAGATTGCGGTAGCTGACGCAAAAGGTAAAATCGCTTATAATTATTACGCAGAACAGCTATACGACCCACGTTGCGGCGTGATTCAGGCGATTGCGAATTCAGGATCACGAAAAGGAGGGGCGATTGCGACGCTTATTAATTACGCGATTCATCCGGAAGTGATTGGATCGGGCAGAGGCATTCTCAGTCCTGATCTTTGCGGGCCTTTGTATGACCGGATCGAGACGCAGGCCGGCGGAGTGGCGATTTTTATGAATGGGGCGCAGGGAGGAATGGTCACGGCGGATAACAGACGTGAAAACGGGAAAGAAGCAAACGATTGGGAGGAATGTAAAAGAATTGGCGGGTTACTTGCAGATGAAGCCCTGCGTATCGTCAACATTGCACCGGTACAGATTAATCCCGATCTCTATTGCAAAGCTCAAAAAGTTGAATTTCCGGTAGATGCGGAAATCATGCGGTATATCCTTCAAAAGTCACCTATCAAAAATGAGATGTCGGCTGAAAACAGGGTTGCAACCCAGTTGAACCTGCTTAATGTAGGAACTGCTCAGATACTCACTGTACCCGGTGAGGCATTGCCTAATATCGGCTACTATGTGAAGCGGCATATGCACACCAAACAGCCTTTCCTTTTTGGATTAACTAATGATGCGTTTGGCTATATGCTGACGAAGGTGGATTTCAACAGTTTTAAAAGATATGAATACATCAGCCGAACTAGTCTCGGTGAAATGACGGGGGAAATATATATGGAGCACGCGCTGAAACTAATTAACGAAAGTCCCAAACCCGCAAATCAAAACTGACATATCAATAAACAATAATGGAATTTAAGCGAATTCAAATACTTGCAATGCTGGCCGTAGTTGTCTTTTTTCCTTCCTGCAAACCAGAGAGGGCCAAAGTAGACGGTACTGTAAAAGAGGTGATCGATAATGCCGTGACCCGGCTCTACAAAACCCTTAAACCGGCGGAACTGGATACTATTTCAGAGCAGTACATCCTGCAATTTCTCTCAAACGGAGACAAACAAATCCTGGCTTCCAGGTTTTGGACTTTTGACACCAATGTACCGGTAAAAGTTTCGGTAATGCGCGATACGGCGCAGAAAGTAGTACCATTCTGGTTGAGCGAAAGTGGTTTCGAAAAAAAGGATCTGGTGGTCAGGAACGAAGAATATACCTACGAAGTCTGGCAAAAGGATTTTGAAAAAGGAGAAGTAGCGTTGGGAATCAATGGTTTTGATAAACATCGGCCAGTATATTTCATAAGCGTTGCTCCGCTGAATTCTGCTGACAAACTGGAAATTACAAATGTATATCCCGCTGGATATAATCTGAGTACAATGCAGAAAGGCGCATTCACATACCATGATTGGGACGGATTGGTGCTAACCGAAGTTCCGGATGTATTGAAAGGGCAAACCTTATTTACAACAGTAAGAGGCCGGGCGCGCGAGGCCCATTTAGTAAAGGCTTTCAGGACTACGGATACCCCTTCGTCCGCTCATCCTGACCAGGTAATGCTGACATGGAGCGGCGATCCGAAAACGACTGTTGATCTGCAATGGAGAACAAATACGGAAATTACATCAGGTAGCGTCAAATACTGGGTAACCGGCAGCAGGGATACATTGTTCGCTGATGCCTCCGCATTTAAAATGGAAGACCGGCTTTTGCAGAATGACAGGTTAGTAAACAGGTTTACTGCAAAGCTTAACAACCTGAAACCAGGTTCGGACTATGGTTACAGTTTGAGATCAGGAAATAATGGCTGGGAGGCGCAAGCTTCGTTCAAGACGGCTGCCGAAAAGGCTGAGGATTTCTCATTTATCTGGTTTGGTGACACGCATTTCTCTTCGATTTGGGGAGATATGGCGCAAAAATCTATTAAACGACATCCCGAAACGGCCTTTTTCTCCATTGCCGGCGACCTGGTTACGACCGGCTTGCATCGCGACGATTGGGACCATTTGTGGGATTATTCAGAAAAAACCTTTACGACCCGGCCTTTGATGCCCGTTCCCGGAAATCACGACAGCCAGGACGGTCTCGGTGCCTGGATGTATAAGGAAATGTTCAGTTTGCCTGAAAATGGTCCGGCGGGTCAGCCTTCCGAAATGACTTATTCCTTTGAATATCAGAATGCATTGTTCTTAATGCTTGATGCGACTTTGTCGGTTCCTGATCAAAGTAAATGGGTGGAAGAACAATTAAAGAATAGTAAAGTGAAGTGGAAATTTGCGACGTTCCATTTTCCGCCCTATAATTTCGAAGAACCTTATGACGAAATTATGAAAGAATGGGGCACGTTGTTTGATAAATACCACGTCGATATGGTCATGAGCGGGCATATGCACTACTATTTGCGCACGCAGCCTATGCATGCGGGGAAGCCGGTGAGTGATCCTTCGAAGGGTACGATTTACACCATGTCGATCAGTATTCCGGGCAAGCAAGTGCGCTGGCCCGACGAAAGTTATGCTGTAAAACGATATAAGGACGGGCCGCTTTATCAGCATATTGCTATTAAGGGCGATAAATTATTCTATCGTTGTCTGGATCCTGAGGGTGTTTTGAAGGACGAATTGATGATTGAAAAGTAGTTATTCAAATCTGAGTTGAGCGCCTTTCAATTCTTCATGTGAACTAATCGCCAGCGCAGTGAGAATCGCCAGAAAAGCGAGGGTAAAAAACAGATTGACCGCCCAGCGGCTCATGTTTAATCCACGGTCGGAAAATATGGGAGCCGACTTTCTGACGAGGAATGCGATGACTACGAAATTGATAATATAAAGGTATTGCTCTATCCTGTAAAGGCTCATGAATGCGCCGGTAATCAGGATGCTGAAACTAATATATAGGCCAAAATAGGTCAGAAAATAGCGGTGCAAGTTTTTGGCGCTCAGCTCAGAAAATGGATTTGCAGGTTTTAAATAGTAATACAGCCAGTACGCGCCAAAAGTAGTGGCCAGTAAAAAGGAAATCCATTGAACGCTTGTAGTAACAGCGGCACTATCAGCGAGCGGATCGGCGCTCTTAAAAATTTCAACCAGCCGCTCCGCTCCAAATGACTGGTCCCAGACGACCAGTGGAATAATTAATGCTAATAGCAAAACGGGTGTGATCATTGCACTTTTTTGTGAGTCAGTTTCACCAGTTTCCCATTTGGAAGTAAACGTACCATATGCCATTCCGATGCCGCCGAAGAAACCGATCGAGTATTCCATTACATTCCAGAAATTGAATTTAATACCGCTGGAATTTCCCATTACCTGAAGAAAATTTCCAAACGCAAACCCGAACCCTCCTCCAAAACCAGCCATAATCGCTACCCGGATCGCAGCATATTGTCTGTACCGGATCATATGCCAAAACAGCGCGATTACGATGCCAAAGCAAGCCGCCCAGGCCTCCGAGCGTGGTGGCGTCATCAGCCAGCCCATTTCTTCAATCAGAAAATAATAAAACAGCACTGCTCCCGCTACCATTTCAGTCAGCAGCTGCGGCCAGTTCACAGGTTTGGAGCGGCTGGAAGCAAGGGTAAGCCCGAAAAGCCCGCCACCGATCAAACCAAATAATCCGCCGATCACAAACAGCATTGCGAGTCCATAGTATACATTCCCGAAGTCGAGCCCACGCGCGTACCCTACCACCTTCCCGTAACTGATAATGCCTCCGATACCCCAGCCGATTGCTGAGGCGAGGGAAAGCTGAAATGCTTTGGCGTACCAATCTGCCCGCTTCGAAAGCAGGACAATACTTAATCCACCGATTCCCGCAGCCCAGGCAGCGCCTTGCTCGTGACCGAATTGTCCGCGAATGGCCCAGGCGGTTCCAAAAGACATGCCGGCAATAAGGAGGGTAAATAGCAATGGTCGGTTGTTCATATCATGCAGGTAAATGTCTGTTAGAAAAATACTTGGCTGATTGTAAAATGGACTATGCAGGTGAAGGCGCAACGCCTAAGTAGTCCAAAAAACAGGTCGGGCAGTATATCTAAGGATTCACACAACATTTGATTACACCAATTATGAGCGAGAAACTGGCGATCCACGGCGGTCAGAAGTCCATTGATAAAAGTTTTAACTGGCCGGTTTTTGACGAACAGGAAATAAATGCAGTCAGGGATATTGTGGCTGGCGGTAAATGGGGGAACCCGGATTGCGGAGATGAGGTCGCCAGATTTGAAGCTGAGTTTGCGGCCTATTGCGGCAGTAAATACGCGATTACCTGTGTAAACGGGTCGGTCTCACTGCGTTTGGCACTGATTGCGTGCGGCGTAAAGCCGGGCGACGAAGTGATTGTGCCTCCTTATACTTTTATCACGACGGCCTCTTCCGTAATCGAATGTAACTGTGTGCCGGTTTTCGTGGATATTGATCCGGCAACCTATAATATCAGTTCGGCAGCGATTGAAGCGGCGATCACGCCGAGGACCAAAGTGATCATCCCGGTCCATTTCGGTGGGCTGGCGTGTGACATGGATGCGATCATGGCTATTGCGAAAAAGTATGGTCTGAAAGTGATTGAAGACGCAGCACATGCGCACGGGGCTGAATATAAAGGCAAAAAACTAGGCTCTATCGGGCATGTGGGGAGTTTTAGTTTTCAATCATCCAAAAACCTCACTTCGGGAGAAGGGGGGATTGTGGTTACCGACGATGATGAACTTTACGCGATGATGCATTCGCTGCGAAATGTGGGACGTATCGAAGGCGGGCAGTGGTATGAGCATTATAATCCGGGTTGTAATTATCGCATTACCCAGATGCAGGCGGTACTGCTTTCCGCTCAGCTGAAAAGGTTGGAAGCCCAAACCAGACTGAGAAATGAGAATGGACTTTATCTGAATTCACTTTTAGCTAAAATAGATGGTGTCGAGCCTCTGGACAGAAGTGTTGATATCACGCTGCATTGTTATCATATCTACATATTTAAATATGATGCCGCCAAATTCGGTGGTGTCAGCAAAGATAATTTTGCCGCTATGCTGGCTGCTGAGGGCGTTCCCAGCTTCAAAGGATATCCACAGCCACTTTACAAACAGCCCCTTTTTCAGAATAAGAATTTCATGTGCTATGCGATCCCCGGGTCAGCGGATTACTCGGCAGTACATTGCCCGGAAGCAGAAAGAGCATGCAGTACCGATGCGGTCTGGATTTTGCAGCATGCTTTGCTGGGTGATAAAAATGATATGGAAGCATTCGCTGCGGCGATCGCAAAGATTCAGCGCATTGTTGTCAAAAATTCGGTAAACGCCTGATCTCCGCTTTTAACCTGTCCGAAATCCATTGATGTTGCGTAGGAGTTACTTCCGAAAGTATGTGATCGTTGCAGTTATTAAATTCTGTAAACACATCTTCCAGAAATTCCTGCTCGATCTGTTTCCAGCGCTCGTCGGAATTTGGCTTGCCGATTTTGGAAATCACATTGTTTAGCCGGTTTGCAGTTACATATTGAAACAAATCCTGCAACAGAAAATCGAGATCCTGGGATATGGAAGTTACATCGGGGATAAATGACCATTTTCTTGCCTGATGGAATTTCCTGTTCTCTTCAAATTCAGGGTTTTTCAATTTTAATATCGGGCGGGAAGCTGCTTCCGGAGAATGGTCCGAAAAGGGTTTGATCACAACACCTTCCGCCAGGTTGTTTTCAATTGAAGGTAAATGAAGCTGCGCGGGAATGCGGGTTTCAAAACAGAGAGTAATATTCAGCAAATCTGAAAGTTTCCCGGTTTGAAGCGGTTTCGCGTGAAAAATGTCAAATCTCTCAAAGTAACCGAGCGCATTCTGGTAACTCACATACACTTTTCGGTTGTTGGAAGGATTTTCAAAAGCAATGTCGTAAGCGCAAAAATCAATGTTAGGCGAATAAAAAATGCCGCTTTGAACTGCTTCGACATCTTTATTAATAGCGACTTGTTCGTGTGGATAGAGTCCGCCAAAGAGTTCTCCGTAAAGGATGACATTTTTTGTCTGATAATCCTTCACAATTGTCTCAAACAAATGGACTACCCGCTCTTCCAGCGCCGCCGCTACGATCTGGAACCCGAAGAAATCATCTTTCCAGGTCAGCAATTCCTTCCGTTTGCCAAACAGCAGGCTTTTATCATGATAAATAAACCTGAAATTGGCACCGTGGATTTTCTCTGTGGCTACCCAGGTTAGTTTATTAAATTGCTTGAAAGCAGCCTCGTCGGTTATCAGTTCTTTGAGGCTGGAAGGTATCTTTTCATATTCCAGTGTATGTTGCATAGTCATTTAATTAGTGTGTGACAGTAAGCTCAGTTCTTTAAAACCCTGACCCTAGTCCCCTCGCTATGTGCCGTAAATTCGGGTGCATACATGCATTGAATGCTGGTAATACCGTTGCTGAAATCTCCCGCATGATTGACAAAAAGCGAATATTCGAATACATAAGTGCCTTTCCGCAACTGATCGAAAAAGAAGTTGGTACTCGCATCTTTAGTGGATTCGTAATATCCCAATCCATCCTGCCACTTGTACCCGCTTAATACATTTACCGGTTCCAATGCCGAAGCGCGCATATCTTTCATGTGGACATATTCCATATCCCGGTCGACCCGCAGCTCTATACGTACCACCAGTTTGTCTCCGACGTTCAGACTGTCGATTTCACTAACAGCCGATAACACCGGACCCCGGTCTGTCTTTTTCTCAACAAACAGCTTTTTTGAAAGTTTTAACGGTGTTTCTGCAAATGTAATTTTGTCCAGATCTTCAAAATACTGCCAGTACACAGCGCCCCAGCTGGTCGACTTAGATGCATTTTGACTATTTACCTCAATCTGAACATTTCCCATTGCAGCCTGCACATCTGCTTTTTGGAAAGATTTTTTAAAGTAGCCGGTGCCAGCTTGCAGATCGTCCGGTGCGGTTGTTACCGCTAAATCACCCAAATGGACAGATACCGCTTTTTTCTCCGAAAGCCAGTCTGAACCTGTCATCAAAAGTGCGTAACAGGCATCGGCGGTGGCTTTTGTACTCTCCCAATTATTGGTTTGTTTGTTTTTCAACAACCAGACTTTCAGATCGTCAACGGTTACACTGTTGCCCTCTATCTCATGGAAGGCTTCAATAAGTAGTGCCTGCTGTTCAATAGGCGCATTTTGCCACCACCAGCTGCGGTTGTTTTTCCAATACATACCCAACTCTTCGCTATTGATCGCTGTTTCACGAAGCGATTTCAGGATTGCCTTCGCCGTAACAGCATCTTTGGACCGATGCTGAGTTA
The DNA here is from genome assembly GCF_008369915.1 of Dyadobacter sp. UC 10. NCBI lineage: Bacteria > Pseudomonadati > Bacteroidota > Cytophagia > Cytophagales > Spirosomataceae > Dyadobacter > Dyadobacter aurulentus. The sequence goes on along the minus strand of NZ_VSRN01000001.1, from coordinate 1,753,580 downwards.
ATGCGATCATTCCTTGCAGGTACTTTGACTGGCTAACCCAGGTTGCTTTTGCGCGCGCTGTAAAAAAATCGTAAGCTTTGGCCGAGCTGGCCAAAATAGGCAGGTCATCGAAACAGGTTCGAAGGTACAGATATTGAACTTGCAGCGGGGAGGGAGTGAATTCCTGCAATTTACTTTTGCTCCTGATCAGCTGATCGTAATCTTCCCTGATCATCCGGTCGAGATAGGGGAATGCTTTTTCCAGGATCGTATACAATTCTTTGTTGCTGGAAATCACCTTTTTCCTCAACAATCGACCTATTCCGGTAACGATATATTGCGTAATGTAACAGTCGTCACGACCGCCTTTGAACCACGGAAATCCACCGGTTTCATTTTGCATCTCTCTCAATTTGGCCAGGTTAGCATCGAGCTCTCCGCTTATTTTCGTCAAATCGAAAAGTAGTGCGATATTCTGCTTTTGTTCGGATTCCGACTTCGCCGCCAAAACCCAGGGAGTTTCTTCCAGCAGCACTGATTTCAGCTCTTCGTTTTTTTGCAGGTTACTTGTCAATGCGGCTGTATCCAATGTTTTCCATGAAGCAAAAATCTGCGCGATTTTTGGCGTGTTTTTCACTACCGAGCTGGCCAGTGCATTGGCATAATAGCGGTTCCAGGTCTGTTCGGCACATTCGTAGGGATATTCCATCAGATAGGGAAGTGACTGCACCGCGTACCAGGCCGGGTTGCTGGTGTATTCAACAGTGAGGGATTCGTGCGTCAGTGTTTTGGAATTGGCAGAATTGAGCAGTTTATCAAATTTGAACTGCTTTTTGCCCGTTTCCCGCATTTGCAGCGGCAGACTTTCTGTAACCAGCATTCGATTCGACAATACCGGGAGTGAATTTTCTTCTCCGTCAGACAATCCGTCCGCTTTCGCAATGACCCGCCAGCTGATTGTTTTGATAAAATTTCGAGGTATTTCAATTGAAAAACCAACTGTAACACTTTGGCGCGCGGCGATCGTAAATGATTGCGACGCGGTGGTATTATTAAAAAGCTGATCTATTTCCTGATTCGTTTCAGTATCAAATAATTGCAGCGAAACCGTTCCTTTCAACTCCCGATCTGCCAGACTGGAAACTTTAACAGGGAATGTAATTTGATCACCCTCCCTGAAAAAACGGGGCGCATTTGGCTGCACCATCAGTTCTTTCTGGGTAACGATCTCTTTCGAACTATACCCGAAAGCCAGCTCAGGGGTATGCGCCAGCGCCTGAAATTTCCAGCGCGTCAGTGCTTCGGGAAGTGTAAATGAAAACTCGATTTCGCCATTTTTGTTAGTCAGAAGCTGCGGAAGGAAGAATGCAGTTTCATTAAAATTTTTCCGGGGCTCGACGGAACCGGATTGTGGAGAAGGCTGAGGCTTTTGTTCTCCGTAGCTCACTATCATTAGATCAGATAATGCTTCTTCGTCACCTTGCATGGGCGGTGCAGGTGCGGCGGACAGTTCCTCTTCGGGTATATCCATTTTCTTCGATATTGCCTGATTTCGTGCCAGGCTCAGTCGATTGCGCACACTCCCACCCCCTGCTCTGAAAAGTGGCGAGGTATAAGTGCTCTGAAGTTGATCATAGCTCTTTTGGAAGTACTTTCCGACGAACAATTGAAAGCTTACAATTTCCGCATCTTTAGGCATAAAGTTGATCCCATTCTGCCATCTATTCAACATTAATCCCACCGGCCAGTGATCCGGTTTTGTCCACTGATGCGGATGAAACTGATCAAGCGAAACATCGTACATACTTGCCAGCATTTCGGCTGCTACCTGTTCCTTTTTGTAACCTGAAATTTTAACTTTCCATTGCTCTTTACTGCCGGGCAATGTTTTGTCACGAAATGTTTCATATGCAATTTTCAGCTCCTTATTCGTCCAGGGCACAGTGACGAAATTTTGCGCCTGATGGACCCTGTTGTGTTTTACAAATACATAGTCGATTGCATATCCGCCACGGTCTTCTTCTTTTGCCAAAAGCGGGAATGTTCTTTTTTCATTGTTTAAATTGAAAAATGAAAAATTGCTCGGATTTTGACTTTTACCAGCGCTGCTGATCACGAAAACATCCCCTGCGGAAGTTGCGACTTTCACATTCGTTTCCTGTCCGGGTTCAACCGCCGGGCCGCTTTCTGTCCATTGGTATTCAGGTTTTGATAGCTTCTTATTCTCATTGTCAATGAGCTCGATGTACCTGATATCAGCTACATCTTCTCCATTTGCGTCTTTCGTGGCAATATTAATTTTGTAAAATCCGGGTGATAACTTGTTGGTAAGTAATATATCCTGACTATCAGCAGTCAGCTGTCTCTTTTCAAAAACAACCTCCTGCTCCGGCCAGCTCTCCTTTTCGGTTTCGTGGTCATATTCGTCATGCGGAAAACTGGCTATGAATTCGGATTTCGTCATTACAAATAAATCCGGCTGTGCCCAGTAACGCGGGCGGATCAGGCGGCTTTCAGGAATAAGGCGGGTAACTTTGATGGAGACCGGCGCGGAAACAAATTCACCATTCATGTTTTCCGTGCGGATCCTGAAACTTTTCAGACTGTCAGCCGCCAGCTTTTCCGGGATTTTGGATTTGATCAAAATCGACTTATAGGCGACTGAAATCGTTGCTTCTGCACTCCGGGTTTCTCCGTTTGTATCCGTTACATCCGCATAAACCGTATAGTTAAAAACCGGATCAAGGTTCTTATCCGTTTTTGCATTCGGTATTGCTTCGAAATCCACCAGGAACTGGCCCGCCTGATCAGTGAACGTTTCGCCGTGCGCGATTTCTTTTGGTGAACTACTAGGATAGTACCTGCCCCGGCGGGTCCAGGGATACAGAAACCTTTCATTCCGCACAATTCTGTATACTACTTTGGTCCCGTCGATCGGGTTGCCCGCATAGGCAGTCGCATTTCCCGTAACACGAATTGTGTCTCCTAGCTTATAGGTATGCCGTAATGTGTCAAAACGTACTTCGAATCGGGGCCTCTTGTATTCTTCAACATGAAACGAAACAACGTGCTCATCGTCAGCTACAATGGAAAAAGAGCCATTCAATCCGGTTCGGGGCAACACGAAATTGCCGGAGAAACTTCCAAAATCGTTGACCGTTTTTGTTGTAGAATCAACATTTTTACTATTCGCATTGCGTAGCTCGATCTTGATTTTGCGGTTCTTGTCTTTCAGCACAGTGTTTCCTGCTGCTGCAATACCTTTGAAATAAACAGTTTGCCCCGGGCGATATAAGCTGCGGTCAGTGAAAAGGTAGATCGTGTTTTTAATGTCATTTTTTTCAATCTCGTCATAATAATAACCAGTGGTCGCTTCCTGAATGAAGAGCTTGTCATTACCGTAAATAATTTCAAAAGCTTCCCCTTGAACTTGCTTCTGACTAGGGACATTCTCTTTAAAATACCCGTTTTTATCGGTCGTATAAGTGGCGCCGAGACTTTTCTTGTAAGTCCTCGTTTTGTAGTCGAACATCGAATCCCACCTTTTCACAGTAGCCCCTGCAAGTGGCTGACCTGTATCCCGGTTCAATACAAAATGGTCGCGCTCACGCTGCACGTAGCTGATATTGCTCACATACAAAAGCCGCACGCCGCCGACAGATTGTGTATCCGAAAAATCGGGACTTGAACTGGCGAGTAGCATATATTCTCCGACAGGCAGCGCGTCAGCCTTAATTTCCACGCTGTGTTTCTGGAAATCCCTGGTGTCCGGCAAAACCTGTTCCCAGTGCCTGATCGGCGGCGCTTTTGAAACGGTCCGCCAGAAAACGTCACTATCTCGTTCTTCAAAGCCCGTTTTCAGTGCCGCTGTTGCTTTTACAAGCCTGAGATAGAGTTTATTAATATTTTTGAATTGCATAAAAAGCAAAAATGGCTTTTCCGGAACCACTACTTGCTCCGCATTAAATTCCAGAGATTTTTGACGGATGTTGTTCAGCAAATTGGCAGCATTGATCCCACCTTCCGTGCCAGGATTTTGCTTGATAATTTCCTTGCAAAGAGACACCGCTTTGACTTTCTCAAACCGGTCGGTGGTGTCGTCTCCTGGTTTGTATTTGCTCCCGCGCTCGAAATGGTAGCTCGCCAGTAAATACCAGGCCTGTGCCGCTGCCTGCGTTTGCTGATATTGGTTGGCCAGGTGGTTAATAGCCTGATAATAAAGTTCGTCGGTGTTTTCATGAACCGATTTTTGCTTGACATATTGAATACGCAGCAGGTCGGCATCGATCAGCGCGTCAGATTTTGGATCATTGATATGAAATGCAAGGAGTTTTTGGTAAAGTTTTAATGCATACCATTCCAGTGAGGCCGAATCTTTGGTTTCAAACTTCCGGTGTATAAAATCGGCAGCAGGATCAAAGGCAGAGGCAGCATTGATCTCAAATGCGTAAGTCGGCTTTTTTAATTCCCGCTCGTCGGACGAAAAGTAGCTTAATGCCGTGTGCGCCAGCAAATCATATAAAGTCGGTCGCAGGTGACGGGAATTGCCTTTTGTAATAATTGCATCAAATGGTTCGAGCTTCGTCTGCCTCAGCTCTTGCTCATTTTCAAGCGACGCCAGGTACAATTCGGTGATTCTTTGGTGGAAATCGCCTGTCGACCAGGTGTTTATATCGTTTTTGACAAAGCCGGAAGTTTCCGTGCGCCGGTAGAGCTGCCATCTTTTGTATTGGTAATATTGATAATACTGACTCGCAGTAAGGCTGCTCAAAATCGATTTCACAACACCCGAACTGCCAGCAAGCTCTTTTTCAAAATCCTGAATAGCAGCAATCTCACTGTCTTCCCGGTTCTCCGCCTGCAAACTGACCATACTGATCGCTGCCTTGATCAACTGCGCGTGCTGTTTCTCGCGTTTGGCCTTCGTGTAAATTTCCCGGACTTCCGTCAATGCAGATTTGCTGAGACCTTTCGCCTGTAAGTCTGTCACTTTTTTCCAGTCGGCATCATAGGTCTTGACCGGATTCTGGCCGTTTGTGTGCATAGTTGAAAAGAATATGGATAGTGTGAAAAGAAGAATCGAAAGTTTGTGAGATTTGCTCATTTTGACAGGTATAGACGATCAAACTCAATATACTAAAACTCGATTGAGTGGCGGAAATGAATTAGCAAAAGGAGATATTGATTACCAAATGTAACAGCAACTTTCCACTTCGGGAGAAGTATAAAAATTACTGATTGCCGCTTTCTACAATAAGAACTATCTTTAAATAGTACTCTCCAGGAAATATAAATTATCAGTAATCTTTTTGAACGAAATTTATTTAAAGTAAACTCATGCGTACAATCATGCTGGTCGGGATTATCATTGTCGGCCTGGTAATTGGAAAGCTATTTATCTTCTCCAAGCCAGGATCAGACAAGAGCCCGGTAGGAACAAAAGGGTCGGGGGGAAAAACCGCAAATTCCTCCGGAGGGGGAGCAGTGCCGGTAAATGTATTTGTTGTTGGAAATGAAACTATTGAGAATCAAATATTTGCATCAGGCACTGTATTGCCCAACGAAGAAGTAAACCTGATGGCCGAAACTTCGGGCAGGCTAGTGAAGCTTGACATCAAGGAGGGAGCTTATATTACTAAAGGGCAGCTGATCGCAAAAATTAACGACCGAGAGTTGCAGGCGCAGTTGCAGAAAGTAGCATACAATCAGGATCTGAGCAGGAAAATCGAAGCGCGGCAGAAGAAGCTGCTCAATGTAGAGGCGATCAATCTGGAAGAGTATGATGTAACTTCGAATAATATCAAATTACTTGAGGCGGAGAAAGAGGTATTGGAAGCACAGCTGGAAAAAACGGAGATCCGCGCACCATTCAGCGGGAAGATCGGATTGAAATACATTAGTGAAGGCGCATATCTGGCTCCGGGTACGCCCATCGTAACGATTGTTCAGAGCAATCCTGTCAAAATCGATTTTACAGTTCCCGAAAAATATACGCCTGATATCCGGGTAGGAAATACAGTCAAATTCAGCCTGGACGGTGATCCGTCGACTTATCACGCTAAAATTTTAGCGATTGATCCCAAAGTGGATGAAAGTCTGCGGACGCTAAGGGTGCGTGCGATTGCCCAGAATCCGGGCGACAGGTTCGTTCCCGGCATGTTTGTGAAAATCCTCGCAGACCTTGATGCAAACAAAAAGGCCCTGATGATCCCAACGGAGGCAATAGTGCCCGTTTTGAAGGGTAAGAAGGTTTTTGTTGTAAAAAATGGCAAAGCGCAGGAAGTGATGGTTACGACCGGTTTACGGACCGACAAGAAAATTCAGGTTATCGAAGGATTGCAGCAGGGCGATTCACTGATTACTTCGGGAATTATCGCAATCAAGCCAAACACAGCCGTTAAGGTGAACTGATATCCTACCTATTATGAGTATTTCAACACTCTCTATCAAGCGGCCGGTTCTTGCGATTGTCATGAACCTGCTGATCATTCTTTTCGGGTTTCTGGGCTATAAATTCCTGGGAATGCGTGAATTCCCTTCTATCGATCCGCCCGTAGTTTCGATCAGGACAAGCTATACCGGAGCGAATGCAGACATTATTGAATCCCAGATCACAGAGCCACTCGAAAAGCAGCTGAACAGTATTGAAGGGATTAAATCGATTAATTCAACCAGCAGCCAGGGTACCAGCCAGATCACGGTAGAATTCGATATTGGTGTGGATATGGAACGGGCAGCGAATGATGTGCGTGACAAAGTAGGATCTGCCTCACGGACTTTGCCGCTCGATATCGACGGCCCGCCCGTGGTAAGTAAGGCCGATGCCAATTCGGAGCCTATTATCGTATTGACCTTTAAAAGTGACACCAGGTCCCACCTGGAAGTAAGTGACTACGCCGAAAACGTGATCGCGCAGCGACTTCAAACCATTGAAGGAGTAAGTGAGATACGGATTTTCGGGCAAAAAAAATACGCGATGCGCGTATGGATGGATCCGATCAAGATGGCTTCCCTGGGCATCACGACGCAGGATATTAAAGTGGCACTCGACAAGGAAAATGTGGAGTTACCCAGTGGAAAACTGGCGGGGGACAATACGGAGCTCACGGTCAAGACGATCGGCAGGTTCAGGACTGAGGAGGACTTTAATGAAATGATCGTCAAAAATTCCGCGACGCAAACGATTCATTTGAAAGATATAGGTTTTGCGCAGTTGGGGCCTGAGAACGAGGAAACGATATTAAGGCTGGATAATATCCCCATGATCGGACTCGCGATCTCGCCGATGCCCGGAGCCAACTATCTGAATATCGCGGAGGAGGTCAACAAAAGAATGGCCGATATCAAAAAAGAACTGCCCAAGGATTACCAGCTCGATACACTGATCGACAACACGATTTTTGTTGAAAGATCCATTGAGGAAGTTGGAGAAACCCTTTTGATTGCGATTATCCTGGTAGTAATTATCATCTATTTGTTTTTCCGGGATTGGTTGATCGCCTTCCGCCCGCTGATCGATATTCCGGTTTCCCTGATCGGTACGTTCTTCATTATGTACATCATGGGCTTCTCGATCAATGTACTCACATTGCTGGCGATCGTGTTGGCCACCGGGCTGGTGGTCGACGATGGTATTGTGGTGACGGAGAACATTTTCAAGAAGATTGAGCAGGGAATGGGGCCTATTGAGGCTGCTATTAAAGGAGCTAACGAAATTATTTTCGCCGTTTTATCAACTTCCATCACATTGGCTTCCGTGTTTTTGCCGGTGATTTTTATGGAAGGCTTTGTCGGAAAGTTGTTTCGCGAATTTGGGATTGTAATTTCCGCAGCTGTATTGATTTCCGCATTTGTGTCACTGACGCTAACCCCGATGCTGAATGCCTACCTGGTACGTAAAACACATAAGAGGAGCTGGTTTTATGAAAAAACCGAACCTTTTTTTGAGAAAATCACGGATAATTACGGTAATGCGCTTGCGCGGTTTCTGAAAATGCGCTGGGTAGCCGCACCGCTGGTACTGATTACTGTTGGCATGATCTGGTTTTTCGGAAAGGACCTGCAATCAGAACTTGCTCCGCTTGACGATCGCAACTGGTTCAGGATCACGATGACGGCGCCCGAAGGATCGTCTTTTGAATTTACGGACCGTTACGTTAAGAGTGTCAGCGATATGCTGATGGACTCCATGCCCGGTAAAAAAGGGCTGATGCTCATTACTTCACCAGGTAACTCTGGTTTAGGGGCCGCAAATACCGGAAGCGGAAGGATTGCACTGGTTGATAAAGAATTCAGGAAGGAAACTCAGCAGGAGATCGCGGATTACATTAATCAGAAATTGAAGCTGATGCCCGACGCAAAATCCTTTGTAGTGCAGCAGCAGACAATTTCGGTAGACTCACGCGGCGGCCTGCCGATCCAATATGTGATCCAGGCGCCGGATTTCGAAAAGCTGAGAGAATATCTTCCAAAATTCATGGAAGAAGCTTCCAATGATCCAACATTTGCGATCACCGACGTAAACCTCAAATTCAGTAAGCCGGAGATTCAGATATCGATTGACCGTGAGAAAGCCAAGTCGCTCGGTGTTTCCGTACAGGATGTGGCTCAAACCATGCAGCTGGCTTTTGCCGGGCAGCGTTTCGGCTATTTTACGATGAACGGCAGGCAATATCAGGTGATCGGGCAATACGACCGCATTAACCGCGACGAGCCGCTGGATTTGAAAAGTATGTTTGTGAAAACGAGCAACGGCACGCTGGTACAGCTTGATAACATCGTCAAAGCCGAGGAAGAAAGCAGCCCGCCGCAACTTTTCCACTACAACCGGTACATGAGCGCGACGGTACAGGCTGCATTGGCACCCGGAAAAACCATTGGCGACGGTATTACTGCAATGGACAGGATCAGGGACAAATTGAAAGACGAGACTATTCAAACAGCATTGAGTGGCGCGTCACGAGATTACGCAGAGAGTTCGTCCAATACCATGTTCTCGTTTTTTCTCGCATTGATATTGATCTACTTTATTTTAGCAGCTCAGTTCGAAAGCTTTGTCGATCCGTTTATAATCATGTTCACGGTACCGCTTGCGATAGGCGGGGCTGTATTTTCGCTCTGGTTCTTTGATCAGACCCTGAATATTTTCAGCCAGATCGGAATGATTATGCTGATTGGCTTGGTGACTAAGAATGGTATTCTGATTGTGGAGTTTGCGAACCAGCTGCGGGAGCAGGGGAGAAGTATCCAGGAAGCAGCACTGGAAGCGGCGACGCTACGTTTCAGGCCGATTTTAATGACCAGTTTAGCGACAATCCTCGGGGCTTTGCCTATTGCGATGGCATTAGGTTCGGCGGGTAAAAGCCGGATGTCAATGGGAATCGTAATTATGGGTGGCTTACTCTTTTCACTTGTATTGACACTATACGTGATCCCCGCGATCTATACCTTCTTTTCGCGCCCCAAAAACTACGAGAAAATGCGGATGATCGAACGAATAGCACATGATAGTGAGCTGGAAGAGGAAGCTCATTTTTGATTTTGAATATTTGACTAACAAAAAAACCGGCATTTTGTGTGCCGGTTTTTTTGTCGCTATATATTATCAGAAATCAGATCGAAAACTTCTCCTTAATCGCATCAACAAAATCTAATTTTTCCCAGGTGAAAAGCTCTACTTCCACTTCCTTCTCTTCGCCGTTCGCTCCTTTGAAAGATTTCTTTACCACTTCGTTCTTACGACCCATATGACCGTAAGCGGCTGTTTCAGAATACATTGGGTTGCGGAGTTTCAATCTCTGCTCGATTGCATACGGACGCAAGTCAAAGATTTCGCCGATTTTCTCAGCGATAACGCCGTCGTTGTCACTTACTTTCGCAGTTCCGTAAGTATTGATATACAACCCGCAAGGCTTGGCGACCCCGATCGCGTAAGATACCTGGACAAGCACTTCGTCGCAAAGACCTGATGCAACCATGTTTTTGGCAATGTGGCGTGTGGCATAAGCTGCCGAACGATCCACTTTGGATGGATCTTTTCCGGAAAATGCACCACCACCGTGCGCACCTTTACCGCCGTAAGTGTCAACGATGATCTTTCTTCCCGTCAGGCCGGTATCTCCGTGAGGGCCACCGATTACGAATTTACCCGTTGGGTTAATATGGTAAGTGATCTCTCCGGTGAACAGTTTCTGCAATTCAGGAGTCAGCTTGGACTTCACGCGTGGGATTACAATACTGATAATATCCTGCTTGATTTTTGCAAGCATTGCTTCTTCGGAATCGAAATCATCGTGCTGCGTAGAAACAACGATCGTATCAATACGCTGAGGTACGTTATCGTCGCTGTATTCAATCGTCACCTGCGATTTCGCATCAGGGCGCAGGTAAGGAATCAGGCTTAATTCGTTGTTACGGATAGCCGACATTTCCTGAAGTATCTTATGTGCCAGGTCAAGCGCAAGAGGCATGTAATTTTCAGTTTCGCGGGTAGCGTAACCGAACATCATTCCCTGGTCGCCAGCGCCTTGTGCATTAGCTTTATCTTCAAAACTGGAAGAAGATACCGCACGGTCCACACCCTGGTTAATATCCGCGCTCTGATCATGAATTGCAGACAAAATTCCGCAGGAATTAGCCTCAAACATGTACTCGCTTTTTGTATAACCAATCCTTCTGATTACCTCTCTCGTGATCTTCTGAACGTCAAGATAGGTGTTCGTTTTGACTTCGCCTGCCAGCACCACCTGACCGGTAGTTACCAGTGTTTCGCAAGCCACTTTGCTGTCGGTATCCCAGGCTAAAAAATTATCAATGAGTGCATCTGATATTTGATCTGCTACCTTGTCGGGGTGTCCTTCAGATACGGACTCCGAGGTGAATAAGTACGGCATAAACTAAATAAGTTGAAAGTTAATCAGTCGGAATTACGACGTAGTGTATAGACTAAAAGACAAAATTGACTTTTTTTAAGACATTAACCAAATAAAAAAACGGGAAAAAAGACTCACCTGCACGCATGAATCGAGGTTGGTTTTTTATGCATTAAAATAAAAAAAGCCCGCTCCCAATATCGCAGAGCAGGCTTTTTGTAAAAGCTAATGATTAAATAGGGACATTAACATGTCGCTCAGCATGGTAGCTGGACCGGACTAGCGGCCCGGACTCCACATATTTCAGGCCACGTTTCAAACCCTCTTCTTTGTAGTTTTCAAACATTTCAGGCGTGATCCACTCGATTACTTCGTGGTGCATTTTAGTTGGCTGGAGATATTGGCCTAATGTCAATATATCAAGACCGTTTTCTGCCAGATCGTCCATTGCTTTGTACACTTCGTCTACGGTCTCACCGAGTCCAAGCATAATCCCGGATTTAGTCCGCTGACCATATTCCTTGGTACGTTTGATCTGTTCGAGGCTGCGGGCATATTTAGCTTGCGGCCTCACCGCGCGGTATAAACGTTCTACCGTTTCCATATTATGAGATACGACCTCCTGGCCAGCCTCAATCATGTGGATCAATGCCTCCCAGTTGCTTTTTACATCCGGGATCAGCGTTTCTATCGTTGTCTCGGGCGTATTTTCCTTTACCTGTCTTACTGTCTGGTACCAGATCTCGGCACCCTTGTCTTTCAGCTCATCGCGGTTTACAGATGTGATTACTGCATGTTTTACCTGCATAAGCTTAATCGCCTCTGCAACACGCCGGGGCTCGTCGGTGTCGTATTCGTTAGGGCGGCCGGTGGCTACTGCGCAAAAGCTGCAGCTCCTGGTACAAACGTTGCCCAGGATCATAAATGTAGCTGTTCCCGCTCCCCAGCATTCGCCCATATTGGGACAGCTTCCGCTTTCGCAGATGGTGTGGAGCTTATAATTGTCGACAAGCTGCCTTACTTTCCGGAATTCTGGTCCTGCGGGAAGTTTAACTCTCAACCAGTCGGGGCGTCTTTTACGTTCCGATGGAATAACTGGTAATTCAATCATATAAATCTGTAATCTCTGATCGCATCCTTTCCGGATACCGATCAATTTGTAATTGGAACTAGCGTTTTTTGCTGCCGAAGTATAAGGTCAGGTAACCGGAAGTGAAGAAGCTTTTGTTTTCGGCAAATGCCATAATTTTCGTTTTCCGGCTGAACGCTTCTGCAATAAAACCAATTTCCAGGCCGGTAACGTTCTCTCTGAAGGCACTTAATTCGAAACTCATCGCGGTTTTGACGTGCAATCCCGGGACGATTTTCATTTGTCCAAAACCCTGGAAGAAACTTCCTGCTCCCACAACGCCCTGGGTCTGCGTGCTGCCCGCATGTTTCACCGGGTCAAAGGGCTCGGTCACTACGCGGCCGTCAGTTGATTGATATTGCACCATATATGGCTTTTCCAGACCAAGTGAAGGCCCGGCGGCAATGATACCGCTGATAGAAATACCCTCGTCTTCGTGGCGGTTAAACAAGGTAAGTTCACGCCCATATTCCGGGCGAATAACAAAGAGATAGTTTTGCTTGCCAAAAACCAACCGCGCTCCGGTAACGAAGTCCTGCGTGGAGAGTTCTTTCGGGTGTTTTACATTCACTACCTCAAGTGCAAGGTAGCGGTATTGGTTTTTACCAAAGAGCTTTGATGAGAGTGCAGAAGATTGCCGAAAAACGGCACCACCGAGTATACCGGAATTGGTATTGGTTGAAATACCTACCGAAGTGAATGATTTATAGCTCTCTTCACTGTCCTCATTCTTTGCAGCACGGCGCTGAGCGTATATATCTGTTGATAGTGCAAACAGAATAGATACTAAAAGTAAAAGTTTTACACGCATCATTTTGTCAAATAAGTTCTCCGTAACTAGGTATGTGTCTTCTAAAAAGTGAAAATACAAAATAATCGTATAAGCTTTTGCATGCGTTATCCACTTTAACGGAATTTTGTACTTTTATGTTCTTTTAACGAAAAAAGATAGAAAAAAGCCTGCCGCAGGCTCACATAAAAAGTGATTTTCAACAACTTTATTTCTGTCTAATATCCTTTCTATCAACGCCATTGAGTAAAATAATCTATCAGGCAGCAATCAATCTCTTCGCTTCACTTATCAGGGTTGCTGCACCGTTTAACAAAAAAATACAATCAGGCGTAGAAGGCAGGCGCAATGTGTTTGAGAATTTGCAAAAAGCTCTTGCTGCCCGCGAAGGCAAGAAACCTGTAGCGTGGTTTCATGCCGCTTCTCTGGGGGAATTCGAGCAGGGAAGACCGGTGATGGAGGCATATAAATTGGCCTATCCGGATCATTTTCTTTTGCTGACTTTTTTTTCGCCATCGGGGTATGAGGTCAGGAAAAATTACACCGGCGCCGATTTCGTGTGTTACCTTCCCATAGATACGCATGCAAATGCTGCCCGTTTTGTGCAGATTGTGAAACCGAGGATCGCGTTTTTTATCAAGTACGAGTTTTGGCTTAATTACCTGCAGGAGCTCAAAAAAAGCGACGCATACATTCTTTCTTTTTCGTCCATTTTCAGACCGGGTCAGATCTATTTTAAGCCACAGGGATTTCTGCACCGGGACATGCTCGGCGCTGTCGATCATCTTTTTGTGCAAAATGAACAGTCGGTATCCATGCTCCGCCAGATCGGTATCACAGCCTGCAGTATCGCGGGGGACACCCGGTTCGACAGGGTAAAGGAAATCGCCTTGAAGGCGCGTGACCTGCCTGAGATCGCAGCTTTCACAAATTACCAGACCTGCCTGGTCGCCGGCTCAGTCTGGGAAGCCGATATGCAGGTTTTGATTCCGGTCCTGAACCGTTTTGAGGCACAGCTCAAAGCAATTATCGCGCCCCATGAAATTAAAAAGGACGAAATCGGAGACTGGCGGAAACAGCTTGCCGGAAAGTCTGTTTTATATTCGGAACTTCATTCGGTTACTGATTTAAGTGCGTACAGTTACCTGATCATCGACAATGTGGGAATGCTTTCGTCTTTGTACAAGTACGGACAAATGGCATTTATTGGCGGAGCTTTCGGGGTGGGCCTGCATAACATTCTGGAAGCCGCTACCTTCGGGCTACCTGTGATTTTTGGCGATAAAAGTTACCGGCGTTTTCAGGAGGCAGTTGACCTGATAGCGCTGGGAGGCGCATTCCCGGTGTCAGGAGTGGCTTCCGCAGAGCAAATAATAGGTGATTTTCTTGCAAACGATTCGAAAAGGGCCACAGCAGGGCGCATTTCTGAAACCTATGTGGCGTCGGGCACTGGCGCCACAGAAATTATCATGGGCAAGGTGAAACAAATCATCGGTTGAACCACCTTGCCGTTCTTTTTTATGGAAACTCTTTAACAATAAGGTGTTCGAACAAATGAGCCTGCGTACCAAGCAGCCGCGCTTTTGCACCCAGTTTGGAGATGTGCAGTGTCAAAGAGTTCTTAAAGTCGGACAGGCAGTATTTGTTGATCGCCTGTTCAATCGGATTGGAAATAAATGGACCCGCCTCGGCAAGTAATCCACCTACTATGATCACTTCCGGGTTGAAAAGATGGACAGCCGTAGCCAGCCCTTTGCCAAGCTCCGTTCCCACATTACTCAGCAGGTCAATTGAAAATTCGTCGCCTGCGTGCACAGCTTCAATCAGATGACTTGTTTCCAGCAGATCAAGATCATTGTTGACGATCTGGGTCAAAATTGTAGCCCTGCCGGCTGCAATCCCTTCTTTTGCCTGGCGAATGAGCGCCATAGCGGAAGTAATTGTGTCGAGGCAGCCGACTTTGCCGCAGTGACAAAGCATACCATCTGGCTTAACCTGAATATGGCCCAGCTCACCGGCAAACCCGGAAGCACCGTTAAAGACCTCTCCGTTGATGATAATGCCCAGACCAACGCCCCAGTCGATATTGATCGTAAGTACCTGCGATTTTTGCATTGCAAGACCGAAACGGTGCTCGCCGATCGTGGTAGCTTTGGTATCGTTAAATAAGCAAACAGGCAGCCTGAAATGGTTTCTCAGATGAGCGACCAGCGGGACGCCCGGTGGTGTGAGGTTAAGATATGTGAGGTTAACTCCCTGCGACGAGTTAATGAGGCCGGGCATGGAAACCCCGATTCCCCAAAGCTTACTGGAACTGATATTGTTGGAAGCCAGAAAATCGTCGGCAAAGTCGAACAACTGCTCCAAAAAAGTAGCTGAATCGTCCAGGCGTATATCTACCTTCTTTTTAATTATAAGCTGATTATGAAGATCAAAAACGACGAGCTGCGTATCATGCCTGTTAATATCCATGATGACCGTCAGGTACTTCCTGGCATTCAGGCCGTAAAGCACAGGCGGGCGTCCTGCCCGGGCAGGGCCGGTACCTGTTTCGGTAATCCATCCTTCCCGGATAAGGTCATTGACGATCCCGGTAGCAGAAGGAATACTGGCATGAAACAGCCGCGCCATTCTGTTGATCGAAGTGTCGCCGTTTTGATATAAATGAAGCAAAAGATTGCTCTTGACACGGTTCTTACGAATGTCAATAACCGAATTCGGTTCTTCGGCAACTAGATTCATCGGGACTAAACTCTTTTGAGGTGTATTTTTAAAATTCTTTACTAGATATCCCAACTAATGTATGAAAAAAGCCCCGAAGAGAGGAATTTTTAAAAAATATTATTTAGTAAATATAAATTGACACCTTACTTCGAACGTATTGCAGAACTCGATTGGTCAAAATTTGGTGTATTGGCCAGGTCTCCGGGAGCAGGTACCTTATCATGAGTAAAGGTTACAAATGGGTAAGAACTACTGAATTAATATGCTCAAAATGTGCAAAGCGGTAACATTTTTTGTGTGACTGTGGAAATCTCCTTTTTATTTGCTGTACTTAGACAAAAAAATAGAAGAATGGGCTTGAACAGAGGATTGGTACTGCGATCAACCGGCTCATGGTACGAGGTACGTGACGATACGGACGGCCATATATGGCAGTGCAGATTAAAAGGAAAATTTAAGGCACTGGGATTGAAAGTAACCAATCCGATCGCCGTTGGTGATTTCGTCAGATTTGAAATAGAAGATGAAGGAGAGAATTTCGGCATAATCCATGAGATATTGCCTAGGGAGAATTATGTGATCCGGCAATCGGTGCATAAAACAGCCCATGCGCATTTACTGGCAGCGAATGTGGATCAGGCGATATTGATCGCGACGCTGGTATTTCCAAGGACTTCACTCGGCTTCATCGACCGTTTTCTGGTCGCGATCGAATCCTTCCGCATTCCGGGCGTATTGGTTTTTAACAAACAGGATCTGCTGAATGATGAAATGAAGGAGTTTCAGGCAGAACTGATGGAGCTTTATGAAAGTCTGGGATACCGCTGTCTCGCAGTCACGGCATTGGGTCAAACCGGGCTGGAACACTTTTCGGAACTGCTTCAAGGCAAGGTTTCGCTGCTTTCCGGGCATTCGGGGGTAGGTAAGTCCACATTGGTGAATGCCATCGCGCCGGGGCTTTCGATTAAAACCCAGGAGGTTTCAACTTTTGCTAACAAGGGTGTACATACGACGACTTTTGCTGAGATGTTCGAGCTTGGGGAGGGCACTTATATCATTGATTCACCTGGTATTAAGGAGCTTGGGCTGGCTGATATGAAGCCGGAAGAAATCAGCCATTATTTCCCCGAAATGCGTGAATTGTTAAATCAGTGCAGGTTCAACAACTGCCAGCATATCAACGAGCCCGGCTGTGCTGTGAAGACAGCCGTTACCGAAGGCGAAATCGCTTTGAGCAGGTATGAAAGCTATCTGAGCATGGTTGGGGGAGGAGATAACAGGAAGTAGTTTGCGGGTTCATAGTTTATGAGTTTAGAGTTTGATTATGATTAATGTGGAGCATATCGGTATTGCGGTGAAAGAGCTGGCGGCGGCAGAGAAATTGTTTGCCAGCCTGTTCAACACAGTACCTTATAAGCGGGAAACCGTCGATTCCGAAAGTGTTGCGACTTCATTTTTCAAAATTAATCAAACCAAAATAGAGCTGTTGGAAGCCACTCATTCCGACAGTGTCATCGCCAGATTTATTGAGAAAAAAGGCGAAGGATTTCACCATATTGCCTTCGAAGTCGACGATATCCGAGCGGAAATGACACGTCTTGAAAATGAAGGTTTTACACTTTTAAGCCCTGATCCGAAGCCGGGGGCTGATAATAAGTTGGTTTGCTTCCTTCATCCAAAAGGCACGAACGGCATATTGGTGGAATTGTGCCAGGAGATGAAATAGCGTTTCGATTTGGTTTTGCAGGGAGCTCCTTTGGAGCTTGAAAAAATGGTGTATTTGTCTATAAGCAGGGTGCCCCGCTGGGGCATTTATTGTCATGGCAATCATCCAATCCTGTGAACCCTCCTGAAAAATATCGAAATAATCGAAGTAAGCTATGTGATTATCAAAATGGCAAGCCAACCGCGATATTCAATATCAAATTCTCCCGCCGCCAAGCTTTACTTCCAAAATCAATTTCGTTAAATACCCAGGTATTCTTTGATATTGGCGCTCCGAAAGGATCCTCAGGATTTCTCAACTCTCTGTACCAGGGTTTTCTGAAAGGAGTAGCCAAGTCGAGCCTGAACACTAAATAGGAAAAGTCAAGGCGTAAACCAATACCACCGCCTACCGCTAGTTGCTTTATAAATCCATTTTTTATTAATGCCTTGGAACCATAGCCGATTCGCGTCGTGTCGCCAAAGGACCAGATGTTTCCAGCATCCATAAACACAGCGCCGTTAATAATATTGGTGAATTTAACCCTAAACTCTGTGTTGAATTCCATGCGAATATCGCCGAATTGCTGATATCCTAACAAATTGAAACTCGCTGTATCCGGTTCAAGAGAGCCCGGGCCGAGTGCCCGTGCCCGAAATGCACGGATTCCAGTGCTACCGCCACCGAAATACTGTTTGAACTGTGGAGTAGGCATTGTTTTAGAATTACCATACGGCTTTATCATTCCTACTAACAAGCGATTGGCCCATTTAATGGAAGGAGTAAGTGTGCGGTAGTACCGGATATCTCCATCTACTTTTACATATTGAAAAACGGGTACTTTCAAAAATTCCTTTGGCAATGTGTCATCGGGTGGCAGGGGTCTTTTTGCAAATAAACTGAGGAGATTACCACCATAGTCTATACCGCCAGTCAACGCGAATTGATTTTTGCTGAAAGGCCGCGGAGTGGGGCGGTAAGAGATGCTATAATTGGATCCTGCAATAAAATATTTCGCGTCAATGATTTTGTATAGTCTATCTGTGTCAAGCGGATTGGTATTTGGGCTTTCAGCAATTTTAGCGATGTTTTCAAGATTGAGTCCCCCGGTTGTTACATAGTTAATAGAAAACGGCGCGAGCGTGTGGACAACTTCTGATTTTTTGCTCCAAACATAAGACCAGTCGCCCCTTATGGAAGTAGTGGTATAGAGTCCGCGCTGTACCCGGTTCTCATAGTTAAGAGATAAAATAGTTTTAGGCAAAGCCTGGCTTTTTTCGGGTCTTATCCGAACAAATGGAATAATAAACCTGGGGAAAGAAAGATCTGCTCTGGCACCATATCGGATATATTCATTCCCAATTTTTCTCAAAGCACTGATACTTTCACTTCGATTACCGCCTAACTGAACGTCGAATCCGTAATAAGCATTAACAGACAACATCTCTGCACCCCTGAAAAAATTCCGGTTCCGCCAGGTTACGTCCAGCTGAGAACCGCCCAGGTTGTTCGATTTGGTACTGGCGCTCAATGTCGTTTGCAGCGACTTTTTCTTCATCGGCGCCAGATCGTAATACACATCCAGTAAAGCAGAGTCTGAACGCGGCACGAGATCGAAACGGTTTTTTACAAAACGAAAATTTTGGAGGTTGACCAGCCTCGACAGTGATACTTCGTGCATGGTGTTGGTATACATATTTCCCCTCCGGAAACCAATCGCGTCGTAGAATATCCGTCGCTTGTATAGCTTGCCAGGGTCTGTAACCTGGATGCCCCTGCGCAACGGTCCGCGTGTTACAACGGAGTCGGCACTCTGATTTTCCTGTGTGCCTGTGTTTACGAAAATATTATTGATAAAATACTGCTTCAGAGAAGTCTGCGCGGTTTCTTTCTTCACTTCCAGAAACAGGTTAACCTGCTGCGGCCCCAATGTAGAATCTGCCCGTCCGATCGTCGAATCGACCTTGACGATCAGATAATCAGGATTGAAAAAGTAATAGCCTTTTCCTTTTAATTCCTGATCAATGCGTGTTCTTTCGGCTGTAACGACGTCCAGCCTGATCGGATCACCTTTTCTGAAAAGTGTTTTCTCCTTAGCCTTCACAAGATCCCTGTTAAACAAAGAGCTATCCGGAACCACGTAGTTGAATTGATTAATTACATATCGCGGCATTACGTATGCATCGAACTCCATGACCGCAGTGCGGCGTTTTTGCTTTTTGGTTGGAACAACCTTGCCTTGTACGGAAGAGCGGTAATAACCTTCGTTGTCGAGATGAGATACCATATTGGCTGCATTGATATCCGCCACACGTTCGGTAGCAAAACGTGGTTCTTCTCCCAGCTTGTTGCGGAACCAGCTCCGGAGGCCGCCTTCGTCTTTCGGTTCACCGATCCAGTAGTAAAACCATACTTTCCATGCGAAGCCGAAAAGTGTCTTATTTGGCGGCGGTTTCACCAGCCCTTCGAGCTGATCCGCCACGCCGGAGACATTTGGCCTGGAGATGCTGTCGGGCGTCACGTTGACCTTGCTTCCTACATATAAACTTTGCCCGGCGGGAACATATTTATTCACTGAACAGCCGCCCAGAAATAAGCATGATACCAGTATGACAAACAGACTATTCTTCATTTCGCTTTTGAAAAAATTCACGGAACAGATCATAATCCGCCGTAACAATGAAACTCACGCCGGTTTCTATAATAAAACCTTCCAGAATGGATTGATATTGATTTTTACGATACCCCCTGAACATATACCTGCCGTCTTTGGAAATGGAGTAATCGAGTGCGATGTTGTCGAATACCTCTGAAGAACTCGCAGAATTTGACTGACTTTCCAGCTCGAAATTTTTACCCACTGAAACCTTCAAACGATCGTTCAGGAAAGCTTTGCTCAACCCTACATTCAAATCGGTACGTGCGCCGGTGGTTTGATCAGCGGTCGAGTTAAGTCCGATATCCAGGTCAACCCCTTTGATCAGGTCGGAAGCCAGGTTATTCAGCTGGTCGCTCAATAGCTGGCTCACACTCTGCCGCGCCACTGCTTCTGCACTGGAGCCCAGGTTGAAACCGGAAGACGATTGGTCGGTAATAAACTTATTCGTGATCAGCAGTGCGAATGCCTGCTTGTTCATTTCCGAAGGATTATTCTTCATATCATTCCAGAAAATCTGGCCGGTAATGTCACTTTTTATCTGTTCGTCAATGCCGGTACCGGGAACAATATTGAATGTAATATTGGGAGTAGTCAGGTTACCTGTGATCACGATCTGCACTTCGATGGGGATCTTGCTCGCTCCCTGGAATTTGGAGGCGATCGAGCCCGGATCCACCTCTACTTCATAGGCGGCAGTAATATTCAGGTCCGCTTTCATCGGATCGCCGGTCCAAAGCAAAGTGCTTTCTTTTTTGATTTGAAACTGCCTCTTCAGAATCTGCAATGTAAGATCGTAAGAACCTTCTGTCAGATCGTAAGAACCGAGCAGGAATAGCTGACCATTTGGTGCAATACCGGTATTGAGCTGCGCATTTCCTTTCAATCGGATATTGTCACCATTCAATTCATCGATCACTACTTTAAACTCAGATTTATCGTCAACGGCAATATCCAGCGAGATTTGCGAAGCGAAGTCGACTACTATATTTTCAGCTTTCTCAGCAGAATCAGCCAGCGCGATTTGTGTAGAATCGCTCATATCGACAAATTCTATCACCCCTTTCGTCGCGTCGCCAGCCTCGGTAGCGTCATTTGGCATCACAAAAGTAATGTTGCTGCCCGGGTCTACTTTTACGCTCCCGTCGATCACCGACTTACTGCCTACACCTTTTACTGTCAGGTTAGCGTCAATGTTGGCCTTTCCGAAAAACAGTTCGTTTTCTTTTTGTGTAGAATTAAGAACGTTGAAATTCTTACCCTCTATCGTCAGGTCGTATCCTACATTCGGGATATTGGCAATATCCACATTCCCGTTGATCTTCATTTGCTGGTTCAGCGAATCGGCGATCGTGAAATTGTTGAAATTGATCTTTTGTCCGTTAAACTGGATCTTCTGATTTGCCAGCGAATAGCGCGAGCCGAGCTGTGTTGCTTTGAAAGCTACTTTGTCGAAATTAACTGCGCCATTCAGGCGGGGGCTGTCGGTTGCGCCTGTAATTGCAATATCTCCCGTCAGGTTACCTTCTGCTCTTTTCAACTCCCCAAAACTGAATGCCTCGATTGTCTGTGCACTGAGCTTTTTTAGTGCCATTTTGAAATCCATCGGCGAGTCGGATTTCAGGTTGTAACTTCCGTCGATGGCAATATCATTCTGGCTGCTCACAAGCGACATCGCAACCTTGATCAGGTCTTCGGTTTCATTGGTCGATTTCACCGACAGATTTCCTACCGGAATTTTGGTCACCGCCAGACTGTCGATCGTCAGGTCACCGGTATAAACCGGCGCAGTCATATAATTGCTCAAAAGTACCTTCCCATTCAATATTCCCGTCGCCATCGTCGAATCGCGGGTAGCGATTTCGATCAGTTTTCCAATGGAGATATTGGACATGGCAATATCCAGCGGACTATTCGGCTCTGGGGTAGTAGAATTGATCACCAGCGACTGTTCGCCATTTTTAATTATAAAATCCTTTACATAAAGACTATCAGTGGTATATTGAATGTAGCCAGAAGTGTCTGTCGCCCATTCACTATAATTTAAGAGCAGGTTTTCGCGCAGGTTGAGGCGGTAGCGGTTGTCAGCGATCATCAGGTCACCTTTCACCATATGCTGTTCGGTATTGACAGAATCTCTTACGATGAAGTCAAATTTGACGTCATTATTAACGATTTTGCTCGCCAAAGAGGCTTTTTGTACTCTGAAACTGCCTGTGTTTACCGAGCCAACATTCGCATTCAGCGCGGCATTTTCATCCACGGTACTCAAATCAACGGAAACGCGCTCGATTCGGATACTGTCGTAATCCACCATTGGAATACTCAGTTTCGCCACAATCGATGAATCTTTCTGGTTGTCCATCTCGGCATGAAACTGAATTGGGTTCATCTCACGCAACTGCGGCGCGAACATTTGAAAAACCGGGTGGTTAGTTACCGTGGCGTCCAACGTAAAGTTGACCGGCTTGGTTACTTCCGTGTAAGTAAGGTCCGGTGCTTTAAAGTGTTTCCCAATCTCCGTCAATAAGGCGTCGCCAAGTTTAGTGTAGGAATAATCACCCTCCATTTTTACCTTCAAAAAAGGCGAATCGATATTGGCCTGCCGCTTTCCGCTCGAATCCGTCAGCGCCATATTGATATTTGCGACGGTAGTTGGCCGGCGGTGGTGGGTAAGTACCAGGTCACTGATATTGACTGTTCCAAGGGGATTTTCAGGGTTGGTCGAAGGCATATCGACTTGGATATCCCCTTTGATCTGCAAAGAGTCTGCATATAGATTTAGCGCAGTCAGGTCAAGATGGTCGATCGACAAGTCTGCTTTTACGGCAGGATATTCTTTGGAAAGATCAGCCTGGGCAGTGAGGTTGACGTCGATGTTCCGGTCTTCCATATCGGCTGTTACATTCGCCATTCCATGGTCTATGTCGCCTTTTAATGTCAGGTTTTGATATACATAACCTTTAATATCTGCACTGGCGATCGTTCCGTCGAGCCGTGCTTTCATGGTATTAGGCGCATAACCGACACCTTCCAGATCCGTCCGGAGCGTAAGCTTGCCCATTTCCGCGGGTGGCTGTTTTGTAAGTTTGCCAAGATCAAAATCCTCGAATGCGAGCGTACCGTTGTATTGTGCTTTTAAGCTATCGGTAATATTTTTCAGGTTTCCGGAAAATGTTCCCGTTCCAAAAGAAGTGTTGATGGTCGTGGTCATCGTCAGGTTTTCCATCGAACCCTTCACCTTACCCGAAATCTTAATATCCTCCGGCAGCTCGATCGACGCAGGTACTGCGCTATCGGGAAGCATTTTCATCAAATCCTGTTTAGTAGAGGAAATTTCGCTGATATTGAGATCCATTGCCAGTTTTTCAGCTTCCGGCAATCCCTGCACGCGACCATTTATATTTAGTACCGTTCCATTGAGCATGCGGAAATCGGCTTTCGAAATCAGCATATCATTCACGGAGCCGGTGATATTGGCCGAGCCTTGCACTACACCATTTGGTTCTTTGTCAAAAGGAGGCGTTTTCGCCAGATCCGGCATGATCAACAGTACATCGGCAAAAGAAACGCGGCTGTTGGTCAGTTTCAGTTTGAGTTTGACTTTCGCAATATCGTTTGTGAGCTGTTCCAGATTAGCGTAACGCAGGCTTAATTCGTCGCGCAAGGTCGTATTGGGAGTCCTTACCAGGAGGTTGCGCAGGTAAGTTTCCTGTTCCCCGTAAGCGAAATCGGTATGAAATTCCCGTAATTTAAATCCGCTTTTTTCATTGAATGAACCAGATTTCAACGCTCCCGCTATCGTTTCCGGCGAGAAGATAAAATCCTGCAGATCGATATTCAGGTCTTTTATATTCAAATGCGCAAAGTCGAGTCCTCTTGGTTGAGCAGGGGAGTTGTTATCATCGTACCGGATATCATTATTTACTAATTTTATCTGCCCCACTTTTACATTCCAGCCCGGCGTTTCGGGTGCAGTAGCAGTAGTATCCTTCTTTTCGGCCACCTTTTGCTTTTTAGCAAACTCCGCAAAAAGCGACATGTTTTCCAGGCTCACACTTTTTACATCCACCTGCTGGCTTTCCAGAAAAAGCTTATTGATATGTCCCTGCAACTTGTCAAGCGTGATCCCGTTTTTCAAACCTGAAACCTCATCTTCAAACTGAAATTTGAACTGGCTGATATCAATATCGCCCAATTTCAGATCTAACGTGTCCCCCGGCTCAGTTTTTGGTTCAGCGACTGGCGGGCCAGCTGCGGCGGTTTTAAGTGGTGCATACATCCGCAGTTTCGCCTCGCTGTTCAGCAAGGCAACCATAGTTGGGTGGTATTGGGAAAGGGTAGGGTTGAATTTGTCAAACTTGACGTGTGCCGAATCAATAACGGCGATTGCGTCCATTCCCGTTACAGCATCGCGATAAGAAAGCCGTACTTGTTTGAGCGAGATCTGATCGAGTCGCATTTCCAACGGCGCAGCGGTAGTATCTTCTACGGTAGTCGTGTCCGTACTGGCAAATGCATCGACAATAAACTGGAAATTGAAAACGGTATCGGGAAGTACCCGGTTGATATTTGCATTGATCCCTTCCAGCTCCACTTTGTTGATACCAATATTTCCCTTTATGAGACTGAACATATCCAGATCCACGTACAGTCTTTTGCCGGAAACAAGCGTGTCGCCGTGGGTATCTTCGAAATAAACACCTTCCAGCATGATCCAGTCCGGAATGTCGAAGCGGACCTTCTCGATACTGACATTGGTTTTGAGCTTTTTTCGCAGGAATGAATTCGCCTGGGATGTTAAAACATTCTGCCCGTACGGTGTCGTAATTCCCCAGATCAGCACCCCGACCAGAATCAATACTGTTAAAATTATAATTGCCAGTACTTTCAATACTTTCTTCATCCCCGACTTGTATTCCGTTTGCCTCAGCCTGAAACAGACAATGAGTGATTGCGCTCCCTGATAAAAAATCTGGACGGTCAGATTATATTGCTGACCATCCAGTTACACTTAATTAATATCCAACCTGTTATCTCTTGAACAATTCGACTTTCACAGGTGCATTTACAGTTACTGCCGACTTGATCGTTACCGGTTTTTTATCCACCGAGTTGACTTCAACCAATTTCGACGGGAAAGACAATCCATAATCTGACTTCACGTAATCCGACATATCGGTTGTGGTTTCAACGCCGGCTTGATTTTCTTTCTGGCGCACCAGAAGCCCTGTTTTTGCGTCAAAATAAAGGTTATATTTCACACCTTTCCCCTGTAACTCTACCTGGTTTACCTGCGCGCCATTTAAAGTTTCGGTACCTACCGTAGTTGCGATCAGCCCTCTTTTCTTGTAATCGAGAAATGGTGCGATCAGATCGTACATTTCAAGGCGCATATTTTGCTGCTCTGCCTGGCTCAGGTCTTTCACATCCATACGCTGACCAATAGGCACTTTGATCCATCCCTCATTGCCTTTCACAGTATAGACGAAACTGCGTTTCATGATGGTTTTGGATTTATAAATAGATTGATCAGGAAGCGATACAGTGAAATCGGCTACGTAAGGAGCAGCTGCTGCGGCTGCATAGCTTCTTTTGAGGCTGAAAGATTTGACTCCGTCCCAAAGTGCTTTTCCGCCTGTCGCTTTATAAAAGTTTGCGAAGATGGAATCTGCGGGGATTTTTTGGGCAAATGAAGCGGTGCTGATCAGCAATAGTGCGATTAAGATTTTCGGTGTATTTTTCATGTGGATTAAATGTTATTGTTTAAAAATGTTGCCAGGGTCCATATATTGATGGTCTGCGTAATTACAACATTTTAGATCAGTATCCGCACCTGAGGTTTAATTATGCCAGATTCGACGTTCTTTTCCTCATTTTTTAATGCTTTGCAAAAACCATTCCATTTTTGGCATAGTAGCAATAATATGCGGTAGCTTACCGGTAAAAACAAAAAGGAAGAGCTACACGCGCCCTTCCTCTTCCTGACAAATTGTTTTGTTAACTTTTGTTAAGCGTCATCGCCGCTCGAGGAGATCTTGCCGAATCTGTATTGGAATGTCAGGTTAACCTGTCGATTCGTTTGTTGCCAGTGTGAAGCCTGGGAATAGGTGGCTGTACCCAGCTGACTCTTATAAGCCCTGGACAAAAAGATGTCCTGGACATTAAAAGAAATTGTGGCCTTCTTTTCCAACAAGTCCTTTCTGATACCCATATTGGCGATAAACACACCCTCCCGTGTTCCCTGCGCAATAGCCCGGGGACCCTCATAGTTGACATAAGCCGACGCACGAAAATCGGCAGGTAACGTCACGAATGCGTTCAGGTTACCGGAATAACTCCACGTGCGGTTATCGATCTGGGCCAGTTGGGATACCACCTCGCTCCGGAAAACCCTGCCGCTTCCGTTAATTTTAAGTACTTCACCGATTTTTTGTGAAAAATCGGTTTCGAAACCATAGGAAAGTTCCCGGCCCACGTTGTCGTAACGTGTGAGTGAAACACCGCTTTCGTCAATCGTCCTGAGCTGGGTAATCGCGTTGTTGGAGTAATCCATAAAAAGGGAAGGTCCGAATCCACCGGAAGCCTCATAATTAGAAAAGCCCATTTCCGCCTTGTGTGTAAATTCAGGACGCAGGTTGGGGTTGCCAGACTTTACGTTTCTGGGGTCGGATACATCGGTGAAGGGATTGAGCCAATCGGCTTCCGGGCGCTGCACGCGGCGGCTGTAATTGAGTTTGATCTGCGACGATTCGCCCAGCTTGCGCGTCAGGGCCAGCGAAGGTACAAGTGTCAGAAAGTGTACGCTAAATTCTCTGTTCGCGCTGATCTGATTAATATCCTGGTTGTAGTCGGTTACGCGCAACCCGGCACGCATTCCCCACAGATCGGTTTTTTGAGAAAATGTCATGAAACCGGTATAAGTCGCATCCCGGTAGCCGAATATGTTACTGATATTCTCATCAAATTCATAAGAACCCGTTTCCCGATCCATCGTATAGAAGGAATTGGTATTATCGTTTGAGCTCATGCGTGTCCGCAAGCCTGCTTCCAGCGTAGCTTTGGGTGTGATCGGCCAGGTGTAATCGGTATTGATAAAAAGCGATTTACGATTGTTGTCACGCAGGTTCTGCTGGTTCCGTATCAGGCTGTCAATCTTACTTTCCTGTGCAAAAAAAGATTCACCATCCGATTCGCCCAGGGAATAACTGGTCGTAAAAGTGAACTGGTGGTCTTTGTCGTCAAACTTTTTGCGGTAATCAAGATTGAAATTCATATTGTTTCCATTGCCAGTGCTGGCATTCAGCCGGCGGAAACTTTCATAAACTGCACCTGTGGCGTCACTGGTTTCGTTGAGCAGGTTACTGTTATTTTTGCTGTCATTGCCCGAGTAGTTCACGCCAACTTCCAGCGAGTTCTTTTCATTGAAATCATAATTAAGGCCTATCCGGCCAAAAGCGCTTTTACCGAAGTTATCTCCCGTCCCGGTTTGTTCAAGATGCGACGTGTTTTCGGAGATGAAATTTTCACGGTTCAATGTTCTTTTCCAGGTCATGCCACGGCTCTGGCCGCTCAGGGAAGCGTTCATGCCGAATTTCCCGGCGCGGTAGCTGATGTTGCCGGAAGCATTGTGGTTGTTTTTATTGCCAAGCCCGATGCGCAATCCCCCATTCATTCCCCGGATTTTGGTCTTTTTAGTGATGATATCAATAACACCCGATGCACCTTCTCCTTCGTACTTGGCAGACGGTGTCGTCATTACGTCGATCCGTTCGATCAGGTTGGCCGGGAAGGATTGCAATATCGTTGGAAGATCGCTTCCATAGAGATTGGAAGGTTTTCCGTCGATCAGCACAACCACATTTCCCTTTCCACGAACCTGCGGGTTGCCGTTTTCATCCAGCGAAACTGCCGGTACCTTTTCAAGCAGGTCGCTCACATTGTTACTGGTAGCGAGCATATCCTTTCCAATATTGACGATCTTTTTATCGATATCATCAACGATCATACTTTTTTCGCCTCTTACCAAAACTTCAGCCAGCTTCTGAGCTTCTGGCAAAATCGTGATCATCCCAAGGTCGAGCAAATTAGCTTCCGCAGCCACGCGGATGTTAGGTACATACAGCGTTTGATAACCCATGTTGGTAACCCGCAAGACATAACTACCCGGTGCAACATTGGCGATCGCAAATACTCCATTTTCATCTGCTACCACTCCGTCCGTGATCGAAGAGTCGCGGGCAGCCAGAAGTGCAACCGTAGCAAAACTCACGACAGCATTGGTAGGGGCTTCCACAATCTTGCCTACCAGCTTACCGCCATCAACAACCGGTGACGTTACCGTAACGGGATCAGAAAAAGTGGGAACGCTGCTGGCAAAAAGACTTACAGGGAGTGTAAAAAGTGCGATAACATGCAGAAAAGTAGATTTTATCACGGATACAGGATTTAATTTTTATTAGGAGTAAAGTTGTCAGAATGCAAATTGGAATAGTGTGGGAAAAGTAAAAAGCACCAGAAAAAACTCTGAAAATGCAAAGTTACCTGAATAATCGTAACGTGTGTTTTACGGAAAGAATTACATAAAATTATAAAAAAATAAAGATTAGGAAATATTAAAGCACAATACGGCGTCATATCTTTAAGAAGATTTTCTTTACCGGTAGCTGGGTTTGTTATAATAAAAAATAAATTTCATTTGCTTCGACCCCTTGCTGTGAAACAAGCTATTTTTGCAGCATGTATAAAATTCTCATCTCCCCTATACTTTTCCTGTTTGATGCTGAGCGGATTCATTATTTTGTTTGCGAAGTTTTACGCGTCGCCTTCAAAATCCCGTTTGTGCCGCAGCTGATCCGATCGATGTACACATTTGAGCATCCCGACCTGGTGACGGAAGTGGCCGGACTCCGGTTCCGAAATCCTGTGGGCCTCGCAGCAGGTTTTGATAAAAATGCAGAAATGGTCGACTATTTCGAAGCGTTGGGGTTCGGGTATATTGAGATAGGTACCGTTACGCCCCGCCCGCAACCCGGAAACGATAAGCCCAGGTTGTTCAGGTTAAAAAAGGATAAGGCGCTGATCAACAGAATGGGTTTTAATAACAAGGGAGCGGCAGTAGCCTCAGCGAAACTTGCGAAGAGGCAGTCGAAGATTATGGTGGGGGGGAATATTGGTAAAAATAAGGACACCCCCAACGACCAGGCATTGAGCGATTACCTGATCTGTTTTCGGGAGTTATTTGATGTTGTAGACTATTTTGTTGTTAATGTAAGCTCACCTAATACGCCTGGTTTGCGCGATTTGCAGGAAAAGGAGCCGCTCACCGCTTTGCTGAAAGAACTTCAGACAAAGAATCGCGAAAAATTCAATCCAAAACCTATATTTTTAAAGATTGCTCCCGATTTAACGAACAGCCAGCTGGACGATATTATTGATATTGTTAAAGAAACTGGAATTGCCGGCGTGATTGCAACCAATACTACAATAGGACGGGAAAACCTTCGCACTGAGAAGCGTGAGATCGAAAAAATAGGAGCTGGCGGGCTAAGCGGCGCGCCACTTACACATCGGTCAACGGAAGTAATTCGTTACCTTTGCGATAAATCGAACCATGCATTTCCGGTAATCGGCGTTGGCGGAATCGCTTCGCCGGGAGAGGCTTTGGAGAAAAAAAATGCAGGAGCTGCATTAATTCAATTATATACCGGGTTCATTTACGAAGGTCCGGGGCTCGTCAAGCGGATTTGCAAGGCGTTTGTCGGGCGGTAAGAAGTACAAATTAAGCATTCACGCATCCCAGAGTTGAAATAAATGTCTGTCAATAAGCCGAGAGGAAACACACAACGTCAAAAAGCGGAGGAAACTGCGGAATCCGGTATTCGCTTCTCTTTTGATTGGGAGCAACTTTTTTCGAGTCCCAAAGGCACATTAGCCTGGGGCACATTTTTTATTCTGCTAGGGATATTTCTTGAAATAGCATTCATTTCCTATCTCGTTACCGGCATTTCGGACCAGAGCGTGATCGACGGGCTGGGGCAGCAGTCAGTTCGCGATGCAGGGCGGCAAACGCGCAATTTCTTCGGCGTGCTGGGTGCCGTGATTTCTCATTTCTTTGTTTACAGATGGTTCGGGGTAGGCGCCCTGCTACTACCGCTTGTTCCGATCGTGGCAGGCTGGAAAATGGCTTTTGACCGCGAAATACTTCCATTGAACAGAGTTACGAAGGAGGTAGTCTTTTTTACACTGTGGGTAAGTGCGTTAATGGGGTATATCATCCTGATGAGCAATTCCGAAAGTACCATGAGCTTCGTCTCGGGCGGTATCGGCTATATTATCAATGTTACCCTGTTCGACTGGCTGAAGTGGGGAAGCATTATTCCGATCATTTTCGCGCTTTTCGTTTTTGCAGTGTTCTTCTACGATGCAAGATCGGCCTATGAGGCGTGGCAACAGAAAAATGCCAGGCCGGAAGTCGCTCCTGAGCTCAACGGATCAGCAGTAACCGCGGAAGCAAAGCCAGCCGAGCCGGTCAATACCTATGCCTCCGTTCTGAATGATACTTACGATGACGAAATCCCCGCTATAAATGGAAAGGAAGTAGCTTCCAGGCCGGAAGTTGAAATGGAGGTTGAAGTTGACGAAGAAATCCCGGCTCCTGTGCCTGTCCAGCCGGTTATTCCAGTATCCCCGGTTGTACCGGCTGTTACGGTTGCCGATGCGAAACTGGAACTGGAAGTGGAGGATACCACACAGATTGCGGTGGCTGAGGCGGAAGAATTTGAAGATGAGGATGTCAACGCGTCGATCTTACGCGAGTTCGGGCAATATGATCCTATGCTGGATCTGCCGTCCTACCAATTTCCAAAGGTGGACCTGCTGAACGAAGTAGTGGATAACCACCACGAAAAAGTAAGTCAGGAGGAGCTGGAAAGCAATAAAACAAAGATCGTGGATACCCTGGGAAGTTACGGTATCAATATTTCCAAGATCAAAGCCACCATCGGTCCGACTGTAACGCTGTATGAAATCATCCCGGAAGCGGGCGTTCGGATATCGAAGATTAAAAACCTGGAAGGCGATATCGCATTGAGCCTCGCAGCCTTGGGGATCAGGATCATAGCGCCGATGCCGGGTCGTGGTACGATCGGTATTGAAGTACCTAACAAGAACAGGGAAACAGTATTTGCGCGCTCGGTTTTATCAAATGAACGTTTTCAAAAATCAAATTACGACCTGCCTATTGTTCTCGGAAAGACAATTTCCAATGATATTCACATCGTAGACCTTGCCAAAATGCCTCACTTGCTGATGGCGGGTGCAACCGGACAGGGTAAATCTGTGGGGCTGAATGTCATACTGGCTTCACTTATTTATAAAAAACATCCTGCTGAACTGAAATTTGTGCTTGTCGACCCGAAAAAGGTGGAGCTTACACTTTTCAACAAGCTGGAAAGACATTTTCTTGCCAAGCTTCCAAATGCGGAAGAGGCAATCATCACCGATACCAAAAAGGTGATTTTCACATTGAATTCCCTATGTATCGAAATGGATTCGCGGTACGACCTTCTCAAGGAAGCAGCCGTGAGGAATCTGAAAGAATACAATGCTAAATTCGCCCAGAGAAGACTGAATCCTGAAAAAGGGCACCGGTTCCTGCCTTATATCGTACTTGTGATCGATGAGCTGGCAGACCTGATGATGACGGCCGGCAAAGAGGTCGAAACGCCGATTGCACGTTTGGCACAGCTGGCCAGAGCGGTAGGTATTCACCTGGTTGTGGCCACACAGCGGCCTTCGGTGAAAGTAATTACCGGCTTGATCAAAGCCAACTTCCCTGCCCGTTTGTCTTTCCGGGTAACTTCCAGCATCGACTCACGTACTATTCTGGATATGGGCGGCGCTGAGCAACTAGTGGGCCAGGGAGATATGCTGCTTGCGATCAATTCCGAAGTGATCCGTTTGCAATGTCCGTTTATCGATACCCGCGAAATCGAAGACGTCTGCGAATTCATTGGCGGGCAGCGTGGATACGATGAAGCCTACGCCCTGCCTGAATATGAAGGCGAAGATGCCGCCGAAGGAAAAGCGGAGCTCAATCCCGATGATTTTGACAGCTTGTTGCCGGACGCAGCCCGCCTGATCGTAACACATCAGCAGGGAAGTACTTCGCTTATCCAGCGGAAAATGAAACTGGGTTATAACCGCGCAGGCCGTATTATGGACCAGCTGGAAGTCCTGGGAGTCGTAGGCCCGTTCACCGGAAGTAAAGCGAGGGATGTCATGTTCCACGATCTGAGCGGCCTGGAAGAGCACCTTCGGGTTATGGGTGTAATCTAATCGATCTGCCTTTGCCCACATTAATCCGTTGAATTACTGAATCCTTCTTTAAACCTTCATTTTGGGTGATGGTCTAAATTTTGTACTATATTTTAATCAAGCAATTTAATTTCCTTACTCACTAGAAACCCAGTATGAAAAATCTGAAAAAGAATGCATTCCGGCTTGTTGTATTGTTTGTCTTTCTCGGCGGCAATGTGTTTGCACAGGGAGATAAAAAATCCGCAGCGATTCTGGAAGCAATGAGCAATAAATACCAGAAGATCAAATCCTTTAAGGCAGCATTTACTTACACGCCGGAGGGCGGCACGCCGCTGAAAGGCGAAGCGACCGTAAAGGGAACGAAGTTCAGGTTGAAAATGGCTGGTCAGGAGATCTTCAATGACGGCAAATTAATGGCCACTTACATCAAGGAAACCAACGAAGTGAACTTGCAGGATTTTGATCCCACAGCTAGCGGAGACCTCGATCCGACCAGAATTTACTCGGCTTACAAAAAAGGTTTCAAGAATGCATTTGTGAAAGAGAAAAAGGAAGGCGCCAAAACGCTGGAAGTGGTCGAGCTTACATCTACCAACAAGAGCAGCCAGGTCGATAAAGTACAGATAGAAGTGAATAAAGCTGATAAATCGATCAGCAGCTGGAAAATATTTCAAAAGAATGGACAGGAAGTAGTATATAAAGTCGACCAGTTTCAGCCTGATGTGGCAGTTGCCGATACTTACTTCACGTTCAATTCGAAACAATACCCAGGCGTGGAAGTGGTGGATCTTCGGTAAAAGTTTGAAACCATATTAAATGCGAAAAAGGCGAAATCGATCGATTTCGCCTTTTTCGTTAATAGCGTGTGTTTGCGTGATATTAACTGTTCACTGATTGATGCAGATCGCGGTATTTTTTGATCAGATTGTGTGACTCAAGCAGCTCGGCTTTCTGGTTAGCGATAATCTGCCTGATATCAACAGGCAGGTCAGCATCGGTTGCCAGTGCATCATCATAGGCTTCCTGCGCGGCATCTTCGCCGTATTCGCAGCTCTCCAGTACCGAGGTTCTGTCGTGACCGGTGAAAGTTGCCTTTATATCCATCCAAACCCTGTATATTTTTCCTGAGTTGGTAGTACCTGTTGCGATTTCTCCTCCCAGGTTACGCACTTCCGCGCTCAGTTCGTTGATATTCTGGCGGCTCTCGTTGGCCATTTTTTGAAAAATCCCACGAAGGTCGATGTCAATATCTTCTACTTCATTCAGGGCCTTTTCGTAACCTTCGATTCGGTCGTTATTGATTTTGATCAGGTCATTGAGAACTTCCACAAGATTTTCATTGGTTTCCATAACTTGTCTTATTAGTTGTTGATAAATTGATTATAAACCTTCGCCGGATCATTTAAAAATGCTATGCCATTTACGCCGACTGGCGTCCCATTCGCCAAAAGCCCCTCTCGGAAACGTATATGTAGGATTTTTTGCACGATAAGCCATGCCTTATACCTTGGGGTTTCCAAGCAGCATTCTTACCTGCTGCTCGCTGCCTGAGAAATGCTTCGTTTCCTCAACCGGCTTGTTCGCATATCTTCTGATCCTATCCTGCTCATAAGCCCGGAAAATGGCGGGGTGAACGTAGTATTTCTTGCATACAGCCCTTGTATTTCCTAAGTGAGCGGCCACAACATCGAGGCAGGTATTGAACGTGCGCGTGAGCTGGCGTTGAGACGGTGCCTTTTCCTGCGTGCTCAAATATTCAAATGCGGTAACTGTACCCATCCAGGTCCTGAAATCTTTGGCAGAAAAGTGAGCGCCCGTGTGTTCGCGTATGTAGTCATTCACCTGCGCGGCAGAGAGTCCGCATCTTCCGCCAGCCTCATTGGTATATTGAAACAGCCGCTTGCCGGGCAACTCTTTATATAGCTTCACCAGTCTCGCCAATTGCGTATCCCGCAATGTAATATCCTGCTTAATCCCCTTTTTACCTTTGAATACAAACCTGATCCTGCTGCCATTAACCGTAGCACATTTTGCATCCAGTGTGGTAATGCCGGAAGAGCCGTGCTTGACTTTGTATCGCTGGTTACCTACTCGTATGCAAGTTTTGTCCATCAGCTTGATTACCAGTGCAATTGATTTATGAAGGTCGAGGTCACGCTTTCTCAGGTCATGTTCAACCTGTTCTCTCAACTTCGGAAGTGCCTCTGAAAAGGTGAGCAGCCTGAAGTATTTTGCCTGGTTCCGGATCAGATTCCATTGCGGATGGTAACGGTACTGCTTTCTGCCCGCATCATCGGTGCCGGTTGCCTGCAAATGTGCATCAGGATCATTGCTGATCCACACTTCTTTCCACGCAGGCGGCAATACAAGCGATTTGATACGTCTGATTGCTTCCTTATCCTTCACGCGGCTTCCTTTCTGGTCCGTATAGTAAAAGCGCGGCGCCTTGCCCTTGCGTAGATAACCCGGCGCAAAACCCGACCTGATATAACTGAGCCCGACCGCCGCTGCCGTCAGGGCAGGATCCTTCCTCAACTTTTTAAATTGCCTTGCTGATATTTCGGGGACTTCCGTGAGCGCTCCTATTGCGGCTGATTGCATTTCAGATCCTGTTAAATTTTCGGATGGTATTAACAAATTAGTACCAGTCAAAATGAGGAATCCGCAACCATTAAAAAATGCGCTATGTAAGGTATTGGGAGCTTTGAGGCAAAATAAAAATCCTCATCCCGATCCTTACCGGAGCGAGCTGAGGAAGTATATACTCAGTTTTTTTGAAATCAAACGGGGAAGTAGATCCGAAAGACAGAACCTTTACCAAGCTCGGACGAAGCGGTCAGGAAGCCTTTGTGGTTTTCCATGATCTTTTTACAGATAGCCAGTCCGATTCCGGTACCCGGATATTTGTGAGCAGGATGCAGTCTTTGAAATACGTCAAATATTCTTTCGCGGTATTCTTCTTCGAAGCCGATACCATTGTCAGCAAAAGAAATTATCTGATACTGTGTTCCTGCGACTGCCTTTTCGTGCTCGATTTTTTCGCCACTTACCTTGTCGGCAGTGATCATGATCTCTGGCTGAACGTCGGTTTTTGTGAATTTAATGCCATTGCTGATCAGATTTATGAAAAGCTGGCGTACCTGGAACGGGATCACTTGAAGCTCGGGCAGTTTATCGGCGTGCATCACCGCCTTTCTTTCTTCAATAACAGTTCCCAGCTCCTGCAATACCTCTGATAATACCGCATTCAGATCCAGCTTTTCGAAAACCTTCTCCATATTTCCGGTTTTGGAATAGGTAAGGATATCCTCGATCAAAAGCTGCATTTTTTCTGCTGCAAACCGCATGCGTTCAACAGAATCCTTCACCTGCGCCGAAAGATCAGGATCTTCACGGTCCAAAACTTTTGATGCGAATATCTGTATTTTGCGAAGTGGCTCTTTCAAATCGTGCGTGCTGATCCAGTTGAGGTTAGCAAGTTCCTTGTTGGCGCTCTTCAGTTCCTCGTTCAGGATCCTGTTCTTGTCTTCCTGAATGCGGATCAGTCGAAAGTTTACATGCTTTTGTAAGGAAAAAGAGAAGTTGGCAGCCGCATTAATCTCCGATTTTCGCCACTGTTCACTTTTGTCTTTCACTTCCTCTGCCCAAAGATCGAAGGATTTGCGCGGGGTAAGCCTGAGCCCGTCTTCATTTGGCAGTACAGCTTTGTTAGGATTACCTGCCCAGTTGATAGTTTCCACCTGCTCTGCCCGCAGCCATATAATACCGTCGTAAGGGCCCGACTGAATGGAATGATAGATAATTCCCGCAGCATATTTGGTAAGGGGTTTTCCTTCCGGGTAAATGCCAAGCAGCCGGTCCGTGCAGACACCGTTAGAGGAGTATGTTTTAGCCAGCTGTTTAAGCAGCGGTATAAGGTCTTCGTCGCCCGGAACCAGGCCGCTTTTATATAACTTCCCATGATAGGAAATCACAACGCCTGTTGCGTTAGCCAGCTTCAGCACCGATGGCGACTGGTGAAATGCCTCGATAAAATCCTCGTGTTCGTGCAGCAGGGTAAGGGACTTGCTAAGTGCCTTGTCGACCTGCTGGCTTACTTCAAACTCTTCAGCGACTTCTCTCACGGCGATCTGGGAGGTTAGAAAATGCCCCTGAAGCAATGCAGAAAGTCGTGTATAGTGCGGTAATATTTTAGGGGAATAATGGTGACATGCGATCAGTCCCCACAATCTCTGGTTTTGTAGCAGTGAAATCGTCAGTGTTGCCGCTACGCCCATATTCACCAGATATTCGATGTGAATCGGTGACACGCTCCGCAAAATGGAAAGGCTCAGATCGAGTGATTTGTGGCTTTTGTCGCCTGTCTCATCAATGGTCAGCAGCGGTACAGGCTTATA
This sequence comes from Dyadobacter sp. UC 10, assembly GCF_008369915.1. Classification (NCBI taxonomy): domain Bacteria; kingdom Pseudomonadati; phylum Bacteroidota; class Cytophagia; order Cytophagales; family Spirosomataceae; genus Dyadobacter; species Dyadobacter aurulentus. The sequence goes on along the minus strand of NZ_VSRN01000001.1, from coordinate 1,717,008 downwards.
GTTGACATCGGCGATCATTCTCAGTGGATTGCGGATATATAGCTCGCGGGCCTGAACAGGAATATCCGTATGCGGATATTTTTGGCCCTCAAAAGAAACAATATCCTCACGCCGGCTCTCCGCAATCACCTCTCCGTTATAGTCCGCGTCGAACTTGTAAATCATGACCCTGTCGTAACCGGTGATTTCGCGCGTTTCGTTGGCTATTTCCTGACACATCTCTTTCAGATAGGTCGCTTTCTCCATAATCGAGACAAACTTCCGGGTCTGGTTATACAAATTGGGCAGGTTAAGGGTACCGTCGGGGAAGGGCTCGAATTCGAGAATGATTGTCTCGCCGCTTTGGTGAACTGTGGTGTTATACGAAATATCGTTCAATGCAAAGACAAACGGCTTGGCCGAATCAATGACCGTCGCATTGGAATAGTCCAGAAACTTTTTTGTCTCCTCCTTCGTGAAAATATCGTACAGCGACTTTCCTAAAAGGAAGTCCGGGGTGAGGCCAATATAATCCTGCGTATTTTCACTGCTAAACTCAATTTTTAAGCTGTCCTTTTTTACACCGAACAAAAATCCGTGAGGCTGAATACTGCCCGGTATATGGATGGGTTCACTTTCGCAATTTGTCAGGTTGACAATGTCCTGATTGACGATATTCTTAATGTTCATTTCGACTAACAATTTCTGCCGCTGAGCCACTTATTTATTTCTGTAAAGGTTTTTTTTGCACTTTCAATAACGAGCGGATCGTCATTATTTTCAGCTGCGAATTGGGTAAGGATGGAGACGAATGATTTCCACAAAGTGCCAGTTTGTGTACCGTAGCCCCAGAAATAAGCGGCCCCACTTTCAGGTGTAAAGCCCAGCTTTTCGTGAATATGCTTGTATATGATCTTTCCTCCGAGCGTTGAGCCTTCCAGGACATACATAATACCAATGGCCTCCGAGCGCCGCGAAAAGTGAAAATGATGAACCGGCAAAGCCTGTATCTGCGCGTCTGTGAGCCCGGTAGCAAGGAGGTCCTTTTCAATCAGATGAGCTTTGTAGCGCTCACTCAAATCGGGCAAAACAGAGGCTAGCTCAGGAAAAACCTGCTTTTCACATACAACTGTAACACCATATAGTTTCGATAAATACGCCTGATAATCAGCTAGGGTAACATCCGGATCAAGTAAAGCTTTCGACAGCGGATTATCTTCTAAATTCTGGTGGCTTTCGGCTGTTTCCTTTCTTAGCGTTTTAATAAAAGATTCCTGAGCCATTTCAAAAACTGACACTTCACTCATAGCGAATGCAAATTCAAACCTTAAAAATTAATTCGTAATCAAAAATTGTTCCACTGATGTTGAATTGTCTTTTGCGAGTCTTTGGAACAGGCATTTATGCAAAATATCAACAAGTCCGGAAAAGCTGGTGGGCTTTTGAATATACAGGTTCGCTCCCCCTTTATACGCAGATTCCCAGAGGTACTGCGCAACGGATGTAGAAAGGATCACAATAGGCGTTTCTTCAAATCCCGGCGTAGTCCTGATATCTCCGAGGCATTCCAGCCCATTTTTGACAGGCATGTTCATATCCAGGAAAATAAGGTCGGGTTTTGGGTTGTCGCCAAGGATGGTATTCATCAGCTCCATTCCGTTGGCCGCAGTGATTAACTGTGATTGAAATGAAACCTGCCCCAGTGCCTCGCGAAACAAAAAGGTATCGTCATCGTCATCGTCAGCTAGCAGAATACGAAAATATTGATCGTGTTTCATTCTTTATTTGAGGTGGGGGGTAAGTTTAACTTGTTGGTTTATGGAGTATAAATAGTTGGTTCAATAACCGTAGAGGCGCTAATGAGCTAAAAACAAAACTAATATTTCTTTTATTTAAATAAATGCATTCACTCCTTTTACGACTAAGATTTCAGGAGTGGTTGCCCGGAATAATCAATTTGACCGACTTCGGCGAGTTTCCAGCAAAGCAGGTTGGTATGCTTTTTTAAGATGATGGTTAAAACACAAAATAATGAAAGAGATTATGAAAAAGATCACAATAGTTTCACTCGCCCTTGCTGCGATGACGGCGTTCTCGGGTTGCAATACGAATAAAACAGAAGACTCGAAAGAAGTAGCGGAAGAACAAAACGAACAGGCATTGGACAGTACTAATCTGGAAGACGATTCGGAGTTCGCAGTGGATGCGGCAGACGGTGGAATGATGGAAGTGAAACTAGGCGAATTGGCCAAAACCAATGCAGCCAGCGCTGAGGTGAAGAAATTTGGTGAAACAATGGTCACGGATCACGGAAAGGCAAACGATGAACTGAAAGCATTGGCCCAGCAGAAAAATATCACACTGCCCATGGCATTGAGTGATGAAAAGCAAAAGAAATACGATGACCTGGCAGCGAAAAAGGGGGCTGATTTCGACAAAGCATATATCGCTTTTATGGTAGATGACCACAAGGAAGATATAAGCGAATTCGAAGAAGCCTCGAAGGACGCCAAAGATCCTGAGGTTAAATCATGGGCTGCAGGTAAAGTTCCTGCTCTGAAACACCATCTTGAAATGGCTCAAAAGATTAAGGATGCTCAAAAATAATGAGTTCTAATAATATGCTAAACCATGAGCCGGGTCCGTCAGTGATCCGGCTTTTTTATTTAAATATCAGTTTCCTTATAGGAAGAAACCAGGAATTTTAACTTTGCTCATATGAAACGCTACTTAAAGTCGCGAATCGTTTGATAAATACCTTTTTATAATTTTACTTTGTCTATCTATTTAATAGAGTAATATGTTCCTAATTTTCTCAATACGCAATTTGCTGTCAATCAGGTTATTATTGGTCTCGGTGTTTTTTGCAGGAAATGCATTAGCACAAACCGCTACTAAGCCTAACATCATTTTCATTTTTTCAGATGACCATGCTTACCAGGCTATCAGTGCATACGGGAATAAGCTGGTTCAAACCCCTAATATTGATCGTATTGCCAGTGAAGGTGCGTTGCTAACGAACAACCTGGTTACCAATTCGATATGCGGGCCCAGCCGGGCGACTTTGCTCACCGGAAAATACAGCCACATGAACGGCTACAAGCGAAACGATAACACGCGCTTCAATACCAATCAGACATTACTTTCTGAAACCCTGAGAAAAAGCGGATACCAGACTGCCTGGATTGGGAAAATGCACTTGAATAGTCTGCCTGCCGGATTTGACTACTGGAATGTACTGCCGGGGCAGGGACATTACTACAATCCCGAATTCATCGGCCAGCCCAACGATACCACCAAATATACCGGCTACGTTTCCGACCTCATCACCAAATTTTCGACAGATTGGCTGGACAAGCGGGATAATTCCAAACCTTTTTTCCTGATCGTTGGGCATAAAGCTACCCACCGGGAATGGCTTCCCGACCTGCAGGATCTGGGCGCTTACGATCATATCAATTTCCCTGTTCCCGCCAATTTCTACGACGATTACAAAGGAAGGCCCGCGGCGATGGAGCAGGATATGACAATTGAAAAAACAATGCGCTTGAAACAGGACCTCAAAGTGGGCGTGGATTTTGAAAAGGATTGGACGTATAAACGCTTAAACCCGGAGCAGAAAAAGGTATTTAAAGCCTATTACGACAATATTACAAAAGAATTTCAGGATAAAAAGCTAACCGGAAAGGCGCTGACTGAATGGAAATACCAGCGTTACCTGAAAGATTATTACGCAGTAGGCAAGTCGCTGGACAGGAATATCGGGAAACTGCTCGATTACCTCGATAAAAGTGGCCTTGCTAAAAACACAGTCGTTATTTACGCATCCGACCAGGGCTTTTATCTGGGCGAGCACGGATGGTTCGATAAGCGTTTTATCTATGAAGAATCGCTGAAAACGCCCTTTGTGATCCGTTATCCGGGTGTGATCAAGCCCGGAACAAAAACAGAGGACCTGGTTTTGAATATCGACTGGGCGCCTACTGTACTGAACATTGCTGGCGCGAAGGTTCCGGCTGACATGCAGGGGAAATCATTTTTGCCGCTTTTGCAGGGAACGCGCACTGCACTGGTACCCTGGCGGAAAGAAGCCTACTATCATTACTATGAGTTTCCCGAACCGCACCGCGTTTATCCACACTTCGGACTACGCACAAGCCGCTATAAGCTCGCCTATTTTTATGGAGGTGCCGATACCTGGGAGCTTTTCGATTTGCAGAAGGACCCTTCGGAAGTCAATAATATTTATGGTACCAAAGAAACGGAAGCCATTTCGGCTGATTTAAAGGCGAAACTGAAAGTGCTGATGAATGAATATAAAGATGCGGAAGCACTGAAAATCCTGGCTTCGGCTAAAAAATAATGGAACGTGGCTCGAACACAATATGATGCGATCGTAGTAGGCTCGGGCCCGAATGGACTGGCTGCGGGAATTACGTTGCAGCGTCAGGGGCTGTCGGTCCTGATCGTGGAAGGAAAGGACACGGTGGGCGGAGGTATGCGTTCCGCGGAACTTACCCTGCCGGGATACCTGCACGATGTATGCTCAGCTGTTCATCCGATGGCCTTGATGTCTCCGTTTTTTCAAAGTATACCGCTGCAAGATTTCGGTCTGGAATTCATTCAGCCCACATTGGCTGCCGCGCACGCGTTTGAGGACGGATCGGCGGCGGTATTGCATCGATCTTTCGAAGAAACCGCGCGCGGACTGGGCGATGACCAGCAAGCCTATCTCGACTTTATGGGGCCTTTGCTGGAAGATTTACCCACGCTGCTGCCCAGCCTGCTCGGGCCGTTTTCTTTTCCCGCGCATCCCGTTGCATTGGCGAAATTTGGTTTGAAGGCGCTGCCATCTGCCACCTGGTCGGCCAACAGGTTTAAGACCAAAGGTGCAAGAGGGTTGTGGGCGGGCATGGCAGCTCACGCAATACAGCCGCTTGAAAATGTAGCTACATCGGCATTTGGTATTATACTCCTGGCGGCCGCGCATATGTACGGCTGGCCGATACCGAAAGGCGGGAGTCAGGCTATTGCCAATACACTTTCCGACTATTTTGTATCGCTCGGAGGAGAAATCCAAACCGGTTTTCTGGTGGATTCACTGAAAGAACTTCCCGGATCCAGGGTGGTTTTGATGGATGTAACCCCAAAGCAGCTGGCGCGCATTGCCGGGGATGAGTTAAGTGCCTCCTATCGTAAACGCCTTAATAACTACCGCTACGGTGCAGGTGTTTTCAAAGTAGATTGGGCATTGGATGCAGCGATTCCATTCACAGCAGACGCTTGCAGAAACGCCGGAACAGTACATTTGGGGAATACATTTGAAGATATTGCCGAATATGAAAGCGGTATTTCCAGAAATGTAGATTCGGATAAACCTTTTGTACTGCTGTCACAGCAAAGCAGGTTCGACGCTACAAGGGCGCCGGAAGGAAAGCATACGGTTTGGGCATATTGTCACGTTCCGAATGGATCCGGGAAAGATATGACAGCGGCGATTGAAAATCAGATCGAACTGGTGGCGCCCGGTTTCAAGGAGTTGATCAGGGGGAAGCATGTAATGGGGCCTGCTTTGATAGAAAGCTATAATCCGAACTATATCGGAGGAGATATCAATGGCGGGGTACAGGATATTTTTCAGTTGTATTCACGACCTGTTCTGAGCGTTTCACCTTACCGGACTTCCGCATCCCATATTTATATCTGCTCCTCTTCCACACCTCCGGGCGGCGGAGTACACGGCATGTGCGGATATCATGCGGCGCGACAGGCTTTGAAAGACATTTTTAAAATTGCGGTCCCTTTTAGTGTATAATTTTTTGAATTGGTATGAAATTATTTGAAAGTGAATTTTTGGAAACCTGTGCATTCACTGCTGCAATTGCATTTATCACGATGGGCTGCGGCAATAAGCAGACTGCCGAAGAGCGAAAAGCGGATAGTTTGGCAATGTGCATCTCCGAAGGTATTCCGTCCCGCGCCGCCGCGATTGCGAGCGCGGTACAGATTTCGGCGGGCAAAGGCGATACCTCCGGAATGGTTTGGATAAAAGGGGGCAAGTTTCTGATGGGGGCCGACGAATTTCCGGATTCCCGGCCTATGCATGAAGTGACCGTCGACGGGTTTTATATGGACGCGCATGAAGTTACCAATGCGGAGTTTGCGGCATTCGTAAAAGCGACGAACTATAAAACCGTTGCCGAGCGCCCGCTAAACCCGGCAGACTATCCGGGTGTGCCGGCCGACAAGCTTGTTCCCGGTTCAGCCGTTTTTACCCCTACTGCCACGCGGGTAAGCCTGGATAATCCTCTCCAATGGTGGAATTACGTGCCAGGCGCAAGTTGGGCGCATCCCGAAGGACCGCAAAGCGCGATAAAGGGGCGGGAGAATTTTCCGGTTACGCATGTATCGTACGAAGATGCGGCAGCTTATGCAAAGTGGGCCGGAAAACGCCTGCCTACCGAGGCTGAGTGGGAATATGCTGCCCAGGGAGGAAAAGGGAATCATACCTATTACTGGGGCGATGAACTGAAACCCGGCAATAAATGGGTTGCCAATATTTACCAGGGCAGTTTTCCTGATAAGAATACCCAGGAAGATGGTTACCTGACAGCCGCTCCCGTGCGGACATTTCCTGCAAACGGCTACGGATTATATGATATGGATGGAAATGTGTGGGAATGGTGCGAAGATCTTTACCGGCCGGATTATTATCAGAAAAGCCCGAAAAACAATCCGAAAGGCCCGAACGACAGCTTTGATCCCGATGAACCGGGAGCCGTCAAACGCGTACAGCGCGGAGGTTCTTTTCTTTGCAGCGACGACTATTGTATTCGCTATAAAGCGGGTAGCCGCGGGAAGGGTGAAGTGACGAGCGGAAGTAACAACCTGGGTTTTCGCTGTGTGATGAATAAATAACAGGATAGACAAAAACATTGAAATGCATTTTATGAACATTCCGGGCCTGGCGAGCTCCGGCCCTCAACATTGGCAAACCATCTGGGAAGAGCAGCATCCGCAGCTTTTCAGTCGTGTCAGGCAGGAGAACTGGGACTGGCCTGTAAAAAACGACTGGGTAGCGCAGCTGCAAAAGCAGATCAGTGAGCTAAGTGGTCCCACGATTTTGGTAGCACATAGTCTTGGCTGCATTACCGTTGCACATTGGGCACGCGAACATGTGTCCGAAAATGTGAAAGGAGCGTTACTAGTGGCACCAGCGGACGCCGATTTATCAAAAAGGCTGAATTTTGTGGTCGGCTTTACACCCATTCCAACGATCAAATATCGTTTTCCAAGCATTGTAGTTGCCAGTACCAACGATATGTACGCAACAATCGGGCGGTCGGAGTCGTTTGCGGAAAGCTGGGGGAGTGAATTTATTAATTTGGGTAAAAAAGGGCATATCAATGCAGTATCAGGGCTGGGCGACTGGGCAGAGGGAAAGGAAATTCTGCAAAAATTAGCCGGGCAAAATGTATTAACCGACTACAAAACGAGCTATTAACGGTTTCGCATTTAAATGAATACCTGCGTATTTTCACTATATCTTTTTATATTACAAAAAAATCTTTCTACACTTTAAACGATGGAGCAATTATGAAAAAGATGTTTCTTTTCGCAATGGCAGGCTTGCTATTCAATGTAGCAGCTATTGCCGACGGGCCGGGCAAGACGAAGGCCGCAGACAAAACATTGAAGGTGGACACCAAAGCAAGCAGTGTAACCTGGGGAGCTAAAAAAGTAACGGGAACGCATGCAGGTACCGTACCGCTGGAAAGCGGAAGCCTCATTGTCGACGGCGATAAGCTAAAAGGAGGAAGTTTTGTGGCAGATATTAAAAATCTGGTTGTAACTGATGTTACAGATAAGGAAATGAACGGAAAACTCACTGGTCACCTCAAAAGCGACGATTTCTTTTCGGTAGAAAAGCACCCGCAGGCTAAACTGGTGATCTCTTCGGTTACTCCAAAAGGCGGCAATGCTTATGATGTGGCAGGAAAGCTGACGATTAAAGGCATTACGCAGGATGTGAAGTTTCCGGCAACTGTAAAAGCTGACGCGCAAAAAGTGTCTGCTACCGCGAAGGTAACGATCGATCGGACGAAGTATGATATCAAATTCCGCTCTTCCAATTTCTTCGAAAATTTGGGTGACAAGGCGATCGACAACGATTTTACTTTGGATGTGAATCTGGTTGCCAACAAATAATAGTTGCAGTTTTTCTTTGAAATAGAAAATCCGGTTTGAATATTTCAGACCGGATTTTTAACTTTTAGACCTATGAACAAATCGATTACCGGCCTGCTGCTATGCGCCTCGCTTTTCATGGGAGAAGCATTTGCGCAAACTGAAAATAAACTGCCTGACTGGACCTTAGGCGGATTTGAGCGTCCCGCCGGCGTAAATCCCGTCATTTCCCCTGACAGTACTTCCACGTTTTTTTGTCCGATGAACAAGAAGCAGATCGACTGGGAATCTAATGACACGTTCAACCCGGCTGCGGCAATTAAAGACGGCAAGATTGTGGTGCTCTACCGCGCCGAAGACAAGGCAGGCAAGGCGATCGGTAAGCGAACTTCCAGGCTCGGATATGCGGAAAGTGAGGACGGGATCACATTCCAAAGGCGGAAAGAGCCGGTACTGTTTCCGGCAGAAGACAGCCAGAAGGCGGTAGAATGGCCGGGCGGCTGCGAAGATCCGCGCGTTGCAGTGACCGAAGACGGGCTGTACGTCGTTTTTTACACACAATGGAACCAGGATAAGGCACGGATCGGCGTGGCTACTTCCCGCGATCTGATCAAATGGGAGAAGCACGGGCCGGTATTTAAAAAAGCATTCAACGGAAAGTTTAATGAGATCTGGACCAAATCGGGTTCGATCGTGACTAAGCTGGCAGGCGACAAGCAGGTGATTGCGAAGATCAACGGCAAATACTGGCTTTATTTTGGAGAAGCAAATGTGAACGTAGCTACATCGACCGACCTGATCAACTGGGAACCTGTGGTGGATAACAATCAGAACCTTGTCAACCTGATATCGCCGCGCAAAGGGTATTTTGACAGTAATCTCACAGAATGCGGCCCACCGGCGATTTTGACCGACAAAGGAATTGTGCTCCTTTATAATGGTAAAAACGATAAAGGCGAAGATGGCGACAAGCAATTTACGCCAAACAGCTACTGTGCGGGCCAGGTCCTTTTCGACAAGAATGATCCCTCCAAGGTGCTGGCCAGGCTTGATAAACCGTTTTTTCGCCCGATGGAAGCCTTTGAAAAAAGTGGTCAGTATGTAGCCGGGACGGTTTTTATAGAAGGAATGGTTTACTACAAAAAGAAATGGTTCCTGTATTATGGCTGCGCTGATTCAAGGGTAGGAGTAGCTATTTATGATCCTGCGAAGAAAACGCCCGGCGATCCGCTTCCTTAAGCCGGGCTATTGCTCATTTAGATACTGAGAGACTTATTATTCGAGCGGTTCGATCGATCGGAAACTTGCTGGCGTACATAGGGGAAATCAACTAAACTAGATTTCTTATTATGAAAAGGTCAACAAAGATGATGGGGCTGCTGCTTGCGGCGATGTTTACAACTGTTTCTGCTTTTGCTCAAAAGGAAAAAACGGTAATGGTTGGAGGCGCTGAAATGTATCCTTCCAAAAACATCATTGAAAATGCGGTTAACTCCAAAGACCACACTACGCTCGTAGCGGCAGTAAAAGCGGCCGGGTTGGTAGAAACATTGTCAGGCACTGGTCCGTTCACGGTTTTCGCACCCGTAAATGCTGCGTTCGAGGCACTTCCGGCAGGAACGGTTGATAACCTGCTGAAGCCGGAGAACAAGGCTATGCTTACCTCCGTACTTACGTATCATGTGGTTCCGGGCAAAGTGGATGCCAAGTCGGTTATGAAAATGATCAAGGACGGCGGCGGCAAGGCAATGGCGAAAACCGCTCAGGGCGCTGAACTTACATTTTCGATGAATGGGAAAGATGTGATCGTGACGGATGCGAAAGGGAACATGGCAAAAGTTACCACGGCTGATGTATTTCAGTCAAATGGTGTAATCCACGTGATTGACAAAGTGCTAATGCCTTGACAACAAGGTGAAGATGGTTGTGTAGTTGGGTTGTTGAGGCAACGGGAGGACTTAGGTCTTCCCGTTTTTTTGTGCGCATTGGCGGAGATCGTATTCACGAAAGCAGGTTAGTACAGGATAGTCGGTCGGATAATTTTAGGAATTTTTGGATATAATTTTCTGCTTTTTTAAGAGTATTCACTTTTAAAACTGCCATCTTGTAAGGGAAAGGAAAGTTACAGAAGTCACTAAACCTATAAAGACCATTCAAATGAATTCCAGATTTATCAAAGTCGGCTTTATGCTGGCTATTCTGCTGATCATCGCAAGCCAGGCTACTACGGTAGCGCAAAAAAAGGAAAAAGGGTTTGTCTCTATTTTTGATGGAAAATCCCTGAAAGGTTGGGAGTATGATGCAAAATACTGGCGGGTGGAAAATGGGAATCTTGTAGGTGAAATTACCCCGGAAACCCTTCTAAAGAACAATTCTTTCATTGTATGGCAAGGTGGTCAGCCAGCGGATTTTGAACTGAAAGGTTCATTTAAGATCCAGCAAAGCGGTAATTCGGGCATTCAGTACCGGAGCGAAATAGTAGAGGATGTGCCGAATGCACTAAGAGGTTACCAGGCAGATATTGACGGAAAAAGGACTTACACCGGCCAGAATTATGAAGAGCGCCGCCGCACGACACTCGCCTATCGCGGACAAAAAACGGTTATCAACGAATACACAGGTGATAAAACGCCCGAAGGTGTTCGCGGCAATATAAAAGCCAATGCCTGGAAAGGCTTCGAAGTAACCGGCTCACTCGGCTCTTCCGATTCCCTCAAAACATTGATCAAAAGCGAAGACTGGAACACCTTCCACCTGGTGATTAAAGGCAACCGGTTACAGCATTATATCAACGATGTGCTGATGAGCGAGGTGATTGATAACGATACCTATAATGGTCGTAAAAAAGGCTATCTGGGTATGCAGGTGCACGTAGGTCCGCCGATGAAAGTTGAGTTTAAGGATTTGAGGATTAAGCAGTAGGCTTTTAGCTGTTAGCTATTGGCTTTTGGCTGTTAGCTGTTAGCTGTTAGCTGTTGGAGGAAAGGAGGAGGGAGGAAAGGGACGAAAGGGCGGCCTGCGTAGAGAGGAAGTGGATGGATGTTGGGATGCGGGTTATGGTTGACCCTCAGTAGTCCATAATTTAAATTGAGTATAAAACTTAAAGCGAAGCGCTTAGAGCCAAAAGCCAAAAGCCAAAAGCCAAAAGCCAAAAGCCAAAAGCCAAAAGCCAAAAGCCAAAAGCCAAAAGCCAAAAGCTAAAAGCCAAAAGCTAATTGCTTACAGCTTACAGCCTATCGCATAAAGCATTTACAATGAACAAAATAGGATTTAACGTCCTCGCGTGGACGGCATCGGTTTCGGATGATTTGTTTCCGATCATTGACAGGCTGAAAGGAATAGGTTACAACGGCGTCGAGTTTTATCTTGGCCCGCAGGAAAGTGCCGCCTACAAGCGAATGGGTGACTATACCAAAGACCTTGGACTTGAAACAACGTCGGTAATGACTTTGGGCGCAGACGAGAACCCGGTCAGCGAATCTGTCGATGTTCGCCAGAAAGCACTGGATAAAATCAAATGGGCGGTTGACAGGGCTCATGAACTGAACTCGAAAATCATTTGCGGGCCTTTTCATTCGGCTCATACCATTTTTGTAAACCGCCCTGCGGAGGACCGCGAATATGCACTGGCCGGCGAAGTTTTGAATGCAGCTGCGGATTATGCGGCGCAAGCCAATATCACTTTTGCACTGGAGGCGCTCAACCGTTTTGAATGCTATCTCTGCAATACGATGGAGCAGCTTCACAAGCTTGTAACAGCTGCCAATCACCCGAACGTCCGCGCGATGTTCGATACCCATCATTCCAATATCGAGGAAAAAAAGTATGGTGCTGCGCTGCAAACCATCGCGCCGGTATTAGCCCACGTCCACATCAGCGAAAATGACCGGGGCACGCCGGGAAGCGGACAGGTTTTGTGGGACGATGCCTTTGCAGGGTTAGCTGCCATTAACTACCAGGGCTGGCTCACGATCGAAGCTTTCTCAAGAAACGACCCCGGCTTTGCTAATGCAATCGGCGTCTGGCGGGAGTTTAATGATCCCTGGGATATTGCCGAGAATGGCTACAAGTTTATCCGGGAAATGGGGCTGAAGCATGGGTTGTGAGATGGCTAATAGCTGTTAGCCATTAGCTTATAGCTTTATGCCTCTTGGGGAGACTAATTTCGGATACTACAAAAGAATTTTACACTATTTTCAAAATAGCCAACAGCTAATCGCCAAAAGCTAACAACCGCATGAAATACATTATCTTCCTACTGACACTTACATTATTTACTCCAGCCTCTGGCCAGGGCGAAAATGACAAATACAAAGTAGTTTACAAAGGGGATAAGGGCCCGGGCGTTGGGAAGAACATTGTTTTTGTCGCGACCGACCATGAATATCGGGGAGAAGAGTCACTTCCGGCGTTCGCGCGGATACTGGCTAAAAAGTATGGCTTTACCTGTACGGTAATCTGGGCACTGGATGATGCGGGTAATATCCTGCCAGGCGGCTCTAACCTTAAAGGACTGGAAGCATTAGACAAAGCCGACCTGCTGGTGATGTTCATGCGTTTCGCTCATTTTGAAGATAAAGAAATGCAGCATATTGACGACTACATCAAACGCGGCGGCCCCATTGTAGCATTCCGGACTTCTACCCATGCATTTGAAATCAAAAATGACCCTAAGTGGGCGCATTACACCTGGAACTATAAAGGCGATAAAGCGGCATGGAAAGACGGTTTCGGTGAAGTTGTGCTTGGTGAAACCTGGGTTTCTCACTACGGTACCAACCATAAGCAATCTTCCAAAATCATCATTGAAAAATCACAGGCCGGGCATCCTATAATGACCGGCGTGAAGGATATGTGGGTACAATCGGGCGGCTACACGGCTGAGCCGAAAGGTACTATACTTGCGCGGGGGCAGGTTTTGAACGGAATGACTGCGACCTCTGCGCCTGATCCGACCAAAGAATTGCTGCCGGTAGCCTGGATCAAGGAATATCAGGTGGAAGGAGGAAAAAAAGGGCGGTCTTTCACAACAACGCACGGTGCATCCGAGGATATATTGAACGAAGGCTTCCGCAGAATGGCGATGAATGCTATGTTCTGGGGGCTGGGAATGGAAAAATCAATTAAGGCCGGCAACGATATGGCCTTCGTAGGGCCTTACAAGCCCACTACTTTTAATTTCAGCGGTTATAAGGCGAATGTAAAACCCGCGGATCTGGCTGGTTTTGATTCGCTGATCATGCCGGGAGAGATTTTGAAAAAGAAGGCCAATTAAGTTTATGTTTTTGATCAACAATATTTAAAAATAATGTCAGTACAACTTCCATTTCGTTTTGGTTCTGAGGTATATACCTGGTTTATGAGCGGCAACGGCAAAACGCACGAAGGCCGGCTGGGGCATATGATCGAGGTGATTGCCAGGGCGGGTTTCAGTGGTATCCAGCCCATTTTTACCTGGATGGGTGAATTGGTTGACCCGGATTTGCTGGAAGCGAAACTTAAGGAACAGGGAATCGAGCTGGCTGCATTGGCACTGGCATTGGACTGGAACGGGACTGAGGAAACTGCCCACGAGCGCGAAGTAGCTGATCACGCGATCAGGGTATTGCAGCGTTTCCCCGGCGCTATGCTCAATACTGTACAGATTCCGACTGGCAGGCACAATCTCGCTGATCGTCAGGCAAACCTGGTGAATATAGTCAATACGGTTTCTAGAAGGGCGGCCGAAAAAGGAGTTCCCTGCAGCTTTCACCCAAACTCACCGCATACCTCCATTATCCGCACCGAAGAGGATTATAAAACGGTGTTGGAATCACTGGATATTTCGGTGACGGGCTGGACACCCGATGTGGGCCACATTATCAACGGCGGCATGGACCCGCTGGCGAAAATGAAGGAATACCAGTCACTGATCAACCACGTGCATTACAAGGATTGGGACGGCGCGCCGGAGTTTGCATTGATGGGCAATGGAAAAGTGAATCTTTTGGAAATAACGCAATGGTTAAAGGATATCGATTACAGCGGCTGGATCATTTGTGAAGACGAAGGAGCCGAAGCCCTCGACGACCCGGACTACGTGACCCTGCACGATGGAAGCTGGATACAGGAAAAGCTGGTTCCGGGGTTGGGGTGAGCTTACAGCCGTAGGCAATAGGCTTTAAGCTTTATGCCTTTCCTGCCAGAATATCAACTTGTTATCTCAATCTTAAAAAAGCATACAGCTTAAAGCCTAAAGCTTGTAGCTAACTAGCATCCCACAAAAATGCCCACCATCAAAACCAACGGAATCAATTTCTACTACGAAGAACGCGGATCGGGTGAGCCTCTTTTGCTGATTATGGGTATTACCGCGCCTGGTGCTGTGTGGAATGTGCACGTGGCGGATTGGAAGCATCAATTCAGGTGTATTATCGGGGATAATCGCGGGGTTGGGCTGACGGATAAACCCGCCGGGCCTTATTCATCAGAACAAATGGCGGATGATTATGCCGGGTTGCTGGATTCTCTCGGATTGGAGCATGTACACGTGGTAGGCTGTTCAATGGGGAGTACAATCGCGCAGCAACTTGCGATCAGGCATCCTGACAAGGTTAAATCCCTGGTTTTAATGTGTCCCTGGGCGCGTTGTGATAATTATGCGAAGTCGCTTTTTCAGCACATCATGAATTGTAAAGCGAGGTTCAGGCCGGAAGAGTTTAGTTTATATATCCAGTTGCTCATTTTTTCGAAATCCTCCTGGGGCAATGCTGAAAAGCACGCTGATCTGGCGCAGGGAAGGGAGCAGGACGCTTATGGAGCGTTTCCGCAACCACTGCATGGATTGGAAGGTCAGGCTGCGGCTTGTATCAATCACAATGCATTGCCTGATTTGAACAAAATCAACAAACCGACACTGGTAATCGGCGGCCGGGAAGATATCTTCACACCTGTCTGGATGGCCGAAGAAGTAGCAGGCGGCATTCCGGGTGCAGAGTTGTTTTTATACGAAAAACTGGGTCACGCATTCCATTTTGAAAATACGGAGGATTTCAATGGCAGGGTAAGGGATTGGCTCAAAAAGCTGTAATGAGGCGACAAAGCTTTGAAAACAACATTAAAAAACAGGCTTTTCTGCCTTTCATATATATTAAATCAGATAACAGAAATAAATGAAAAGTGCTGAGTCGATCAAGCAGGACTGGAAAGATAAAGTATCCAATCATTTGCAGGTGGGTGGGATAGAAACTTCCGTACTTGACAATGGAGCCGGCAGAGGTACCCGGATTGCCTGGTTGAATACCGGCGCCGGCTTGCGCTACAAGATCGTTCTGGATCGTGCAATGGATATTGCAGAGGCATTTTATAACCAGCATAGTCTGGCCTGGCTGAGCCACGGCGGCATTACTTATCCGCAGCCGTTTTCCGACAAAGGGATCGACTGGCTACGCACATTCGGAGGCGGCTTACTGACCACCTGCGGACTTTCACACGCCGGCGGGCCGGAGTCGGACCAATATGGCGAACGTGGCTTGCACGGATTGATCAGCAATTCGCCGGCGGAAATCATCTCGATCAAGCAGCCGGACTTGCGGAAGGACGATCTGGAAATGAGTATTACGGGTATTATCCGCGAATCGAAACCGTTTGGGCCGAATTTCGAACTGAAAAGAACAATTTCAGCAACATTAGGAAAGCCTGGAATCCGTATTAAAGACGAAGTCACAAACAGGGCAAATACCCCTGCGCCACATATGTTGCTGTATCATTTCAATTTCGGCTGGCCGCTGGCTGACGAGGGAACCGATATTCTCTGGAATGGGAAATGGCAGCCACGTCACGGAGAGGAGAATGCGAAGATATTTAAAGAAGGAAATGCATTTAAAAAGTGCCCGGCACCGCTCGGAGAACACCTGGGAAGCGGCGAAGAAGTGGCATTGATAGATGTGGAAGCCGATATTTTTGGTGATAGCATTTGCGGTCTGCACAATGAAAAGCTCGGCCTGGCTGTCTCACTGAAATGGAAAAAAGAGCAGTTGCCCTGGATGGCGAACTGGCAGCATTGGGGAAAGGGAGAATATGTTACCGGCGTGGAACCAAGTACGCATCCATTATCGGGGCAAGCGAAGGCCAGGGAGGACGGGACATTGATCTTTATCGGGCCGGAAGAGACAAAATTGTACGAACTCGAACTGAACGTCTTGACAGAAAAAGAAGCGATTGACGAATTCGTACTGCAAGTGAATATATCGTAAAAAAGCGCAGAGCGCTGTAATATCTGTACACAAGCAAACTTTATCGTAAAAAAGCGCAGAGCGCTGTAATATCTGTACCTAAAACCAATTTTTAATACAATACAATGGGACTTTCAAGTATAGCTGAAAAGGCATTAGAGCAGGGAAAAGGAATATTGCGTCTGGCGCCTACCTGGGTGCCGCGCTCGTTTTGCGTTCCCGGCCGCAGGATCAAATTGCACCCGGACGATTATTATGTACTGGGTGGAGAAAGAGGTGGAATTGACGAACGCTGGCTGTCGTCGACTACCCCTGCGGAAAACGGGCCGCTCACAGGCGAAAATGAAGGTTTAAGCCAAATCGTTTTTGAAGATGCGTCTGGAGTTCAAAAAGTGACATTGCGGGATGCGGTAGAAGAACTGAAAGGTCAGATTATTGGCGACAGGCTTTGGGATCAGTACAAAAGCTGGCCTATGTACTCCAAGTTCTTTGACAATATGGGTCCGCTTCCGCACCATATTCACCACCGCGATGAGCACGCTGCCATGGTGGGTCAGAATGGAAAGCCTGAAGCCTATTATTTCCCACCTCAACTGAATAATCATGGTGGTGATTTTCCATACACATTTATTGGCATCGCACCGGGGACGACCAAAGAGCAGATCAAAGAGTGTTTGATGAACTTCACCAAGGGTGACAACAAGATTACCAACTACTCCCAGGCATTCCGTCTGGAACCTGGAACAGGCTGGGACGTGCCTCCCGGCATGTTACACGCGCCAGGCAGCTTATGTACTTACGAGCCTCAGAAAGCATCGGATATTTTTGCGATGTATCAGTCGCTGGTAAATGAGGCGGTTATTCCGGAAGAGTTGCTTTGGAAAGGAACGCCTGAAGACAGAATTGGCGATTATGACCTGCTAATGGAAGTGATCGACTGGGATTTGAACGTGAATCCAAATCTGATGGAAAAGCATTTTATGCGTCCCAAACCGGTAAAAAATGTCGCCGAAATGGAGCAGGAAGGATATAGTGAAAATTGGATTTGCTATAAAAACGAGGCGTACAGCGCCAAGGAACTGACGGTACTCCCGGGACAAACTGTGACCATTAAAGATGCAGCAGCTTACGGCATGATCGTGATGCAGGGTCACGGTAAATTCGGCGAATGGGATATTGAAACGCCTGCATTGATCCGCTACGGACAATTGACGAATGATGAGTTTTTTGTAAGCGAGAAAGCGGCAACAGAAGGTGTTGTGATCAGCAACCCATCCAAAACCGACCCGATCGTGATTCTGAAACACTTCGGTCCGCGCAATCCGGATTTGGTGTTGTAGGAAGCTGTTGGCTATTAGCTGTTAGCTCGTAGCTTTTTGTTTTTCTCTTTGTGTAATCAAAATTTCAAATTCAAACATAAGCTAAAAGCTAATAGCTAACCGCGAATAGCTGTTAGCTATTAGCAAAACCAACTAAACCATGCCTGAAAATAATTATCCCAAACTCCACAATGCCACCTGGCCTGGGATTGTTGGAAAAGGTTCTGATTCTGAGCCTATTATTTCTTTTGATACCATGCTGGAACACACCGCTGCCGCTGAGGTAGATGGTGTTAAGTTCGATGGTATCGATATCGGCCTTTTCGATCCGCACGTGGGCATTTATATGAACACGGAAGACGGACCCGCCAAGCTTGCAGCCAAACTAAACGCACTTGGCCTGGAAGTAGGGAGCCTCGTTGCGAATGTATGGGCCGGCTCTGCAATGGGTACGCAGGAAGCGCGCGACGAGTTTGTCAACCAGGTACGGATTGCTTGTGAATTTGGTAAAAAACTGCGTGACCTGGGCGTTCGCAAAGGTGGTGTAATCCGCGTTGACTCGGCTTGCTCGCCGGAAGCGTGGGCTGCTGATCCTACGGGTAATACCAAACAAATTGCTGAAACCTGGCGCCGCGCCTGCGATATAGCTGCTGATTTTGGTGAGAAGCTCGCTGCTGAGGGAGAAATCTGCTGGGGTGGTATGCATAGCTGGAAAACTATGCTGGAAACACTGAAAGCCGTTGATCGTCCTAATATGGGTTTCCAGGCCGATATGTCGCATACTTTCCTGTATTTGTTGGGTTACAATGCACCCGAGGATCGTATCCTGCCGGCAGATTTCCAATGGGGAGACCGCGCTGCTCAGGAAGAAGGGTTGAAAAAAATGACCGCTGCGCTTCGCCCGTACACTTTCGATTTCCACGTTGCACAAAACGATGGAACGGTACACGGAACAGGTTCTCACGATAAAACCGGCCGCCACTGTCTGGCGACTGATCCTAACGGTAAGCTTGATATCGTTCGGGACGCAGGTTTTTGGATGCGGGATGAAAACGGCAATGTAACCAAAGCGTTCCGCCACATCTGCTGGGACGGTTGTATGTTCCCGAACGAGGTAATGACCAATCAGCAGACATGGAATGATATTCTCGCTGCATTGATCAATGTACGAAAAGCCCACGGCTGGTATCAGGAGGTTTAATCCTCATTGCAGCGTGTCTTTTCCGTCGACTGAAGTCGACGGGTAATGATTTTGGGAATCATCAAACGACTCAAGGCAACAAAAAAATCCACTTGCCGCCGGCTTCAGCCGACGGAATAAGATAGATAAAATTATGGCTAAAAAAGAGATAAGAGTAGCATTAATAGGAAGCGGGCTGATGGGGCGTACGCATTCTAACGGATATAAAAGAATAGGTGATTTCTTCCCGGAGCTGGAGTACCGCCCGGTATTGCAGGCTGTTTGCTCGCGTAATGAAGAAAAAGTGAAAGCCTTCGCAGAGCAATGGGGCTATGCTTCTTACGAAACGGATTGGAGAAGAATTATCGAGCGTGATGATATTGACGCAGTCGATATTTGTACACCCAACGATACCCATGCTGAAATAGCACTGGCTGCCGCCGCTGCGGGTAAAATGATCCTTTGCGAAAAACCACTTGCCCGTACATTGGACGAAGCCAAGGCAATGGTGGAAGCCATTGAAAAAGCAGGTGTAAAAAATACGGTATGGTACAACTATCGCCGCGTGCCGGCGGTTACTTTGGCCAAACAAATCGTTGATTCCGGTAAGTTGGGACGCATTTTCCATTACCGCGCCAACTTCCTGCAAGACTGGACGATCAGTCCGGACGTACCGCAGGGAGGTGCTGCAACCTGGCGTCTGGACGTGGATGCAGCCGGTTCCGGTGTAACGGGCGATTTGCTTGCGCACTGTATCGACACTGCGATGTGGATTAACGGAGGTATTAAAGATGTATCAGCGGTTACTGAAACTTTCATCAAGGAACGCGTGCATTCAGGAAGCGGAGAGAAGAAGAAAGTGGGTATCGACGATGCCTGTATCTTCCATTGCCACTTCGATAATGGTTCGCTGGGCCTTTTTGAATCAACGCGTTATGCACGTGGCCACAAGGCGCTCTATACATTTGAAATCAACGGTGAGCACGCTTCCATTCGCTGGGACCTGCATGATCTGAACCGTTTGGAGTATTTCGACCATAGCGACGAGTCCATCGTTCGCGGTTGGAGATCGATCCTGGTGACAGACAGCGACCAGCCTTATATGAAGCGCTGGTGGATCCCGGGAACCAGCATTGGTTATGAACATTCGTTCATCCACCAGGCTGCCGATTTCTTCGAAAGTCTGCAAACTGGTAAACCTTGCTCGCCTACTTTCAAGGATGCTTACGAAACACAGAAAGTTTGCGAAGCGGTACTTGATTCGGCAGCTTCTAAATCATGGAAGGATACCGGCGTAGAATGGGAAGGTTAACTCCATTATTTTGACCAAAAAATAAAAAAGGGCTTTAACCTCTTGCTGAGTATTCAGGTTGGGGTTAAAGCCTTTCTCAAATCGACTTATGCCGGATTTTATTCTCACCGTCAATCAGCTTTCCAAATCATTTTCGGGTATTAAGGCGCTGGACAATGTCAGCTTTAATCTGCGGAGAGGGGAAGTGCATGCATTGATGGGGGAAAATGGCGCGGGTAAGTCAACATTTATGAAAATCCTGATCGGCCTGCTCGCGCCGGATTCAGGTGAAATTGTTTTTGAAGGCAATAACCTGACGGATCAAAAAGTAGGTGATACTTTGAAAAAGGGTATTTCCATGATCCATCAGGAAATACTGATCATTCCTGAGCTGACCGTTGCTCAGAATATCTTTTTAGGCAGAGAAAAAGCAGTTTCCAATCAGAAAAGCTGGCTTTCGGGCTGGTTAAATGACGATGAGATTAACAGGAGGTCGGAAGTAATCCTGCAACAGCTGGGTGTTGCTATTTCTCCCAAAATAAAAATGAAACACCTGAGCGTAGCGCAAATGCAGTTGGTGGAGATTGCCAAGGCGATTTCCAATGATGCAAAGGTGATTATCATGGACGAGCCTACGTCTGCGATTTCCGACAAAGAGGTGGAAATGCTGTTTAAAATGATCCGCGACCTGAAAGCCCAAGACGTGAGTATCATTTATATATCCCACAAAATGGACGAGATTTTCCGGATTTCGGATACGGTTACCGTTTTGCGGGATGGCAAATACATTGGAACCAGAAGTGCGGCCGAATTGGATCAGAACTCGCTGATTTCGATGATGGTAGGGCGGGAAATAGGACAGATGTTTCCGGAAGGCAATACAGCTATAAAAGAAGAAGTTCTATCGGTTGAAAACTTAGGGAAAAAGGGGAAATTCTCCAATATCAGCTTTGCGGTTCACGCGGGTGAAATTGTGGGATTGTCCGGATTAATGGGTGCGGGACGGACAGAAATTGCCCGGGCAATTTTTGGTTTGGACAAATCAGATGAAGGAATGATCAGGATCTCGGGTCAAACCGTGCAGATCAGTTCTCCATTAAAAGCATTGAAAAATGGCATCGGATATGTGAGTGAAGATAGGAAAGGACTGGGTTTTATTCCGAAGATGTCGGTCAAAGATAATGTTACATTATCCAGTATGAAGCGCCACCGGAAAGGCATTTTTATCGATACAAAAAGTGAAGAAGCCGACACAGCGCAAATGATCGCCGACCTGCGGATCAAAACCTCGGGGATGAATCAGAAAGTGACAAATCTGAGTGGTGGAAATCAGCAGAAAGTGGTGATTGGTAAAGTGTTACTGGCATCGCCAAAACTCATTATACTGGACGAGCCGACGCGGGGTGTGGATGTAGGAGCCAAATTTGAAATATATAAACTCGTTCGCAACCTGGCTGAGAAAGGCATGGCGATCATCATGATTTCCTCGGAGCTACCCGAGATATTAGGCATGAGCGACCGGATCATTGTCTTGTCAAAAGGCAGACAAACTGCGATGCTTTCCAGGCAGGATGCAACGCAGGAATTGATCATGAAATATGCGGTGGGGTAGCTGTTGGCTGTTGGCCATTGGCTTTTAGCTATTAGCTATTAGCTGTTAGCTTTTGGCTAAGTTTGGTTATTTAAACATGGATAGAAACTAAATTTTAACTATAATCTTACAGACAGCAATGTCGAAAGCCAGCAGCCACAACTAAAAGCTAATAGCTAAAGGCTAATAGCTGAAAGCTAAAAGCTGACACCGCCCCCCAACCAGCCAAAACATGAACTCCTATTCCAATTTCCGTCTGACAAATATTGGCCGCTACGGCATTTTTCTGGCTTTCCTTTTGCTGTGCATTGTACTCGCTTTCAGCACGCCACGATTTTTTACGGTTTCCAATATATTGATTATCGGCACACAGGTTTCCATTAATGCACTGCTGGCATTTGGAGTTACTTTTGTGATTATTACCGGCGGGATTGACCTTTCTCTAGGGTCGATGGTAGCAGTGACGGGCGTAGTCGCGGCCACTTTTGCGCATCCTGATACTTATCCGCTGGCGGTTCCGCTGCTGGCCGGAATTGGTGCCGGGCTGCTTTTCGGAGCATTTAACGGACTAGTCATTACAAAAAGCAAAGTGCCTCCATTCATTGTAACGCTCGGGACGATGACGATCGGGCGTGGCCTGGCTTTAATTATCAGTAAAGGCAGACCGATTTCTAATTTGTCTGATTCATTCAATTTTATCGGAGGGGGTAATATTTTGGGAATCCCATTTCCCATAATCATTCTGATTGTCGCATTTATCGTTTGCGCAGTGATTCTGAATAAAACTGTTTTGGGCAGATATATGTATGCGGTTGGCGGTAATGAGCCAGCCGCGCGTGCTTCGGGTATTCGCGTTGGGAATGTGAAAATGTGGGTTTATACAATCTGCGGAATACTTTCTGCAATCGGCGGAATCTTGCTTACCGCCAGGATCACAACAGGACAGCCCAACGCAGGTGCGGGTTTTGAACTTGACGCAATTGCTGCTGCGATTATCGGCGGCACCAGTACCTCGGGCGGAACCGGCACTATGACCGGCACGTTGATAGGAGCGCTTTTGATCGGCGTGATCAGCAATAGTCTGGACTTACTTAACGTGACTTCATATTACCAGCAGGTCGTAATGGGCGCCATTATTATCGGCGCTGTGGTGCTGGATGGTTTTGGGAAGAAGGAATGATTGAATGGAGGAGAGGGAGGAAAGGGAGGAAGGAGAAAGGGAGGAGGGAGAAAAGGGAGGAAGGAGAAAAGGGAGGAAGGTTTAATGATTTTATCAAAATATAAACTCGACGGCCGATAGCCGAATGCTGATAACCTTATGAAAAATGCAATTTTAACTACCCTTATCGCAACTGCTCTTTTGGCTGGTTGTAATCAGTCTTCTGAAAAAGGATCCGAAGGCGGAGAAAAACTGGTGATTGGTGCTACTATGCTGAGCATGCAGAATGAATTTATTGTGAATGTGAGCGATGAAATGGAGGCCAAGGCAAAAGAGCTGGGCGTGGAGCTGATCACGGTAGACGCCGAACGCTCGGCTTTGAAACAGGTGGAACAGGTCGAAAGCTTTATTGCACAGGGGGTTAATGCTATTATTATGAATCCGTGCGAAGTGGAGGCGAGCTCACCGGCCGTCAAACTGGCCATGGAAGCAAATATCCCTATTATCAATGTCAATTCAGAAACTTCTGCGGAACCAACTGCATTCGTCGGATCCGACGATACGGAATCGGCTCGCATTGCGATGAAATATCTGGCCGAAAAACTGGGTGGAAAAGGTAATATACTGATGATGCACGGCTTTATGGGACAAGCTGCGCAATTGAAAAGAGATAAGGGAGCAAAGGAAATCCTGAAAGCAAATCCGGGTTTGAAATTGCTTGCCGAGCAGACCGGCGAATGGGACCGCGCGAAGGGAATGTCTCTAACCGAAAACTGGATTCAATCTTACGGCCCGCAGATCAACGCCATTTTTGCGCAAAACGATGAAATGGGAATGGGCGCGGTAAAAGCACTGGAAGCTGCGGGATTGAAAGACAAAGTGATTGTAGTCAGCGTGGATGCTATTCCTGATGCATTGCAGGCAGTAAAAAAAGGAACACTGAACGCCACCGTGTTCCAAAACGCAAAAGAACAAGGAAGCAAAGCTATTGAAACGGCGGTGAAGGCTGCCAGGAAAGAAGCTTTTGACAAAGAGGTCCTGATCCCTTTTCAGCTTGTTACGAAGGACAACGTGGGGGAGTTTTTGAGGTAGTAGTTTACTTCCTATCCTTATCGAGAAAGGATAGATCTCTTCCTTTTAGCTGTTCACGGGCGATTTTCAGCTTCGCTTCGACAGCCGCGTCAAGACTCGGATAAATAATCACTTCCCTGGGAATTCTTCTTTTTGACTTGTCTATCGTGTTCATTTTATTGTGCGTTTTGATTTAACTATATATCCAATGTAGTTTTTATTGGGCTCGAAAGGTTCTTCATTATCCTTTGTGACTCCATAAATTTCATAATATTTTGTGACTTCCAGAAATTCTCGACTGATAATCACCCTGTAAAGCCTGGTCCTTGCAGGGGTACTGCCCGTAAAATATACTGACCTCTGCGGATACTTGCCTAGAAAAAGTGATATTGTCCGAATGACGGTCGCTATGATAGTTTCCATATCGCCATTGTTAGTGATCGTTAAATCGCATAAATTTCCGTCTGCTAGGAGGTGCCCGAGAAACAAGTTGTATTGATTAAAATTTGCCGCTACCGGCGAATAGATCACAATTTTCCGGTCTGCTTTGCAACTCCCCTTACTTATAAATTCAAAATAACGACAGGACTCGTCATGCGTAAATGGGTAAAAGTCTGACCTCATTGCTGTTTTCAGTTATACAAGCATTAGACGTCAGACTTGATAAATAGTAACAAGTTGTTTTTGTAAAGTAAATCCACGACCGGCATTCGCTTTTAATAGCATTTCATATTGATTTCGAATAAACCAACAATCAACGAATGAACAATTTCAACATCAACCGCCGCAGTTTTTTGCATGGTGCAACGGCGGCGCTGGCGCTTTCTACTTTTGGCGCAAGAGGAATGGACCTGATCAACCCGGCTAAAACTTTACGCGTGGGACTGATCGGTACGGGCTGGTATGGAAAAAGTGATCTGTTCAGGTTGATCCAGGTAGCTCCCGTGGAAGTGCTTGCGCTTTGCGATGTAGATAAAAACCAGTTGAACGAAGCAGGCAAGCTGGTAAGCCAGCGGCAGAAATCGGGTAAAGTACCAAAACTTTACGGCGATTATCAGAAAATGCTTGCCGAAAATGAAATGGATATTGTACTCATCGGTACGCCGGATCATTGGCATGCATTGCAAATGATCGATGCCGTGAAAGCCGGGGCGCACGTATATGTGCAGAAACCGATCAGTGTGGATGTGATGGAAGGCGAGGCAATGGTTGCTGCCGCACGCAAGTATAAAAAAGTGGTGCAGGTAGGAACGCAGCGAAAAAGCACTCCGCATTTAATCGAAGCAAAGAAAAACATTGTCGACGCGGGCCTGTTAGGCAAAATTTCCCACGTGGAAATGTGCTGCTACTTTCATATGCGAAACAATGGCAACCCGCCCCTTGAAAAAGTGCCTGACTTCCTCGATTACGAAAAATGGACCGGCCCCGCGCCACTCAGGCCGTACGACGGACTGCCGCATATCCGTTGGTGGCGCACATTTATGGAATATGGAAATGGCATTACCGGAGATATGTGCGTACACATGTTTGATACAGTCCGGTGGATGCTTAAACTTGGCTGGCCGAAAAAAATCAGTTCGACTGGTGGTATTTATGTCCAGAAAGAAGGTAAGTCTAACATATCCGACACGCAGTCAGCCATATTTGAATACGACGAATTGAACTGTGTTTGGCAGCACCGCACCTGGGGGACACCGAACAATCCCGATTATCCGTGGTCGTTTACGTTATATGGCGAAAAAGGGACGCTTTGGGCGAGTACCATGGCATACGATTTCATCCCGCAAGGTAAAGGCGAGAAGATCCATAAAGATGTGGTTTACGAAAAGGAAAAGTATCCGGAAGATCTGAAAGAAGACAAGATAGAGCTAAATGCCGCGCCGGCTACCCGATTGCACATGCTTGATTTCCTGAGTGCGATCGACAACAGCAGCAAGCCCGTGGCGGATATTGAGGAAAGTCATATTTCGACAGCCAGCTGTATCCTTGCAAATCTCTCCATGAAAACCGGCAGGTCGCTTGTTTATGATCCTGTAAAACGCGAAATTGTTGGGGATAGAGAAGCGACCGGATTGCTGGCAAGAGCTTACCGTTCACCCTACATTCATCCCGACTATAAAACCGTTTAGTTCGATTAAAAAGCTTGTGGTCCCCGAATACTCCAGTGCATCGCGTCCGGCAAAATCCGGGCGCTTTTTTGTTGCTGATATGAAATTTATAGTCGGACATAACAATTTGACAATAATGGAGTTTATAGATTGTTTTCCGATCATTTTAAACCTTTTACCCTCGGAAGCTGTCAGATATATTGTTAAACTAAACGTTCAATCAAAAGATGAAAAACATAGTGAAGTTGATGAAATCCGCAGGTACTGCGGTAGTGGCGGGAGTACTGGTCATGGCGTGCAGCCAGGCCCTTCAGGTCAGTTACGATTACGATTCATCCGTCAATTTAAAGCAGTTCAAAACCTTCAAGGTGGAAGCGGAACATAATATGGAAACCGATCCTTTGCTAGGCAGCGAATTGAACCGGAGAAGGCTGGGTGACGCGGTGAAAGAAGTAATGGAGGCAAAAGGTTATAAATACGACCAGCAAAGTCCTGAACTGATCGTGCGCTTTATGACAGACGTAAAAGACCGTCAACAGGTACGATCCAACAATATGTACTCACCATATATGTGGTGGTACGGGGGCGGTAACAATTTTTCCACTTATAACTACCAGGAAAGCCGCTTTATCCTGAATATTTATCAGAAAAACAGCGACAGGATGATCTGGCAAGGCTGGGCTTCGGGAAAAGTAAAGGCGCCTACCAAAAAAGAAGATCGTGAAACAATGGTTAAAAACACCATGTCCGATATTCTGAGAACATTCCCGCAAGCAACGCAGGATACGTATAGCAGAAAGTAATTTAATTCAAAGTGTTAAACAACGAGCCGTTCATTTGAGCGGCTCGTTGTTTTTATAGGTACTGTACCTATTGAAGAAGTTAAACTCCCTAAATCCATTTTACCTGACCGCAGGCATATTTAGCCGAATCCCTTTCGACTGACTGCGCAACGCACGTTCTGATACCAGCTGTTTCTAATGCTTTATCCCGGTATCCGTGACGATCCCTAATTTACTTCACAGGGCAACGTATAATAGAGGGCGGCGCAGGCAATCTGATACCGTTAAAAAATATTCGAATAATTCCCTATTCCTGGAAACTGTTGAGAATGAGAAATTAATGTAACTTGCTGGAAACTCTCTGGACCGTAATGTAATACATGCCTATAACCCCAAACGTGGCTCCTGTCATTTTTGAAGATAAAGAGATCACACTAGAAAAATTTCTACATACTCGTGACTTATTTAATGAAGTACGCGATAAATCTAAGTCAACGCATTTCGTCAGGAGGTATGCTGATTCAATCTTCGTTGTTCGTTTCTTGATTGATGCAAAGAAGGTTGCAGACAAAATCTGCGAAATCAAGGCAACAGAGAACTGTTCATCTGTGTCCTCTTTAGTAAGTGAGTCCCTGTACTCGATCTTACCCCGGAGCCTTCCAGGCGAGCTAATGACCTGGACGTTGAACTGTATGAAAATGGCCACTTATGCACCATTTGAAGGAGTGTTGAGCTGGATATATGCTTTCCGCATTACTCTGTTGAGATCCGGTTTCGTCAACACGAAAAGTTGCATAACCAATAGTTCTTAGAGTATATTTCCTGTCCTTTTAGTTGTCAATTATTCGTTCCATAAGTCAAATTTTATATGGACGTCGTCAAATTTTAGAAACAGATAATATGCTTTTTAACTCTATACACTTCGCTTTATTTTTACCAATTGTATTTTTTATACATTGGTTTATTGCCAAAGAAAATCTAAAACTGCAAAACATCGTATTACTATTTGCCAGCTATTTCTTTTATTCCTGCTGGGACTGGAGATTCATGCTACTGCTGGTTTTTTCTACCTTATTAGATTATTTCACTGGAATTAAGATACATGAAGCTTCTAATCATAAAAGTAAGAAGTTTTGGTTATGGCTAAGCATAAGTATCAATCTCGGGTTTCTTGGTATTTTCAAATATTACAACTTTTTTGCCGATTCGTTTGCCGATGGATTAGCGTTATTGGGATTTAGAGCTAATTTTGAAACCTTGCAGATAATATTACCGATAGGTATATCCTTCTATACGTTTCACGGACTATCCTATGTGATCGACATTTATAAGGGCAGGTTTGAGCCCGAAAGGAATTTCGTTCCTTATTCCCTATTTGTCAGCTTTTTTCCCTTACTTGTAGCCGGACCAATTGAAAGAGGGACACATCTTCTGCCTCAACTTACTAAGGCGAGAAAATTCAATTCTTCAAAAGCAATTGACGGTCTTCGGCAAATTTTGTGGGGCCTGTTCAAGAAAATTGTTATAGCGGACAATTGTGCTGAATATGCAAATACAATTTTTAATAATTCTGATGCATATTCGGGAAGTACATTGGTGGTAGGAGCGTTGTTCTTCACATTTCAAATTTACTGCGACTTTTCAGGATATTCCGATATAGCCTTAGGTACAGCCAGATTATTTGGTATTGATCTTTTAAGAAATTTTGCCTTCCCTTACTTCTCCCGTGACATCGCAGAATTTTGGCGGCGATGGCACATTTCCCTCTCCTCCTGGTTTAAAGATTATCTTTATATTCCATTGGGAGGCAGCAAAGGAAGCACATGGATGAAAGTACGAAATACATTTATTATTTTTTTAGTAAGTGGCTTTTGGCATGGCGCGAATTGGACATTTATAGTTTGGGGAGTATTAAATGCCATTTATATATTGCCATCAATAATTTTCAACACGAATCGAAATAATCTCGATATTGTAGCAAAAGGGAGACTGTTTCCGACTTTAAGAGAATTTTTTGCTATTATATCGACTTTTGCATTAACGGTACTCGCCTGGATATTCTTTCGGGCGAACAATGTGTCGCACGCTTTTAATTATATAGCTGAGATATTTTCAACTTCATTGTTCACAGTTCCCAGTTTTGCAGGAGATAAAAAATCTCTGGTTACAACTATTCTGCTAGGGTTATTTGTTTTAATCGAATGGCAAGGGAGGGAAGAAAAATACGCTATCGAAAAATTGGGAACAACTTGGATCAAGCCAGTACGTTGGGGATTTTATTATTCAGTAGTTATTCTGATTTTCTTATTTACAGGAGAAAATCAGACATTTATTTATTTCCAATTTTAGCTTAAATGAAAAATTTTTTATACAACATCACTATTTTCTTTGCAGTGTTAGCGGGCTTATTTATGATTTTTATCTTAGGTAGCTATGTTACAAGCAGTTCAATCATAGATAAAACGAATTACAAAGTAAATTCAAATATTGATAAAATTGTTATTGGTCATTCACATCCGGAATGTGCATATAATGACACTATAATAACAAATTGTAAAAATATGGCCTCTTCCGGAACATCCTATTTTTATAATTACTATACTTTAAAGCCCTTAATTAATAATAACAGTAACATAAAGTCAATTTTCATAGAGTTTACAAACAATCAGGTAGACTCGATCATGACTGACTGGATTTGGGGAGATAAGTATTTGCCCTTTAAGTACCAACTTTACGGGTCATTCATAGACTCGGCTGGGCTTAGTTTGTTGTTAGATAAAAATCCAGTTGGGCTTGTTAGTGGAATTAAAAAGAATTTACGTCAAAATATTACCATTATAGCTACATCCAATTATTCTTATGTGGCAAATAGAGGATCGTACCGGTACTTAATCAAAAATGATGTTAATAAAGAAATTAAAAAATTAAGTACGAATACAAATACAGCGACTACTGGAATGCATACCTCTGAATACAACTTGAATTACCTGAAAAAAATAATTGAATTTTGTGAATCGAAGAAAGTAAAGGTATACCTGGTTAGAAGCCCAATTCATAAAAGACACCCAATGGTTTCTAATGAAAAATTATTTCAAAAGGTACTTAAAACTAGGTTTGATCATGTAGATTTTTTAGATTTCAAAGATTTTCCCGTAGCAAATTCGGAGTTCGGCGACCTTGGACACCTAAATTTTCGGGGTGCAAGAAGATTTTCTACATGGTTTAACGGCCTTATAAATAAAGGCTTATTAACTCAGTCTGACAAACA
Organism: Dyadobacter sp. UC 10; assembly: GCF_008369915.1. Classification (NCBI taxonomy): domain Bacteria; kingdom Pseudomonadati; phylum Bacteroidota; class Cytophagia; order Cytophagales; family Spirosomataceae; genus Dyadobacter; species Dyadobacter aurulentus. The sequence goes on along the minus strand of NZ_VSRN01000001.1, from coordinate 1,686,860 downwards.
ACAATTTATTAGTGAAAATATGAAAAAATAGCCTCTTCTTAAATAAAGGATCACAAGTTAAAAAGTTGGCGATAAGCCAACTTTTTACAAATTCTCACCGTTTCGATACTCTTCCGAAGCCTTTCTCACAATTTGATCACCTGCGTGCAGGTCCCCGAATACTTCTACAAGCGTGTCTACAACAGTTCCCCTTTTTACAGGCACCCATTCCGCTTTATTATGTTTATCACGGATTACAAAAACCTGCTCGCTGGAATTTACGACCGAAGTGACAGGGACGAACAGGGTATTAGCCGATCTTTCGGTATTGAGCAAGACCTGTGCGTACATGCCCGCTTTCAGCTCATTTGATTTGTTGATAAAATCAAATTCAGTGATCATAGCCCGATGTTCTTCGGATAATGTGCGAGAGCTTCTGGCGTAAACTGCCTTGTACTGCTTTTCCGGACTGGCCGACACCGTAAAATTTACCTCGCCTTTTGCAGGGACCGCACTGGAAAGGTTTTCGGGAATAGCGAGTGTCAGACGCAGCTTTGTGTTGTCTTCGAGCATAAACAAAGGCTTCGCGCTACTTTCGCCGGGTCCGACCAAGGCACCGGGACTGATATTCCGCTCCGTCACAATTCCGTCAAATGGCGCTGTTACGGTCAGGTATCTCGCCAGTTCCGCTTTTGTTTCCATAAATGATTTCGCCGCCTGCACATTTCCTCTTGCAACCGCAGTCGCCGAGCTGTCGGTTAGCACTCTTGCTTTCGCCAAATCCAGTTCGTTGAGAGACACGGCGCCTTCTGTTTTATTGGTTCGCACTAATCGGCTGTAAGTCAATGCGCTGGTTTGATATTTCGTGGTTATTTCGTGCAAATTTGCTTCCGCAGCGATCAGTTGCGCTTTCGCCTGACTCAGTTCCGCCAGGATTTCAGGTGCTTCCAGAACCGCCAGAATCTGACCCTTTCGAACCATTGTTCCCCTGTCTGCATGCACGGTTTTGACAAATCCCTTCACTTTCGGATAAATACTTACCTTATTCCACGGTTTCAATTCGCCGGGCAATGCAATTTGTTTGGCCGGTTTCAGGCTTTGGACCGTCGCAAGTTCCACAGCAGCACGTTGTTCAGCTTTTTGCTCGTGTTTCTTACTCGTTTCTGCCTCGGAACTGCACGCACTCATTCCAATAGTAACCGTCAGAATGATTAGAAGAGATTTCAGGGTATTCATGGATATCGATGTTTGAAGTTTTTTGCGGAAAAAATTACTATCTGGATCCTCTGGATCAAGGGAAACGGAATGCACAGAAGCTTTCCTTTGTACCATCGTGAAAACAGCAGGCAGGATGAGCAGTGAAGCCAATGTAGACGCGATGAGTCCGCCGATCACCGCCTGACCGAGTGGGGCAATCTGATCTCCGCCTTCCCCAAGCCCCGACGCCATCGGGATCATTCCCGCGATCATCGCAATACTCGTCATCAAAATCGGTCGGATCCGGCTGCCGGCTGCGAGCATTACTGCCTTACCTGCATCCTGTAATTTCAGTCGCAGGTTTTCTGCATTGGTTACCATCAAAATCGCATTCGCAACCGATACGCCGACCGACATAATCAATCCCATATAAGATTGCAGGTTCAGCGTAGCGCCGGTCAGCAATAGCAGTCCGATTGATCCTACAACAACCGCAGGAATCGTCGATAGAACCACCAGCGATAGCTTGAAAGACTGGTAGGTAGCCGCAAGCAGCAGGAACATGATTACAACCGCAATCAAAAGTCCGGTTTGCAAACTACTCAGTGTTTCGGTGAGCAGATCAGTTTGTCCTTTCAGTTCCACCAATACCCCCCGCGGAGGCTCACCCGCATTTTTGATCGCACTCTTAACCGCAGTGGAAGCGGCGCCGAGGTCTTTTTGATGAATGTTCGCGGTAACAGTTACCAGCCTGTTCGGGCCGGCGCGGTCGTATTCGCCGGGGGCTGTTTTTTCAGAGAAAGTGGCTACATCGGCCAGCAGCGGGTTACTTACGCCTGTTTTCAATGGGATTGTCCCAATATCTTCCACCGAAGTCATCTGATATTCCGGAATCTGAACCTGCACCTGGTAAGCCAGCCCCTTTGAATCATCTAGCCAAAGATTTTTATCCGTAAAGCGGCTGGAAGAGGTTGCTGCAACCATCGATCTCGCTACCTGCGTGGAGGTAATACCTAGTTGCCCGGCCCGTTCGCGGTCGATTTTTACGTCCAGAACAGGATATTCCAGTGGCTGCGCGATCTGCACATCACGCAGGAATGCAATCTGCTTCATTTCTTTCTGAATTTTCTTAGCGAACCGGCCAGCCTCTTCCACATCTTTCGCTGCCACAGTTACTTCGATTGGAGTGGAAGCGCCCTGGCTCATGATCTTGTCAACCAGCTCGATCGGTTCAAAGGATATGGTGAGATTCGGGATTTCTTTGCCAATTTTTTGGCGCAGCTTTTCCTTCAATGCATCCATTTTTACAGGAAAATCTTCATGCAGCGAAACCTGTAATACCGCTTCATGGGGGCCGCTGTTGAACACGAAAATATTGGAAGTACCGTAACTTGAGGGCACCGTACCAACATAGGCGGACGAAATTTCCACATGTTCTTTACCTACTTCCGATTTGATCAGGTTCAATACCTTCAATGTCGCCTGTTCAGTACGTTCCACGCGCGTTCCGTCGGGTACCCGCAGGCGCATCTGGAACTGGTGACTGTTTGCTTTTGGTAAAATATCGGTACCGATCAGCAGAAAGCCACCTACAATCAATAATACTGTTCCAACTAAATAAACCGGTACTACAAGTCTTCCGCGACCCATAATACCCGAGAGAACGCTCAGATATTTCAGCTTGAACTTTTCAAATCCGGTAGGAGGCAGGGAAGGGTGCGCACCCTCTTCGATCACATCATTTATTTCCTGGCTATCCAGTGCCAAAGTGGGCGCTTCATGATGCGGGTGATCTTTCAGAAGCCAGTTGGCCAGTACCGGCACCAACGTTTGTGAAAGCAAAAACGAGGCGATCATCGCAAAACCTACCGCGAGCGAAAGGGGTAAAAACATCGATCTCGGAATGCCACTCATAACAAATGAAGGCGCAAATACCGCCAATATAGCCAGCAGGATCAGGAACTCGGGAAATGCGATTTCTTTACAAGCATCCCAGATCGCCTGTTCCTTGGGTTTGCCCATTTCCTGGTGCTGGTGAATGTTTTCAATCGTCACCGTCGCCTGGTCGACCAATACGCCAATCGCCAGTGCGAGGCCGCTTAAAGTCATGATATTGATCGTTTGTCCAAACAAATTCATCAATATCACTGCGGACAAAATCGATATAGGGATCGTGACTACCACGATAATCACACTACGCCAGTCGCGGAGGAAGAGAAGTACCATTAACCCGGTGAGCAATGCGCCGAGGATACCTTCGGTGATCAGGCTTTTGAGCGAGTTGGTTACGTATACAGACTGGTCGAATTCATACGATATCTTCACATCTTCCGGCACTGCATTCCTGAGCTGCGGCAATGCAGCGCGGATATTGTTCACCACATCGAGCGTGGAGGCATCTGATTTTTTAACAACCGGGATATAAACCGCGCGGCGGCCATTGATCAATGCATAACTGACCGTCACGTCGGCGCCGTCTTCCACGGTACCTACATCGCGGATAAAAACCGTCGGGCCTGCGCCAATGCGAATCGGGATATTGAGGAAATCCTCCGGTTTTTTGATCAGGGAATTAACCGGCGTCATCAAAGTGCGATCGCCCATTCGGATGTTACCCGCCGGCGAAGGCTGGTTATTTGTGATGATGGATTTAATGATCTCCTCTGGCGTCAAATGATAGCTTCTGATCCGCTCGGGATCGACGCGGATTACGATCGTACGCTGGTTTCCACCAAATGGCGGCGGGCTGGAAACGCCTTCAATCCGGCTGAACATTGGCCGTACCCGCGACGAAGCAAAATCCTGGATTTCATTCAAAGAACGGGAAGAACTTTCAAAAACCATTTGTCCGATCGGCACAGAACTCGCGTCAAACCGTACTACCTGCGGAGGCACAGTACCTTCGGGCATATAAGCTTTTGCCCGTGATACGTTATTTGCGACCTCGGCTGCCGCCTGCGCCATATCTGTTCCCGGATAAAAGGAAAGTTTGATCAGTGAAAGCCCCTGGATCGTTTTTACATCTACATCCCGGATTCCCGAAACGTACAGAAAGTGATCCTGGTAACGCGTAGCAATAAATCCGTCCATCTGGTCAGGCGCCATACCACCGTAAGGCTGCACTACATAAATAGTGGGCAAATCCAGATTTGGGAAAATGTCGACAGGAATACTGCGGATTGATAGTACCGAAAAGAATAAGATTCCAATTACAACTACGACAATGGAAATCGGTTGTCGGAGTGCGGTTCGAATGAGTTGATACATAAGGATTATTTATTTTCTACCTGATTCAAAAAAATGGAGATATCCCCCGCCGCAGCCGCTTTCATCAGCAGCGAGCGCCAGACGTTTCCGTTGGTTACGAACTTGTCAACTTCCGCGCGGTTCAATGCATTGACACTCTGGGCCAATGTGAAAAGGTCGGTTAACCCGCTCTGGTACCTGGCTTCTGCCTGGTTGAAAGCACGTTGCGCCGCATTCAGCTGTACCGGGGTAAGCCGTGCCTGCTCCATGGAAAGCGCCAGCTGCATTTCAGCTTCGCGCGCCTGGCGGTCGAGCTGTAATTTTTGGGTTTGATAAATTTCCTTGAAACGCTCCACCTGGAACTGCTCGCTTTTGTAATCGTTTCTTACCCTGGCAATGTTGGTCAGGTTCCAGCGGGTAGAAATCCCGAATAAATAATTATAAACCTGGTAGTTAACCCCGCTCGAAAAGCTGGTATGATAGGAATCGTCTTTGTTGGAAATGCCCGATCCCCGTGCCCAACCCGCGCCAGTTAAGGAGATGGAAGGCAAAAATGACCTTTTAATAGCCAGAGTTCTCGCCATGGATGCATCCAGCTGGGCTTGCGAAAAGCGCAATGCAGGGTTTTTAAGAAATGCATCGTCTGCGCCGCTGGCAACAGGCAATTTGGAATAGAATCCCATGCTATCGACCTGAATACTATCACGCAGTTCGCCTGTCAGCTCGGATAAACGAAGCCGCTGTGACTTTTCCGAGCGCTGGCTTTCCAGCAGAAGCAGCCGCGCTTTTGCAAATTCGGCGGCCGCGAGCGAACTATCAACGCCAGGACGCATGCCCGAGCTGACAGCCGCGTCTGTAACATTCTTGAAAACAGTCGCGCGTTGCAGGTTCTGCCGCTGCGCTTCTACGAGCTTTTGATTGATCAAAAGAACCAGATAAGCGTCAATAACACGCACCTGATGCTGGAAAAGCTCGTTTTCATAATCAGCCTGACTTCGGTTCAGGTCTGCTTTTGCAGCATTGACTTCTGCTTTTACCTTACCAAAATTGAAAACACGCCAGTCGACCAGCGCGGTAGTAAAGCTTCCGAAAGTACCTGTGTAAATATTCTCGGGCCTGATACCGCCCGACGGAGAAATGGCGCTGCCTTCGTTTGGTAAAAAAGAGCCGGCCACGCTGTTATCGGTACCGAAAGTATATTGGTTCTGCACAATCAACGCAGGCAGATAGCCGGTTTTGACAGACTTAATGCGGTTTTCGGCACTTCTTATCTCGGCCTGTTTGGATCTGAGAAAGGGGAAATTCTGTTTACTTTCTTCCAAAAGTTCCTGCAACTGCACTTGCTGGGCATTTGCATTTACACAAAGGATGAGGAGCAGTGCTATCAGCTTGAAGGCATTTTCGGGAACGAGCGCAGATTTTCTGCCCGGTGGAAATGGTTTGAAACGGAGTCGGTACATAGGATGCTTGCTATTCCGGTAAATTATTTTTGGCCAAAACTATTGGCCAATTCTGGAAACATTTGGGAAAAGCACCGGTAGCAAGCTGCTGTGCGATAAATTATTATCTTCCTAAATGTTTCCAGATTCGGGGCGTATTTTTGACGCAATTCAATCGGATAAGATGAAAGTACTTGTAGTGGAAGACGAAAAAGGGCTGGCCGAAAGCATTGTCGATTATCTGTCGAAAGAGGGTTTCGTGTGCGAAGTGGCCAACACTTTCTGGCAGGCGGATGAGAAGATCAGTTTGTACCAATATGATTGCACGATCGTGGATTTAACCCTGCCTGACGGAGACGGTTTTAATATCGTGCAAACTCTCAAAAAGATAGCTGCGGCAACCGGGATAATTATCATTTCGGCCCGTAATACATTGGAAGACAAGATCAAAGGGCTGGAAATTGGCTCGGATGATTACATGACCAAACCATTTCATTTGTCGGAACTCAACGCGCGCGTGAAATCACTGATCCGTCGTCGGAATTTTGGGGGGAATAACGATATGATCTGGAAAGAAATCCGCGTGCAGCTTCCTTCCAGAAAAGTTTTTATTCACGAAAAAGACACGGTACTGTCCCGGAAAGAATACGATCTGCTGCTTTATTTTCTGTCAAATATCGATGTCGCATTGACCAAAGAAGCGATTGCGGAACATTTGTGGGGCGATCATATGGATTCTTCTGATTCGCTCGATATGGTTTATTCACATATTAAAAACCTGAGGCGCAAGATTTTGGAAAAAGGCGGGAAAGACTACATTCAGTCTATATACGGAATAGGATACAAATTTACTGCACCTTGAAACTGCTCGAAAAGACAAGCCGGATCTACCTGCTCGCCTCGCTGTTCATTTATCTGGCGGTAGGTATTGCCTTTTACTGGATCATTACCTTCATGATTTATGATGAAGTAGAAAGTCGTCTGATGGTAGAAAAACGCGATTTCGAGACTTATCTCCGCTCGAATAATACCTGGACCAACAACTCTTACTTTGTCGAAAATAAAATCGAGGTAGTTCCTGTTTTTGGGAAATTTGAGAATAAAACAGCCTTTACCGATACGCTGATCTACAATCGATATGAGGAAAGTATGGACCCGTTCCGGCAACTCACTTTTTATACGCTGATCGGTGGCTCGCCTTACCGCGTCGCGATCCGGAAATCCATTGTGGAATCCTACAAACTGATTGAGGCGATTTCTGCGGCTATGATCACCTTCCTGGCGCTTTTGATGGTCGGTATGTTCTTTTTTCAAAGAAATTTGTCGGGGAAATTGTGGCGGCCATTTTATGGTTCACTCGCCCGTATCAAGGATTTTGACTGGACAAAGAACAGCAAACTGGAATTTGAAAGCAGTGAAATCTCGGAGTTCAATGAGCTGAATGAAGTGATGGTCAAAATGGCTTCCAAAATGCAGCACGATTACAAAAGTCTGCGGGAATTCACTGAAAATGCCTCCCACGAAATCCAGACTCCGCTTGCGCTGATCAACGCGCGGGTAGAGCAATTTATCCAATCCCGGGATCTGAGTGAGAATCAGACACATTGGATAGAGGAGATATACCACGCGGCGCGAAGAATGTCGAGGTTGAACCAGGGGTTATTGTTGCTGGCTAAGATTGAAAACCAGCAGTTCGCTGAACAGAAAAAGCTAAATCTGACCGTGTTGGTGCAGGATAAATTAAAAGATTATGAAGATATTCTCAATCATAAGCGAATAACTGTCCACATAAAGGAGGAAGGTAGTTTTCACTGGGTAATGTCGCCGACATTAGCGGATATTTTCTTGTCAAATTTACTTAGCAACGCGATCAGGCATAACTATATAGGAGGAACCCTTAATATTGAATCCGGACCCGATTTACTAAGTATCAGCAATACAGGCGCAAATCTGAATATTGATCCTGAAAGATTATTTGAAAGATTTAAGAAAGAATCGGGTAGCCCGGAATCTCTGGGACTTGGGCTTGCTATTGTAAAGGAAATCTGTGACAGTTGCGGCCTGCATATTGCCTATTTGAATACAGGCAATATGCACAAAATAATCATTTTGTAATCAGTTTTCTATCGCGAAGAATACCTCCGCGCTTCCTCGCTATTTTGCTTTCTGTAATTCTGCCGCAAGCGTTTTATTATCAGGGAATTCCTGTGGAATCCAGCGGCTAACGATTTTGCCACCCGAATCTGCCACCAGGAAAGGATAGCGGATATCGATCGCGTATTTCTCTTTCAGTAGCTCAATATTTTCATCGGAAGCCCACAGGTGTTTCACATTCGGCCGCTCTTTGACATATTGTTTCCAGGTCGCAAGTGGAATACCAGGCGAAACCAATACGTAAACAAACTGCACATTAGCTCCGAATTTATCTTCCAGAGCTTTCAACCCCGGTTCGTGCTGACCGATACTGAACGAAAATACCATACAAACAGGCTTGCCCTGCAACGAAGCGACCGTCACCGCGCTACTGTCGGGCGCAAGCAGTGTGACATCCGCAAGCGTAGCGCCAGGTTGTAACGATTCCTTGGCTTGGATGAGTTTGGTGATGTACTCGGTATTTGGAGACTGTGGAAAAGCCGCCTTATAATCTTCCAGCAGTGTTTTTGCAGTTTCAACGGTCGGTATCGCCGTGGCTGCATAGTTAAGCCAGTAAGTCAGCAAATACTCTTTCTGCTTTGGATATTCGGCCAGTTGCGCCTTGCTGAATGCATATACATCTTTCAATGCCTCGGGACTGGTCTCGTAGCGGGTTTCGGAGGCAAGCGGGAATTTCCGGGTAGAAGGTATTAATGCCCAGTTGCGCAATTCGTCGCGGTAAGCCTGGCTCAGCAATGCATCGTCGGGCATGATCTTAAAGTCGGCCAATGTCGCATCCTCTAACTCTTTGCGTTGTGCATCGTCGAGTTTGGTAACGCGGTTCCGGCGCATAATGCGTTCCTGTATCAACCTGCGGGTAAGCGCAGGCTCGGTGGCGGTTGTTGCAAGTACATAAGCTTCAAATGCAGGCACAGCCGGATTCGCCGTTTTGAATTTATCATAAGCTTCCAGCCGCACTTTTTTCAGACTGTCGCTTTGCGTCAAAACACTTTTATTGTCGATCTGCGAGGGTTTATAGCCAAAAACAGGCAGGTACTGATATTGATTTTCGAGAAAATAATTTTTCAGGAAAGTCTGATAATTCGCATTCTTGCCGGTGAAGGTAACATCATTGTTCTCGGCAAAATTGATTGTCAGGTCATCGCCGGGCTGCATAAATAGCATCCACGTTTTATTCAATCCGTTGCCGCTGTATTGCAGGCGCATCATTTGCGGCTTGTTTAACTGTATGACTGCTTTCTCGCTGGCCTTTTCGGCAAAATTGACCGCCATAACCGGTTCCAGCTTGGCGTCTGCCAGCCCAATGCCCAGATTGGGGTGGAAATGAACATCCTCGCTGACCAATGTGACATTAACAGGCCCCTGTTTTGAAATAGAGAGTGTGATCGTCGCAGTGTTTTGTGCAAAAGTGTAGCAGCTGAATAGTGTGAGGATCAGTATAGTAATTTTTCTCATGTTTTGTTTTTGATAACAGTTTTTCCTGAACAGGATTATGTAAAAACTGTGCCAATATACGTAATCGAATCCGCCTTGTATCTCAGATACCGCCCCGGGTAGATTTGAAAACGATAACGTGTTCCTGATTATATTCTTTCTCCTGCTGGTACAACACTATTTCGTCAGATGTAACGGAAACAATATCCCATTCTCCGAAAAACGCGGGTTTTTGAACACGGTTGGTAATATTCACTGTTTTACCCCCGCCATAATCAAATTGAATGTATTTGTATGCTGCGGCTTCTGGATCGTAAGATTCCTCCGTTTCAACATTCACCTGTGGATTGATGACGCCGACTTCAAAGCATAAACCATAGCCATTTTTAAAGAATGTATAGTAATTGTCAGATACCCAATCCGGATGATGATCCGCGCCGTCAATGCCATTTTCTACAGTGTTTTCGTAGTTCGATAAGCCGATATTGCTGTAAAAGTGGGCGAGCTTCCAACTCCGGCCTTTGTCTGTATCACCGCCGATCGTCTGATAGAATTGAAATGCAGGCTCAACTTCTTTTTTCTCTTTACAACCAATAAAAAGCAGGGGGAGAGCTGTGAGCAGAATAGATATTTTTTTCATGTCCAGAATATTTAATTCCAATTTAATCAAATTTCATTTCTACAGGAATAAATAGTTTTTGTGACCTAAATTAGCCGGTATATTCCTAAATTCTGATGAATCCAGTTTCACAATTCCAGTTCAATCTCCTGCGCCGTCAATTCGAAGGCGAGCTTTACTTTGACGATTCCAACCTGCATAAGGCTCAAAAATCCATTTATGCCACCGACGCGTCTGTATACCAGGAACTGCCGATTGCAGTGGCACTGCCAAGAAATGAGCAGGATATCAAAGCGTTAATTGATTTTGCAAAAAATAATAAGGTAACCCTCATTCCAAGAGCTGCCGGAACTTCGCTGGCCGGGCAGGTGGTGGGAAAAGGAATTGTGGTGGATATTTCGAAACATTTCAACAAAATACTGGAAGTCAATCAGGAAGAAAAGTGGGTAAGGGTGCAGCCGGGCGTGATCCGCGACGATCTGAATAAATACCTGGCATCTTACGGATTACTATTCGGCCCGGAGACTTCTACGGCAAGCCGGGCGATGATCGGTGGAATGATCGGCAACAATTCCTGCGGCCTGCATTCGATTACCTGGGGCGACACCAGAGGTAATCTACTGGAAGTAAAAGCATTGCTTTCCGACGGCCGGGACGCAGGTTTCTCCAGTCAATCCGTCATTGAATACACCAAAAGAATTGCTGACAAACAGCTGAAAAGTGAGCGCGAAAAGGCGATTTTGGCAGGGATGTTCGGGCTGATATCGAATCCTGTCGACCAGGAACTGATCAAAAAGCAATTTCCGAAAGCGACTGTAACGCGCCGCAACTCAGGCTACGCGCTCGATGCGCTTGTCCGCAATTTTGAGACCGGCCATATTAATCTCTGCAACCTGATCGCAGGCTCGGAGGGTACATTGTGCTTTGTAACCGAGGCAAAACTGGCACTGGTCGACTTGCCGCCGGCCTCGGTGGGCGTAGTTTGCGTACATACCAACTCGGTTGCAGAGGCATTGCATGCCAACCACGTCGCCATGCAGCTGAATCCGAAGGCTTCCGAGCTGGTGGATAAGTACATTATGGATTTTACCAAAGACCACACCGTGTACTCACAAAACCGGTTTTTCATGCAGGGCGATCCGGCTGCTTTATTATTGGTGGAGTTTTGGGGAAATACAAACGAGGAAGTGGAAGCGCAAGCCAGCAACCTGATCAACGGCTTAACCGCAAATGGCCTGGGCTATGCTTATCCGCTGCTTTTTGGAAATGAAGCGACGGCTGCCTGGGATATCCGGAAAGCAGGTCTGGGGTTAATCAGAAACCTGCCCGGAGATACGCAGCCGGTCAACCTGATCGAAGACTGTGCGGTGGCGGTAGAGGACCTGCCTGCTTACATTGAAGAAGTGGAATCGCTTTTGCGGTCGCACAACCTGCACGCTTCCTATTATGCCCACGCTGGCGCCGGTGAACTGCACGTCGAGCCGATGATCAATCTCAAAACTTCTGAGGGAAAGGCACTTTTCAGGCAGGTACTCGCAGATACTGCCGTTTTGGTCAAAAAATACAATGGCGCATTGTCTGGTGAGCACGGCGACGGGCGGCTGCGGGGCGAGTTCATTCCGTTTATGATGGGGGATGAAGTGTATGAAATGTTCCGGCAGGTAAAGCGGATCTGGGACCCAGACGGGATTTTTAATGCCAATAAAATCGTCGATACCCCGCCAATGAACGAATTCCTGCGCTACGAGCAGGATAAGCCGCAGCCGGAGATCAAAACGATTTTCGATTTCAGCAAACAGGAGGGCATACTGCGACTCGCTGAAAAGTGCAGTGGGTCAGGCGATTGCAGGAAAACCGAATTGACCGGCGGTACCATGTGCCCCAGCTATATGGCCACCCGCCGCGAGCGCGATACTACCCGCGCAAGGGCTAATATTCTCCGGCAATATTTTACGCCTTCCAATAAAAAGGAGCAGATCGGGGCCAATCAGGAAATGGTGAAGGAAGTGCTGGACCTTTGCCTGTCTTGCAAGGGCTGCAAGTCCGAATGCCCATCGAGTGTGGATATCGGGAAGATGAAGGCAGAATTTACGCAGCAGTATTACGAGTCGCATGGTGTTCCGATGCGCAGCAGGCTGATCGCGAATTTCTCGAAACAAATGAAACTGGCTTCTATTGCGCCCTGGGCATTTAATGCGGTTTTCGGGCAGCCGGCGTTGCGTAAAGTTGCCAACAAAATGGTAGGTTTTCACCCGGAACGTTCTATGCCTGTTCTTGCTTCGCAGACTTTATCTCAATGGTGGCAGAAGCGAAAAAAAATGAATGCTGCGGACCCGAAAACTGGGAAGGTATATTTGTTCTGTGACGAGTTTACGAACTATAATGATGTCGAAATTGGTCAAAAGGCTGTGGAATTGCTGGAAGCGCTGGGGTATGAAGTGGTCTTTCCAAAACACACAGAATCGGGGCGATCGTATCTTTCCAAAGGTTTTGTCAAAGAAGCGCAGCAGCTTGCTATTGAAAACGTTGGTCTGTTAAAAGATAAGATCACCCATGAAACGCCGCTGATCGGCATTGAACCGTCTGCTATCCTTTCGTTCCGGGACGAATACATTGATCTGGTACCGGAGAACCACCGTAGCGACGCGGAAAAGATTTCCGAAAATGCATTGCTTTTTGAAGAATTCATAGCGAGGGAAATCGACGCCAAACGTATTAATAAAGCCGTTTTTACACAAAAAAAGCAGCTGATCAAACTGCACGGACATTGTCACCAGAAGGCTTTGTCTACTTTATCTGCTTCAAAAAAAATGCTTTCCCTGCCTGAAAATTACCAGACCCAGCTGATCCCTTCAGGTTGCTGCGGAATGGCTGGTTCGTTTGGTTATGAAGAGGAACATTACGATGTGTCAATGCAAATCGGAGAGCTGGTACTATTCCCGACTGTCCGCCAGCAGCCGGAGGATGTAATCATTGCTGCATCCGGGACCAGCTGCCGGCATCAGATCAAAGATGGTACGGGACGTAAAGCAAAACATCCCGTAGAAATCTTGTGGGAAGCGTTGATCAGGTAACTTATTTCGTGCCTCTCACATTTTCCATCATCGTATCTGAACGCATCCTTGCCATTGTATCCGAAGCTACGGAATCTGCAACAGGGACGCTTTCCGAGGGGGTATCTGATTCCTGAAAGTTTTCATCATGATTAAAAAATCCTCCCCAGAACGCGATAATCATTAAAACTACGCCGACCCCAAGAATCCATTTCCAGACGTTCTTGGTGTTTTTGGTAGCCCTTGCTTCTTTATCTGTTTCCTTATTATCCATGGTTCAATGATTTAGTTTGATGAAGTACCTACCATTTTTGTACCAACCGCAAAAACAGGGCTGAGCCGTCGTTTATATAACATTGTGTTGATAAAATTTCCCCAAACCAAGTAGCTGAAATAAAAATGTAATAAAACCGCTATGTTTGGTGTTAGCATAATGAATTTTAGTTTCAAAGGCGTTTTCTATTACATCCAGCCATATTTTCATGAAGATTTTCATCAACTTCCGCGCGCTCCTGATTTGCTGTTTTGCGTTGATTTACAGTCAGGGTTACGCACAAAATACAAGAAGTTTTCTTTCTGTCACAGCCGGTTACAGTTTGCCGGTAGGCGAGCTTGCGAGGGAAAAGCTCGATGACCCTTTTGCCGGTCTGACTGGCTCGGGTTACTTCGGGCAGGCTAATTTCGATTTCCGATTGTCCCGCGGTTTCGGTTTACGGGCCTCGGGAAGTATGAACCTGAATACCACGATGTCGGAGCCGATTGTCGACAAAGCGAATTCTTATGCACAGGTTTTGGGCGAAACTTTTCTGTGGGACACGAAAGTTTCAAAATGGAAGCTCAATGCATTGATGATCGGACCGGCGTTCTATATTAATATGGGTCGCGCGCAGATTGAGGTGCACGGACAGGTTGGGAAAGTCTGGGCCGATTCTCCTTCGGTCAATCTTATCGGATTATCGGAAGCCGGCGGAGAGCCGATCACGGTGGACCTCAAACCAGCCTCCACGTCAGCATTCGGGCTGGCTGGCGGCGCCAGTTTGCGGTTACCAATAGTCGGAAACCTGTTTTTCCAGCTTAGCGGCGATGTGATCGGGGCCGAAGCTGAGATTAAAGATGTAACAATCAGGGCCGTAAGAGGTAATTTCGACTTTTCTGAATCTGTAAGTGAAAAGCGTTTTATAGGCGTTGTGAATGTAGGAGTGGGACTGGGAATCGCATTTTAAGTTCTGAATATAAAGAAGACAAAGACCGGCAAGGCATTTTAGCGCCTTGCCGGTCTTTGTTTTTTAGAACTATTAAATCTGCAAATACAGCTCGCAGGGTCTGACCACCGTCATTTCGTGCGATGTTTGAAGTAAGCGGCGTTTGAATTGTTATATTTGCGTCCTGTTCTAAAAAGGCCATTTCAGGCTGTAAATCAAAGTGTATTCGAATATTGCATTCAATGAAGGTTCTTAAATTTGGCGGTACCTCTGTCGGTTCGGTTGACAGCATCAAGACAGTAATCAATATCCTGGAAGAAAACCTTGCAAAAGGCGAGCGGTTTGCCGTCGTGTTTTCTGCGATGGGCGGGGTAACCAATCGTTTAATCGAAATCGGTAAAATGGCCTCTTCCGGCAATCCGGATTATGTCGAATTTCTGAAAGGTGTGGAGGAAAGGCACTTTGCTGTGGTTAGAGGCCTGATCCCGGTCAAGAGTCAGAGCAGTACTTTTGCTGCGGTAAGGGGACTTTTTAATGAACTGGAAGATATATTAAGGGGCGTTTCCTGGATTAAAGAGCTGTCGGAAAGGACTTTGGACCTTATTATGAGTTTCGGGGAGAGGTTGTCTACCATGGTGATCACCGAAATCCTTAAAAGTAAAGGAATAGCAGCCGAATTCTGCGACGCCCGCCAGATCATCCACACCAACGCGACTTATGGAATGGGTGATGTGAATTTCGAAATAACCAATAAGCAGATCCTAGAATATTTTGCCAAAACCGCTGCACTACAATGTGTTACCGGCTTTATTGCATCTACTGCAGAGGGGGTTACCACCACGCTGGGCCGCGGCGGCTCTGATTATACAGCGTCCATTCTGGGCGCGGCGCTCGATGCCGAATCGATTGAGATCTGGACGGATGTGGATGGTATGATGACTGCCGATCCGCGAAAAGTGACCAATGCATTTACGATACCTTCCATTTCCTACGCGGAAGCAATGGAGCTTTCCCATTTCGGTGCGAAGGTGATTTATCCGCCGAGTTTGCAGCCTGCATTCGCTAAAAATATCACATTGAAAGTGCTTAATACCTTCAATACCGCATTTGAAGGTACTTATGTCCAGAAGGCGGCTAATGGAAAAGAATATGCGATCACCGGGATTTCTTCGATTGATGAAATTGCATTGGTGAATATCCAGGGCAGCGGGATGATCGGTGTGGCGGGGATTTCGGGGCGTTTATTTACTGCGCTTTCCAACAATGCGATCAGTGTGATTTTGATCTCACAGGCTTCTTCGGAACATTCTATCTGCTTTTCTATCGATCCAAAAAATGCGCAGAAGGCCACTGAGGTGCTGGAAAAAGAGTTTGCGATTGAAATCAGCCTGGGGCATATCGACGGCATTTCCATTGAGAAAAACCTGTCAATTATCGCTATTGTGGGCGAGGGGATGAAAAAGAGCACCGGAGTTTCGGGCAAGCTGTTCTCTGTTTTGGGTAAAAACGGTATTAATGTAGTAGCTACTGCCCAGGGTTCGTCGGAGCTGAATATTTCAGTGGTTATTGCTAAAAGTGATTTATCAAAAGCATTGAATGCGATCCACGGCGTATTCTTCCAGTCGGAAACGCGCTCGCTGAATCTGTTCATAGTGGGGGTAGGGTTGATCGGGAGTACGCTGATCGAACAGATCCGGAACCAGACCGGATATTTAAGAGAAGAAAAACTGCTGAACCTGAATATAGCCGGTTTATCCAATACCAAAAAAATGTTGCTTGATCCGGAGGGCATCGGGCCCGAAAACTGGCGCGACCGGGTACTGGATGAAGGTGTAAAAACGAGCTTGCCTGCATTTGTCCAGCGAATGATCGAGCTCAACCTGCCGAACAGCGTTTTTGTGGATTGTACCTCCGATAAAGATATTGTCCAATATTACCAGATCCTGCTGGACGCCAGCATTTCGGTAGTTACTCCCAATAAAGTCGCGAATTCCGGTTCTTATTCCGAGTATGTTTCCCTGCAGAGAACTGCGCTGCAACGTGGCGTGAAATTCTTGTATGAGACCAATGTGGGCGCGGGTTTGCCTATTATCAATACCATTCAGGGCTTGATGGCCAGTGGTGACAAGTTCCTGAAAATCGAGGCGATCCTTTCTGGAACATTATCCTATATATTCAACAATTTTAATTCTGAAAACCGCTTCGTGGACGTGGTGAAAGAGGCGAAAGCAAAAGGGTTCACAGAACCCGACCCGCGCGATGACCTGAGCGGGGCCGACGTCGGAAGGAAAATCCTGATACTTGCACGGGAAGTAGGCGTGCCGCTTGAACCGGAAGAAATCAAGATCTCGCAGATATTACCGGGAAACTGCCTGAATGCGCCCACTGTGGATGCGTTTTTCAGCGAGCTGGAAATTTCAAATAATTACTTTGCTGAAAATCAGGCCAGTGCGGAAGCAAATGGAGAAAAGCTGCGCTATATCGCAACGCTTGAAAACGGAAAAGCCAGCATCGAACTGAAAACGGTCGATTCGTCGCATCCATTTTACAACTTATCCGGCAGCGACAACATTGTGTCATTCACCACAGAACGCTACAAAGACCGCCCGCTGGTGATCAAAGGTCCCGGCGCCGGCGCAGAAGTAACCGCTTCCGGCGTTTTTGCCGACATCATGAGTATCAGTAGCTATTTGGGGTAATGTGTTAAATTGCATTGTATTTCAAACGGTTTGGTTATGAGCAACAGAAAGGTTCCGGAGGCGATATCAGCATTGACAGAAGAATTTGTTAATGGAGTAAGCCAGCTATATGGTAACCGGCTTGAGAAAGTGATATTGTTCGGTTCATATGCCCGTGGCGAACAGCATGAAGAGTCGGATGTGGATTATCTGGTTGTTTTAAACGATGAAGAGATCAAATCGTATTCAGAGATTAGCAATCTGTCACCTCTAATGAGCGACCTGGGCTTGAAATATGGCTTCTGGGTATCTGCAATCCCCTATACGAACAAAAAATTATATACCGGGAATACGCCTCTGGGTTTCAATGTCATTCAAGAAGGAATCGAGTTATGACCGGCGCAACCTTGCCCAAAATCCTGATAAAGGTGCAAGAATGCGTCAAATCCAGCAAGGATTCATTTGATGAAGGACATTTTGAAGCTTGTATTAACCGAGCTTATTATGCGATTTTCCATTCGGTGCAAATGTTATTGTTCATTCAACATGTTCACGCAAAGACACACGTTGGCGCTCACAACAAGTTTCGCGAGTTATATATAAAGTCGGGACTGCTTGACAGTTTATTGAGTGACAGATTACAGCGGTCATTTGTCAAAAGACAGTTTGGTGATTATGACTATGAAGAAGTTACAGAAGAGCAGGCACTCGAATCTCTTGATGATGCTGCTCAATTTGTGAAGTCTACTCTCCAATTTTTAAAAGAAAACAATCATTTATAGTGAATTTTGTAAAAGCTTTTGCCCCGGCTACGGTTGCTAATGTGGCTTGCGGGTTTGATATTTTTGGGTTTGCAATCAAAGAGCCGGGCGATACCGTAGAACTGCGCCGCCGTGACGAGCCGGGTATCGTAATCACCGACATTACCGGCGATGAAGGCAGGCTGCCAAGAAATGCAGAGAAAAATTCGGTTACCGGCGTCATGCTGCATTTGCTCAAACATTTAGGAATATCCGATTTTGGCTGCGAGGTCGTGTTGCACAAAAATATGCCCCTGGGCAGCGGAATGGGTTCCAGCGCCGCGAGCGCGGTTGCCGGCGTGGTGGCGATCAACGAAATGCTGGGCAAGCCGCTGAGCAGACAGGAACTGCTTCCATTTGCCATGGAAGGCGAAAGAATTGCGTCCGGCTCGGCGCATGCGGACAACGTGGGACCATCGCTTTTGGGTGGTTTTGTGGTGATAAGAAGCTACAACCCGCTGGATATTTTCACCATCCCGGTACCCGACGATTTGTACTGTACGCTCGTTCATCCGGATATTGAAATCAATACAAAAGATGCACGTTTTATATTGCGCAACGAGGTTTCCCTTAAAAATACGATCTCCCAAATGGGTAATGTGGCTGGCCTGGTGGCTGGATTAATGCAGGCCGATTATGGACTGATCAGCCGCTCGATGGTGGATGTGATCATTGAGCCGGTGCGCTCGATTTTGATCCCGCAATTCAAGGAAGTAAAGCAGGCTGCAATTGACAACGGCGCATTAGGTTGCAGTATTTCGGGCTCAGGCCCGTCGATATTCGCGTTGAGCAGAGGAGTGGAGAATGCTCAGAAAGCCGGGGAAGCGATGAAAAACAGGTTTGCAGAAGCTGGAATAGCAGCTGCCCTGCACGTTTCGCAGATCAATACGGGCGGCGCAATGATTGTGACAGAATAGCTGTTTCTTTTGATTTAGGTGAACTTTCTGAGCGTCGCGGATTGTTAAACAGGGTAGTTACAAAATTTAAAAATCATGGTTACTGTAAGCGATACCGCCAAAAACAAAATTGTGGAACTCCGTAAAGCGGATGGATTTGCCGATGATTACCAGATCAGGGTAGGCGTTTTGGGAGGTGGCTGTTCCGGTTTAACTTATAATCTAGAATTCAATTCAGATTCCAAGCCGACTGATATGGTTTTTGAGGATAAAGGCGTCAAAATCATCGTCGATAAGAAAAGCCTTCTTTACCTGGCAGGTACCACGCTCGATTTTTCTGACGGGCTGAATGGCAAAGGTTTTCAGTTTATAAACCCCAACGCAACCCGTACCTGCGGCTGCGGAGAAAGCTTTGCGGTATAAATTTTAAAATATTTTATTCTTCAAACGCGCACCCAAATCGGGAGCGCGTTTTTTTTATCGTGTTGAATGGGCTTATTTTGCCGACAACTTTTATACACCACAGTATAGTCTTAACCAATTTTAATGAAACCAACTCTTTTAATTCTTGCAGCCGGAATAGGCAGCCGATACGGAGGCATCAAGCAGCTGGACCAGTTTGGGCCTAATGGCGAAACGATCATCGATTATTCATTGTATGATGCGATCAGAAGCGGCTTTGGAAAGGTAGTTTTTATCGTCCGCCAGGAAATAAAAGACAGTGCAGAAGCCATTTTTGCCCCGAAACTGAAAGGTAAGATCGATTTTGACTTCGCAATCCAGGGGATACAATCCTATGTTCCGGAAGACCTGGGAACTGTGGAAAGAACAAAACCCTGGGGTACCGGCCACGCTACCTTGTGTGCCTGGGAGCAGACGGATACACCTTTTGCAGTGATCAATGCAGATGATTTTTATGGTCGCGACGCATTTGAAACGATGGCAAAATTCCTGCAAAGTGACACCGATGACAGCCAGCACGCGATGATCGGTTACGAGCTGAAAAGGACTTTGTCTGAAAACGGAACAGTATCCCGCGGCATTTGCATTGAAAGGGCCGACCATAACCTCGAATCGGTAGTGGAGCGTACCAAGATTTTCGAGGAAGATGGAAAGATCTATTTTGAAGAAGACGGCGTAAAAACCGAGTTGGAGCCAGAGACTCCGGTTTCTATGAATTTCTGGGGCTTCAAGCCGACGATGTTCCCGCTTACAAAAGAATTTTTCGAAACCTACGCAAGAGAGAATATCAATACTCCAAAAGCGGAATTCTACATCCCTACCGTCATGACCAGACTTATTGAAAAAGGTCTGGGTAACTGTCGCGTATTCCGCAGCTCATCCGACTGGTTTGGAGTGACTTACCCGGATGACAAACCGAATGTACAGGCTTCTCTGGCAGCATTGCACGAGTCAGGAGAATATCCTGATAAATTGTGGTAGTCCCCAAAAACCGATTTCCGTCGACTGAAGTCGGCGGAAATTGATATTTTTTAGGTCTATTGATTGGCGGGTCTGCACTGGAAATTTTCTGAGGGTTCATTCACCTTGGTACAAGAGACAATTTGTCACCTGACAAAAGAAATCAATTTCCGTTGACTTCAGTCAACGGAAAAAGCTCATTATTTCTGCACTAACGCTTCCAGCATTTTCTCCGCCAGAAATTTGTTCCCGGCGTCAGTTAAATGCACGCGGTCGGAAGTCAGGATTCCTTTTTCTTTGTTTTCAGGATTGTTTTGCGTGAGGTAATCCGCAAAATGTTTACGCAGGTCGCAGAGTTGCAAACTGTTTCTTGAAGCAATCTCGCGGATCAATTTGGAGTATTGGTTTAAATCTCCGTCCTGCTGGTTCGAATTGTCGTTTCTTTCGCCAATCACCGTCGGCGTGCAGACGATCACACGGATATTCTGTGCCTTCATTTTCCTGATCAGGGCCTCATAGAACTTCACGTATTTATCAGGATCAGTACCAGTTCCCGAAGAAGCTTTATGCCACACATCGTTGATCCCCACATAAATAAAAACGACATCAGGTTTTTTTGACAATACATCATCTTCCAGCCGGAGGTAAAGATCATATACCTTGTTTCCCCCGATTCCGGCTCCGATCAGTTCATATTGGTTGTTTTGGTTTTTGGCTTTCAGCATTTCGCCCATTTGCGTAATGTAACCCGTGGGACTTACGCCAGCCTGCGTAATCGAATCGCCGAAGAAAATGACTTTCAGGGGTTTGTCCTGCCGCATCGCGATCATGGGCAAAACGAAAATGGCAATTTGTAATAATTTGAAAAGTAGCTTCATAGGAATTGTAAAAAGGATTTTAGGGATAAAGACGGTTTAAACGCAAAGTTACTTTCGATCAATATCTGGTTCTGAGATCAATCGAGCCACAAAATCTCAGGGAATTGGAGCGGATAGCTTAGTACGAATTTTTTACCAGGAATAACTTGCTGCTCCATTTCCGCGGATAGTTTAATCTGTCGGATCCTGTTGTCAATCAATAAATTGACCAGTAAGTAGTCCGCTTCCCGCACACAGCTGATTACTTCTCCATATATGAAAAAAGAGTCTTCATGTTGATCAGCATTCAGATAAATGCTGCCTGGCGTGGCGAACTTAGTGACTTTCCCATTTTCCAATACACACACCTGATCCGCGAGGCGGAAAATTTCGCCAGTTTCGTGCGTGACGATTATGGCGGTAAATTGGTATAGATTGTGAAATTTCAGGATCAATTCCTGCAACTGGGAACGCATATCGGGATCTACGGCAGAGAACGGCTCGTCGAGCAGCAATAAATCAGGCTTCCTGACCAGCGCCCGAGCCAGTGCGACGCGCTGCTGCTGTCCGCCCGAAAGCTGATTGGGCTTTCTGTGCGTCAAATTGTTCAGCCCGGTGGCTTCCAGTAACTCATTCACGATTTTCTTATCTCCTTTTTTGGATAGCGCGAAAGTCAGGTTTTCGGCTACGGTCATATTGGGGAACAAAGCGTAATCCTGAAAAACAAAACCGATGTTCCGGTGCTGCGGAGGCAGTTTAATCTGATTTTGAGTGTCGAGCCAGACAGTACTATTGATAGAGATTGCGCCTTCCTCTGGTATGAGTAATCCTGCAATTTGCTTTAACAACGTCGTTTTTCCCGCTCCCGAAGGCCCAGTCAAAGCCATTATAGCGCCCTTTTCCAGTGAAATTGATACTTCCATGGGCAATGTGCCCTGGGCGGTGTGGAGCGTATGCCTGATCGCAATGTTAAGCTGACTGTCGGACACGAAGCAGACGGTTGTTGATTGAATAGACCAGCAATAAAATCACAAAAGTGATCGCAAACAAAACCATCGCATATTGATTTGCCACGCCATAATTCAGCGCCTCCACTTCGTTATAGATCGCGACGGACGCCACTTTGGTCACACCCGGAATATTTCCCCCGATCATTAAAACCACCCCAAACTCGCCTACGGTATGCGCGAATGTGAGTACAAAAGCTGTGAGAATAGCAGGCTTACAATTGGGTAGCAATACCCTGAAAAACGTCTGCATTTCGGTTTTACCCAAAGTATAGGAGGCTTCCCGCAACGAAGGCGGCAGAGATTGCAGTCCGGCGCGGATCGGGTAAACCATAAATGGCAGGCTATATAAAATGGAAGCGATCACCAGTCCCGGAAACGAAAAAACGAGTCGAAGCCCCAGCACTTTCTCGATCCACGCGCCAAACCAATAGGAGGGGCTGAAAGCGAGCAAAAGATAAAATCCGATCACAGATGGAGGTAAAACCAGCGGTAAACCGATCACAGCTTCCACCACGCCGCGTCCTTTAAACTTCCCGAATGCAAGCCAGTAAGCCACCGGCAATGCTAGCACAAGCAAAATTGCCGATGTAATGATCGCGAGCCGGAAAGTAAGCCAGATGGGCTGGTAGTCCATTTTTAATTAGTGAATTTTGAATGACTGAATGACCGAATGAGCCGCCTCGGAATGAGAATGAGCTGCTTTGTGTCACTATTTGTAGCCGTATTTTTTTAAAATGGCTTTGCCCTTTTCGGAAAACAGGAAATCGTAGAATTTTTGGCTGGCCTCTTTTTTGGGTGAATTGTTGCTGTGTTTTAGTAGGATTGCAGCTTGTTGTATTGGTTGGTATGATGTTGAATCTAACAATATATAGTGTCCTTTATTTTTCATTTCCGGTGATAATACGATTGATAGGGCATTGAAACCGATTTCTGCTGACCCGGACATGATATATTGTGCGGTTTGCGCAATGCTTTCGCCGAATACGAGTTTCGGCTCAATTTGATCAAAGAGCCTTTGTGATTTCATTACTTCAATTGCTGCAACTCCGTAAGGTGCCGTTTTCGGATTGGGAATTGCGATTTTCCTGATTTTTTCTGTTGTCAGCAAAGCTGTATTGAGTTCTGCCTGCGGGGTGTTTTTTGACCATAACACCAGCGATCCCAGTGCATATACTTTCGGTTTTTCGTCAGAACCACCATTTTTGAAGATCTCGTCAGGATATTTGGTGTCCGCAGAAACGAATACGTCGAAAGGTGCTCCTTCCCGGATCTGGGTGGTAAGACTACCGGAAGAGCCCACGACGATTTCAATCTGCTTTCCGGATTCTTTCTCGAATTCAATTTTCAACTCCTTCATCACATACTGCACGTTGGCGGCGGTAGCCACGATTATTTTTTCCGAAGGCTTGGAGCAGCCAGCCAGAATCAGTCCGATAAAAAGGATTAAATGCTGAAACTTCATCTTGCAATTTAAAGGATTTTTGTTTGGCATACATGTCTTCAAAATCCGCCTGATCGGGAAAATATCGTAAATTGCGCGCCATTTCGACCATTCTGGACGAGATCTTAACCGCTGGCGGCCAGGTGCCCAGGCGAAATTCAGTATTAAAATGATCATAGAAACCGCCCGGCGTACAAAGCAGACTTCTGAATACTACTTTTCAGTAAAGCTTGCCGAAGTGCGTAAACTCATTGCCGAAGGGCATGATGTTATCAATCTGGGAATTGGTAACCCCGACATGATGCCGTCGGAAGCGACGCTTGAAGCGTTGTCGTCAGCCATATTGAAACCGAATGCGCATGGTTATCAGTCTTATACAGGTACCCCCGCCTTTCGCAATGCGATTGCTGATTTTTATGATCATAATTACCGTGTAAAACTCGACCCCAATTCAGAAATCCTGCCGTTAATAGGCTCAAAAGAAGGTATTACACACGTAAGCCTCACTTTCCTCGATCCGGGCGACGAAGTTTTGGTACCCGAACTTGGATATCCTGCCTATCGGGCAGTAAGTCAGATGGTGGGTGCAGTGGTGAAAGAATATCCCTTGCAGGAAGAAAATGGCTGGCAGCCCGACTGGAATGCATTGGAGAGCCTGGTGACCGGCAAGACGAAGATCATGTGGCTTAATTATCCCCACATGCCAACCGGCGCACCTGCGACTCTGGAACTTTTCGAGAATGCCGTTGCTTTTGCCAAAAAACACCGGGTATTGCTTTGCCACGACAATCCTTACAGCTTGATCCTGAACAAAAAACAGCCGATCAGCCTGTTGTCTGTCGAAGGCGCGAAGGAAGTGGCTATCGAGCTGAATTCCATGAGCAAATCGCACAATATGGCGGGCTGGCGAATGGGTTGGCTGGCGGCAGCGAAGCCTTATATTAATGCCGTGCTGACGATTAAGAGCAATGTGGATTCGGGTATGTTCTGGGCGATGCAGGAAGCAGCAGTGGCTGCTCTGTATAACTCCGACGAATGGCACGCAGAAAGAAATGCAGTATACCAAGGGCGACTAGAAGCTGCCGAGGCACTTTTAAGTACATTAGGATGTAACTGGGACCCGAAACAGGAAGGGATGTTTCTCTGGGGCAAATTGCCGGATTCGGTGGAATCTGCTGAAAAGCTGGTGAATCAGACGCTTGTTGAGAAGCACGTTTTTATAGCTCCCGGTTTCATATTCGGACCCCAAGGCCAGCGTTATATCAGGCTGTCACTTTGTTTGCCGAAAGAGCGGATCTGGGAGGCAGTTGAAAGAATTAAAGGCTAAGTCAATATAATAATATGGTAGTTAGTATTATAGGAATAGGCCTTTTAGGCGGATCTTTTGCACTGGCATTGCGGGAAAAATATCCCAATGTCAGGTTTGTGGGAGTTGATAATTCTGGTGTAAATCAGAAGATTGCATTGGCAAAAGGTATTGTCGACGAAATTGTCAGTTTGGAAGAAGCATTGGAAATGGCGGAACTGAATGTGCTTGCTACGCCCGTAGATGCCATTTCGAAACTGCTCCCCTACATGCTTGACCTTTTGCCGGAAGGCCGCACGATCATGGATCTGGGGTCAACGAAAGAATTGATTTGCCAAATGGCCGATACGCATCCCAAGAGAAACCAGTTTGTAGCCGTGCACCCGATGGCGGGAACCGAAAATTCAGGTCCCGGCGCTGCATTTAAGGAGCTGCTGCCGCACAAAAATGTGATCATCTGCGATAAAGAGAAAAGTAATCCCGAATCGCTCGGACTGGTGGAAACGTTTTTACGTGATGCCGGCATGAAGATCCATTATATGACGCCGGTGGAGCATGATCTGCACCTGGCTTATGTTTCGCATTTGAGCCACATTAGTTCGTTTGCACTTGGATTAACGGTTTTGGATAAGGAAGCGGATGAAAAAGCGATCTTCGATATGGCGAGTACCGGTTTTTCTTCGACGGTCAGACTGGCAAAAAGCTCGCCGCAAATGTGGGCCCCGATTTTCGATCAAAACAAAACGAATGTCTCCAAAGCTCTGGGAGACTATATTGAGCTGCTGAAAAAATTCAAGGAGGCGATCGATCGCGAGGACCTGGCAACCAGTCTTAATTTCATGAGCCGCGCCAATGACATTGGCAGGATACTGGCAGGTATTGAGAAGAAATAGTGGCTATTTGTGATTTTGTAAACGCCAGTAAGTCAATGATTTACTGGCGTTTTTTATATTTTTAGGAACCATTAAGGTAAGCCTGCCTGTTAACTTCTTACCTATTTATTGATCAGTTGCAATCCTATTTTTCAACAAAACAATAAGAAATGACGAAGGCTCATGCGGTTTTTGTGGCGGTGATTATTGCGCTTAGTGTTTCCTTAGGTATTCAGCAAATCAATCCGTTTACAGAAGTATCATCTACCCGAAAAGTTAGTGTAGTTAAATCAGATTCAATTTCCCGGCCAGAGTGGGTTTCTTTATATGACTCCCTGGATCTGAAAAAACAGGGATTATCAGAAGCAGCATTTTATTGCGCATGGTTTGGTTTTCAAAAAATGAAGCTGGAAAATCAGGTGCTCGCGATTGCCGACTTTACCCAATCTTCCCGAAACAAAAGGCTATACATTATCGATCTTCTCAAAAAGAAGGTGCTATACAATACATATGTGGCGCACGGCCGTAATTCGGGTGAGGAGTTTGCTGAGAAATTTTCAAATGATAACTCTTCCTACCAATCCAGTCTCGGTTTTTATAAAACACTAGGTACCTATCAGGGGAAGCACGGCTTGTCTTTAAAGCTGGAAGGAGTGGAAAAAGGGATTAACGACCGCGCATTGGAAAGGGCGATCGTTATGCATGGCGCTGATTATGTAAGCGAATCATTTATCAAAAATACAGGCAGGCTGGGCCGTAGTCTGGGCTGCCCGGCTGTTTCCGTGGAAGATTCTAAAAAGATCATCAACCTGCTGTATGGTGGCGCCGGGTTATTTATCTATTCGGCTAATCAAAAATACCTTCAGGCATCCCCTTTGCTGGCGGGCTTGTCTTTGGATAACGTCAGGCGTGCCTTGGGAGATCCTCTTTTATATATATCGGGGAAGTAAAGCAAATCCCCTTTTTCATTACAATCAGCACCCAGGTAAAG
Organism: Dyadobacter sp. UC 10; assembly: GCF_008369915.1. Lineage (NCBI taxonomy): Bacteria > Pseudomonadati > Bacteroidota > Cytophagia > Cytophagales > Spirosomataceae > Dyadobacter > Dyadobacter aurulentus. The sequence continues at coordinate 1,660,264 of NZ_VSRN01000001.1, read as the reverse complement.
CAGGAATACAGGTATCCTGACTTTCAGCTTATGCCATTTCGGAGGAGTTGAAATAGTATCCGGCTCGGTCATGAAATCACTAGATAATAGTTCGGTACCTGCCATGTAATTGGCCAGATCAGTCGGCCGTTGCACCCGCACACAGCCGTGACTTCTCCACCTCTGCTCGCTCTTGAACAGATATCTCGCGTTGGTATCGTGCAGGTAAATAGCCAGCGGGTTTTTGATTTCAACTTTCAATAATCCGAGTGAATTATCCTCACCCGTTTCCTGCCTGAACCGGTAAGGGAATTTCTTTTCTTTGATTTCTTCCCAATCAATTTCCTCCGGATTCACTGCCTGGCCGTTTTTATCAATAATCTGAATCCGGTTTCTTGACAAATACTCAGGATCGCTCATTGCTTTTGGAAGAATTTCGTTCATCGCAATGCTTTTGGGCACATTCCAGTAGGGATGCGTTACAATGCTGGTAGCGTAGGTGTCGATAGTGGGAGTAGGCGTGTCGGCTTTGCCAACGACTGTGCGCATGGTAAGAACATTTTTGCCAGCCGAATCCATCGCGGTCAGGTAAGCTCCCCGGATATTGACCATGACAAAACGAGGTGCGTTTTTCGTCTGACGGTGAATCCACCGGTATGCATTCATAGCTTCGGCCACATAAGCCGCGCTATCGTATTTATTCTCTTTGAGTAAGCGGGTGTAATTGACTTTCAGGTTGTTATATACAGGAAAAACGGGTTCGAGCTTTTCCATTACCTTTTCAATGTTCTTACCTTCAACCAGCTCCTCGGCTGCTTTGCGAAGTACAGTTGTATCAGCTTCTATTTTTTTCTGAGTAAACCGGATTGCAGGCTTATGTCCGAATCCTATTTCTTCGAGCAGGGCGTAAACCGGAGCTATTCCACCTTTCGCCGAAAACTTTTCAGGATCAACTCCGACGGTTTTAGAGAATTCGAGCAGCTTATCATAGTTTTTTTTGGTGATTTCTTCTGCCAGTTCCGCGCTGGTCATCTCCTTGGGGTTTTTCCGGCAGGATTGGAGAATAGCGAGGGCGAAAAGAATGAGGAGCGGAATATACCTGGAACGGCCGAGGCCTGAAAACATTTGCATTGTCTTGGGTTTTGATATTTGACAAGGACAATACAATTGTTATGCTAACCCAACCGATGCAGGGGGATTATTGTAATTTCTTTATTATCAATGCTGTATAGTTTTTTTAATTTGATATCAGCTAAGGAAATGGGGAAATTTAGAGTCAGTGAAATGCTTCAAAACTCCCCTTTTTTAATCCCTATTCATTGCGAAGGCTTTTGACAGGATTGGTCAGAGCGGCTTTCACTGCCTGAAAGCTGACTGTTACCAGCGTGATTATGATCGCCCCTGCGCCTGTTAATGCAAATATCCACCAGCTGACTTCTGTCCGGTACGGATAGTTGTCGAGCCACTTATTTAATGCAAACCAGCCAACCGGCGAAGCCAGCAAAACGGAGATCATTACCAGCTTTAAAAAGTCTTTCGAAAGTAAAGCAACTATTCCAGTTACCGAAGCACCAAGTACCTTCCGGATACCTACTTCTTTAGAACGGTGCTCGGCTGCTTGTACTACGAGACCGAAAATTCCCAGGGCTGACAGAAACATGCTCAGTCCACTGAAAAACATGAAGAGCTGTTGCAAATGCATTTCCGATTCATACTGTTTTGAAAGTTGATCCTCAACGCTATCCAGTGCCAGCAGCTTGGCAGGATAAAATTGTTTCCAGAGTTTGTGAATGGAAGCGGACACCTGCTTTTCAGTACCCGGCTGCACGCGTATCAGCATCCCGCCATATTGAGGCGATCTGTTGGCCAGGATCAGGGTAGGCTTGATCGGTTCGTAAAGTGACTCGTTGTTGAAATCTCCGATAATGCCTACCGGAACTGTTTTAGTACTTCCAATCTGCCTGTCGAGCTGGCTCACCCCAAGTAATTTAGCGGCCGACTCAGTTATTAACGAGATTTGCGTTGTTATTGCCTCTTCATATTTCCTGAAATCGGCATTCTGCAGCGAATCTGCATTGAGCACATCGGCGGAGTGGGGGCCACGAAACATCCTTCCTTTTACAAGCTTCCAACCGATTGTTTCGGCAAGGTCGACATCGCCGGCTATGAACCAGACTTTCAGATGTTTTTCGGCATTTGAGGGGTCGGGCACTTCGCGGGTCATGTAGCCGCCGCCTTGTGTCGGCATCCATTGGGAAATGCTGGCTTTGGTTACACCGGGAATACGCAGGACTTCATTTTTGAAAGCATCTGCCTTCCCGTCCCACGAAACGCTTCCTATGCTGAGCAGGTTTTTCTTATCATAGCCCAGGTCTTTGTTTTCCATTAAACTTAATTGTTTCCAAACGACCATCGTAGCGATCAGTACAAAAACCGATATCGAGAACTGAGCTACGACCAAACCCTTTCTGACGGTATTTTGTCCAAAAGAATTACTGATCATTCCCCTGATCGTGTTTGCCGGCTTGAACCCGGAAATCAGCCAGGCCGGATAAAAGCCGGTGATCATGCCCGTTGCAAAAATGGCCAGCCCGGCTGCGACCGCCATTTGCATATTGGTTGTAAAAGTCTCGATCAATTTGTGGCCGAGAAAATTTTCGATAGAAGGCAGCGAATAATAGTAGAGCAGTGCAGCTATTCCCATTGAAAAACCAAACAGGATCATCGTTTCAGTCAGAAATTGCCAGATCAGCTGCACGCGCGACCCGCTTAGTATCCTGCGCACGCCGGCTTCCTTCAATCTTGCGAACGCCCGGGCGGTACTCAGGTTCACGAAGTTGACACATGCAATAAAAAGCAACAGCGCCGCAATCCCTGAAAAAATATAGATGGCCTGCGCATCGCCCTTAACGGCTTGCCAATCTGAGAAATCGGAATGCAGATAAATATCCCTGAGCGGCTGTAAATTGATTCTTTTGGCCCCTTTATCATTATTGACCTCCTGATACCAGTTATTGGCTTTCGCGGTAAACGCCTGCACGTTCGCGTTCGGCTTAAGTCGTATATAGTTTTGGTTAAATGAAAAAAATCCGTTCGCTGCATAAGGCTGTACCTTCTTTTGCTGGACCCAGATCGCATCGGCTCGCAGGTGGCTGTTGTAAGGCAAATCCTCTATCACACCCGTGATCAGATAAGGCGACGCTTCTGCCTGAAAGCTGGGTATATCATAAATGATCTTTCCAACAATGTCCTGCCCGGGATAAAAGCTTTCGGCGAAAGTTCTGGAAACGATTAAATTATTGGTACCTGCAGTAAAGTGACGCGGATTTCCGGAAATGATGCGAATATCAAGCATATCCCATCCAGTCGTATCCATGCGCAATACCTGGGTTTTCATGCCTTCCCCTGCATGCTTGGCAGTTTTAAAGTGACGCTCGACCGTACTGAATGCTGACCAGGTCTCTACCTCGGGAAACTGCTTCTGAAGTTCAGCAGCCAGTCCTTCGTGAGAGGAAGCGGAGCGTTCATTCAGGCCGGAGGCCTTCCGATCCACCGAGATAATGCGGTAAATATCATTTCCTTTGCTCCATTGCCTGTCGTAGGAAAACGAGTCGATGACAACTGTTGCCACAGCGAGGCAGGCCCAGAGCCCCACACTGAGACCTGCCAAATGGATAAAAGAATATCCCCTGTTCTTATGAAGAACCCTGAAACCGATTTTGAAGTAGTTTTTCAGCATATAAACAATAGCTCAAATACTTTGCCATTTTGAAAACAGCTCAATTAACGTTCAGATGCGCTGTTTTTACCGTCGCAATGTTCGAAAGCGGACAGCTCATGTTCAGCGACGGGCACTATCCGGTACGCTGACCGGGCGGGGTTGGCTGAACGCAAATTCAAGGACAGCATCCCGCCCGGCCAGTAAATCGGCAGCCGAAGGTTTGACCGGAAAGTCCGGAATGATGCCGCGCGCGGGTTGTTTCGGCGGTTGAACTGCGGAATAATAGGTGGCAACAGGAAGACCTATATCAAACCGGGATGCAGGCAGTTTGAAGATTAGGAAGGCACCACTATTGTTACCCGAATAAGCCCCGCCACTTTCAGAGCCAACAAAAACACCCCTTGACTGGCTTTTTGCAACAGCTAAAAATTCAGAGGTAACCGAATAACTCAGGCCGTCGCTAAGAAAATATACTTCTCCCTGGTACGCCTTTCGCGCTGGCTGGTGCGTACCCAGATTCTGATGTTTATTCCAGACTAGTTTACCGTCTTTCTTTTTTATAAATAGTCCCGCTAAGCCTGAAAATTTCGGAAAATAGGCGAGATCGCGATAGGTTACGTCCTTCTTGCTCCGGATTTTTACCTCGATATGATCGTAGTACTGGAATTCGCCTTTCGCAATGTAAGTGTACAATTCTTTACCCAGCATGTCGGTACCGCCTTCATTCCCACGCAAATCGATGATCAGCCGGCTCGTTTTTCGTTGATTAATTTCTGAAAATGATTTTTTCAAAAACGCATCGAAAGCTTTTGAGGAACTGGCATAAAAGTGTGCAATGCGCAAGATTGCAATGGAATCCTTTTCAAAACGCAGCTCGTTTTGAGGGGCAGTTTTCGTAAAGCTTTTGTCAAGCGCGATCCATTCTTTTGAAGAAATTCCATTCACACGGATTGCTTCGCTATGATTGGAAGCGTTGGTAAGGGTAAGCAGAAAATCAGATTTGTCCTGTATAAAGTCAGCATACCAGGCACTGAAATATTGCTGGATCTGCGCGTCGGCCGAAGCCGTAATATCTCCGTCGACAAACATGTTACGTCGCAAAGTCTGAAGTATCTCAGGAATGCCGGTGCCATTGATGTGCGTAATGAATTTGCCGGTAAGCTCCCTGCGATCGGAAGCTACGATCAGTAACCGGTCACTGTCGTCGAAGCGAACGACAATGGGAAGTACCTGTTCCGTATGATAATAAAACGGAAAATCCTGCATGGGCGGGAGAAACTTTACATGGCCGCACTTTATTTTTGTGAAAAGAGGATTGATAACCCGGAAGAATTGAATGGGAGAAAGTGAGTCATAGGTTTCTATCACGCTTTTGACTGAATCATAAGTGGCCGTAAATGTATTCTGCTGATTGAAACGATTCAGGCCGGCGTGTACTTCTTCGGTCGATTTGCGGATGATATGCAAATCTTTAAGAGCAGCGTCCCGGGTGATATATGCCGAATTTTTTTGTGCAACCGCTTCTGACAAAAGCATTGCGGAGAGGAAGTAGATAATCAATTTGAAATACATGGCTATGTTTTAAAGTTTTTGCAAAAATGTGGCCGGGAATGCATTACGGCGTCTTTCCCGATAAGTAAAGACCTATTTATTTCGCTCCAAGACTCAACCGACATTGATTTCCGCCTTACTCACCGCCGGCATTTTGCAGGGACTTTTCCTGATGCTGCTACTTTATCGAAAGAAAGAAAATCTGTTTCCTAACCGGATCCTGGTTTGTCTTATTTCCGTTGTGGTCATGCACCTTGGGCTGGTTACCCTGGATGTGAACGGACTCTTTCCCGTTTATCCGCATCTGAGCAGGCTGTCATGGCTTTTGCCGCTGCTATATGGCCCGCTAATATTCATTCTGACCGAAAGTATTATTTCACCATCCTTCTCGTTTCGTCCTTGCCTCGGACTCCTGCTCCTTCCGTTCATTATTTATCTGATCCTGCTTTGGCCCTATTTTTTCAGTGATGCGGCCTTTAAAACTGACTATTTAACCAATGAAAGTCTTGTGCACGAGGCGGACTTTGGCTGGATGAACCACCTTACCAATTATCTGCATATCAGCTTTGTATTAGCTGCGATATCACGCTATCGCAACCGGGAAAAGGTGGTTGGTGAAACTCATGAAAGTCGTCAGGTAGTATGGCTTGGGCAGTTTTTGTGGGTTTTTATGTTAATCCTGATTTTTGCCCTCGTTACTTTTTACTCCAAAAAATACGATTGGAAATATTTGTCGGGTATTTATCCGAAACACTTTCTTCTTGCTGTTTTGTTTATCTATTGGCTCGCCTATAAGCTTTTGCAGGAAAATCATAAAAGCAATATTGCTGTTCCTGCCACAATTGCGGAGCCGGTCAAAGAAATTCAGAATAAATATGCGAAGACTGGTCTTGATACCGATACATCCAAAACCATCGCCGCCAGTGTCACAAATCTGATGCTGTCTCAAAAGCCCTATCTAAACTCCGATTTATCGCTGACAGATTTAGGCGAAATGCTGTCATTGTCAAAACATCAGCTATCCCAGGTGATCAACTCTGAATTTCAGGTGAATTTCTACGAATTTGTGAACGGGTACCGGCTTGAAAGATTCAAGGAAGTAGTCCTCAACCCGGAAAACCGCCACCTGTCGCTACTAGGAATCGCCTTCGAATGCGGCTTTAATTCCAAAGCAGCATTTAATCAGTTCTTCAAGAAAAAAGAAGGAATGACGCCTACGGAATATTTGAAGGCGTTGGAAAAACAAAAAAGCCAGGCGTAAACCTGGTTTTCGTGACCGCGACGGGAATCGAACGGCACCGGCCGCCCGGCCATATCCAGAGTTTAGGAAATTCGTATTCTATCCGTTGAACTACGCAGTCAAGAATCTAGGAAACGAACTTGGAATGTGTGAAAAACAAAAAAGCCAGGCTTAAAACCTGGCTTTCGTGACCGCGACGGGAATCGGTCGATCGCGACCCCGGCCGGCACCGGCCGCCCGGCCATATCTAGAGTTTAGGAAACTCCTATTCTATCCGTTGAACTACGCAGTCAAGAATCTAGGAAACGAACTTGGAATGTGTGAAAACAAAAAAGCCAGGCTTAAAACCTGGCTTTCGTGACCGCGACGGGAATCGGTCGATCGCGACCCCGGCCGGCACCGGCCGCCCGGCCATATCTAGAGTTTAGGAAACTCCTATTCTATCCGTTGAACTACGCAGTCAAGAATCTAGGAAACGAACTTGGAATGTGTGAAAACAAAAAAGCCAGGCTTAAAACCTGGCTTTCGTGACCGCGACGGGAATCGGTCGATCGCGACCCCGGCCGGCACCGGCCGCCCGGCCATATCTAGAGTTTAGGAAACTCGTATTCTAGGCTCAAGACCAAAACTTGTGGAGCAACTTGGATTAAGCATATAATTGAGTAAGGCGATACAGGAAGAACTCAACGTTTCTTACCCCTCTGAACTGTGCTCTGAACGCTTTGATTTTCGCGTTGAAGGATTCGGCAGATGCGTTAGTGCTGCGGTTATCAAAGTAATTAACGATTGTCTTATAGTGGTTTTCAATCGAGCGGGCTACGGTATTGAATGACTTGAAGCCAGATTGCCGGACCTTTTCATGCCATTTGGCTAATCTGGTCAACCCATATATTTTTTCCGTTGTAGTCGTGAAGATGTTACTGAGCCCTATCGTTAGCTCGTACGCTTTTTTCAAATCGGGGAAGCGTTCAAAAAGAAGCAGGGCGCGTTCTTTTTGGCTGTCTGTCCAGGTATTGGGCTTTTTGTATAGCGCGTACCTGCTTCGAGCCAGTAGCTGTTTAATGGTGTCGCCATTAGATAATATCTCTGGATGATATTCATTCTGAGACATTTTAGCCTGCTCAATAGCATCGCTTTCCTGATCCAGGACTTCCCAGCGATGTTTGATCCGGATATCTTGGAGGGCATCAACTGCGAGTCTTTGAACATGGAAACGGTCAGTCACTCGCACCGCCCGTGGAAAGCATCGCTTGGCAATCAAGGACATACTGCCCGCCATGTCCAGGGTGATTTCTGACACTTTCTTCCGCAGTGGTTCCGGGATTTTGCGAAGTACTTCAATCACTGCTTCTGCCTTAGTTCCAGCCACTATTGCTACAATGCTGCCACGGCCACCTTTGGCAGATTTATTGGTAAGGATTGTATACAATTCGCCGTGCGAAAGACTGGTTTCGTCGATCGATAGATGAGATCCTAGGTTTTCGGGATACAAGAGCCATTTTTTTGCATGACCTCTTTGCTTCCAATCTTTAAATCCACTCTGAAAATCACGATACTGCCGTAGCAAAGCCCTACCATCAACGCCATAGAAACGACCAATGCTCCAAATATCATTAGCCCTCGTATCCACCAATTTCTTTTAAAAAATCCGCGAATTCAATAGTCATTCGCGTGCCTTCTGCTACTTCTGTCCAGTCTCTATGGACAACTTTGCCAGTCTTGGTATTGAGCCACCTACGACGTTTAATATGAAGGAATACCTTGTGGCCCCGAATTGGGAAATCCTGCAGGGTAATGGTGGGGAAATAACCTTTGGAGAGCAAGTCTGCCTTTATTGGATCAGCTTCTGGATAATTTTTCTCTTCCAAATAGACGTGATAACGTTCCTCTGACTTCTCTACATGGGTCAGTAAGTAATTCTCAATTATAAAATCCGGTAAGATTAACTCGATAAGCGGCAGGAAACTCTCCAAAACAAACTGGTTTGATTAAAAACACAAACCTAGATAAATCCTATCCGCTCCACAAGTTTTTGATTTGATCCGTATTCTATCCGTTGAACTACGCAGTCAAGAATCTAGGAAATGAACTTTGAATGTGTGAAAACAAAAAAGCCAGGCTTAAAACCTGGCTTTCGTGACCGCGACGGGAATCGAACCCATATCTAGAGTTTAGGAAACTCCTATTCTATCCGTTGAACTACGCAGTCAATTTGGGCTGCAAAACTCGGAAAAAATCGTTTGAATTACAAAAGATTATTCCTCCGTTTGGATTGCAGTGTAACCCAGATCCAGCCAGTTCGGATAAATAGAAAAGTGCTTTTCCTTTACCAGAGAAAATAATGTATTTCTCAATTCATCAATATTCTCCTTCTTTTCGGCAGAAATAAATACAACATGTTCGGCCTTGTCGGCGATGTAACTTTTCCTAAGTTGTTCCAATACAGTTTCCTGCAGCATCACGCCTTCCTCTTCTTCCTCCTCATCGTTGAAAGCCGGGTTGTAGAGGTCTATCTTGTTGAATACCAATATTGAAGGCTTGTTTGCGGCGCCAATTTCTTCCAGTGTTTTGTTAACAACATCGAGATGTTCTTCAAAAGACGGATGCGAAATATCAACCACGTGCATTAGAATATCGGCCTCGCGAACCTCATCGAGCGTCGATTTAAACGATTCGATCAATGTAGTTGGAAGTTTCCGGATAAACCCGACGGTGTCAGTCAGCAGGAAGGGAATATTTTCCATATTTACCTTCCGCACGGTGGAATCCACGGTTGCAAAAAGTTTGTTTTCAGCAAAAACATCTGCTTTCGACAGGCCGCGCATGAGCGTTGATTTGCCCACGTTGGTATAACCCACGATCGCCACACGGACCAGCCGGTCGCGCTCTTTCCGGCGGGTAACGCTTTGCCGGTCTACTTTTTCCAGTTTTTCCTTCAAAAATGCGATCCGGTCCTTTACGATCCTCCTATCCGTTTCCAGTTCAGTTTCACCCGGTCCGCGCATCCCTACACCAGCACCCGACTGGCGGCTTAAGTGTGTCCACAACCGGGTCAGACGAGGATACATGTATTGGTACTGAGCCAGCTCGACCTGCAATTTCGCCTGTGCCGTCTGTGCGCGCATTGCAAAAATCGCCAGGATCAATAAACTTCTGTCAATTACCTTGATGTCAGTAAATTCGGCTTCGAGATTTCGTACCTGGGAAGGGGTAAGGTCGTCGTCATAAATGACCATATCCACCGGGGTGGCTTTGATGAAAGTGTGTATCTCTTCCAGTTTTCCTTTCCCCGTATAAGTCCGGATATCAGGGCGTTCCAGGTTCTGCGTAAATTTTGCAACCGTTTCCACGCCGAGCGTGGTAGCCAGGAAGGCGAGTTCATCCAGGTATTCCTTTGTTTTATCTGCCGATTGTTTTTGAGTACTAACCGCCACCAGCACAGCAGTTTCGGGCTGGACAGCAGTGGAATATAATTTCTTCTTATCGATCATGAATTGGTTTTTTGATTCTTAATAAATTCTACCCGCAATGTAGCGACTTGCAAGGGGTATTTGTGGAGAAGGTAGATTTGGAACGGTAACCCTGCTTCAAAAGTTCATAAAACTTTATGCCTTAATAACATTTTTAAACTTTAAGCCCCGATTTTGTTTGATTATACGAAAAACACTTTTGTATATTTGCGCAAATCTTCAAAGCCGATGCTGCTCTTTCACCTCGGACTACAAGCTTAGTCCGCCGACCTTCCGGTCTCTTTAATGGTCTCTTTTTCGTGATCCACACGGGTCGCAATTCTTCATTATTATTTTTATTTCAACTCTTTATCCATGAAAAAGTGGTTTCAACTACTTCGTCAGGCTATTCGTGGCTCCGAAGAAAGTTTTACCGAAGGAAGCATTAACCGTGCAATTTTTCTACTGTCTGTACCTATGATCCTGGAAATGGTCATGGAGTCACTTTTTGCCGTCGTTGATATTTTTTTCGTTTCAAAAGTTAGTACCGAGGCCGTAGCGACTGTCGGCCTCACGGAATCAGTGATCACACTGGTTTATTCGGTCGCAATTGGTCTGAGTACTGCCGCTACGGCCACGATCGCCCGCCGTATTGGTGAAGGGAACCATGCGCAGGCAAGGCATGCAATTGGCCAGGTAATCCTTATTTCGCTTTCCATTTCATTAGTAATTGCAGTGATAGGCACATGGTTCGCGGGCGATATTCTGCGCGCGATGGGAGCGGATGCAAAAGTGATCGAAACAGGTACCAACTTCGCGAGGATACAGTTTCTGAGCAGCCCTGTGGTGGTATTGCTTTATTCTTTAAGTGGTGCATTGAGGGGCGCAGGTTCTGCCGCAACCGCCATGCGGTCGCTGATCGTGGCGAATGTTTTTAATATGATCCTGGGGCCGCTATTGATCTTCGGAGTCGGGCCGTTTCCTGAACTGGGCGTGACCGGCGCGGCAATTGCTACCGCCACAGGTCGCTCTATCGGTGTCGCTTACCAGCTTTTTTCTTTAACGAAAGTGAACAAAATGCTTTCACTGACGTGGGCGGATCTAAGTCCAAACAAAGAAATGATCGCGACGATCGTAAAAGTGGCTACCGGCGGCACGGTACAGTTTCTGATAGGCTCGGCCAGCTGGATTTTCCTGACGCGTATTTTGTCCGAATTTGGAAGCGACGTGGTGGCAGGATATACCATTTCAATTCGCGTGATCATGTTTACATTGCTGCCTGCGTGGGGATTAGCGAATGCGGCTGCCACATTGGTAGGGCAAAACCTGGGCGCAGGAAAGCCCGAAAGAGCGGAGACTTCGGTCTGGAAATGTGCATCTTATAACCTGATCTTCTTACTCGGACTTTCCGTATTGATGTTCGCAGGCGCGGAAACGATCGTCAGCTTATTCAGTACCAATGCAAAGGTGGTGGAAACAGGAAAAATGGCGCTGCGCGTGCTTTGTCTGGGATACGGATTTTACGCCTACGGAATGGTAGTGATCCAGTCACTGAACGGGGCAGGGGACACTAAAACTCCGACCGTGCTTAATCTGATCTGTTTCTGGGCCATTGAAATTCCTGTCGCGTATGTGCTGGCCGTTATCCTCGGTTTAGGACCAGTTGGCGTTTTTGCATCAGTCCCTATTGCGGAGTCCGTTCTTGCGCTGCTTGGGATCTGGCGATTCAGATTGGGCGGATGGAAGGTGGTGAAGGTATGATTGCAGAAACAAATTGAGGCTGGTCTTGGTTTAACCTTTTAGATACATTGACAATCTCCGCATGAAAATAGAACAGATATATACCGGATGTCTTGCCCAGGGCGCTTATTTTATTGTTTCCAATGGCGAGGCTGCGGTCATCGACCCGCTCCGCGAAGTGGAACCTTACATCCGCAAAGCCGGGCAAACCGGCGCTACGATCAAATATGTATTTGAGACGCATTTTCATGCGGATTTTGTCTCCGGCCATTTGGATTTGTCAGAAAAAACAGGCGCGCCCATTATTTACGGGCCCGGCGCAAATACAGGTTTCAAAGCACATATTGCCAAAGACGGCGAGGAGTTTCAGTTAGGCGAAATATTTATGAAAGTCCTGCACACCCCCGGGCACACACTCGAATCCACTTGCTACCTGCTCCTGGATAAAGACCGTAAACCGGTTGCGTTGTTTAGTGGGGATACGCTTTTTATAGGTGACGTAGGCCGGCCTGATTTGGCTCAAAAAGGCGATCTGACCATGGACGATCTGGCGGGAATGCTTTTCGATAGTTTGCGGAATAAGGTGATGCCATTGCCGGATGATGTGATTGTATACCCTGCACATGGTGCAGGATCGGCTTGCGGCAAGCATATGAGTAAGGAAACTTCCGATACACTGGGCAATCAAAAGCGCTTTAACTACGCTTTGCGTGCGGATATGACCAAAGAGGAATTTGTTAGGGAGGTAACTGCCGGCCTGGCCGAGCCGCCGCAGTATTTCCCCAAAAACGTAAAAATGAACCGCGATGGCTACGAAAGTATAGACGATGTGCTCGAACGTGGCGATCAGGCCTTGTCTGCGGAAGCGTTTGAAGCAAAAGCCAACAATACGGGAGCGTTGATCCTGGATACCAGAAAAGCGGCAGATTTTGCGAAAGGTTTTATCCCGAATTCTATCAATATCGGGATCGATGGAAGCTTTGCACCGTGGGTAGGAGCGTTGGTGCCCGATTTAAAACAGAACCTCTTGATAGTCACCGAGCCGGGCAGGGAGGAAGAAGTGATTACCAGACTTGCGAGAGTGGGTTATGACCATACCATCGGCTATTTGAACGGCGGTTTCAAAACCTGGGCAGAATCCGGGAAGGAAATTGATTCGGTTGCTTCAATTTCGGCAGATGAATTTGAAGAAGATTTCAAAAAAGGCGAAATCGACGTAATAGACGTAAGAAAACCCGACGAGTTTGCTTCGGGACATATTGAAGGCGCCAAAAACCTGCCGCTTGATTATATCAACGACCTGATGGAAGAGTTCCCAAAAGACAAAAACCTGTACATTCACTGTGCAGGCGGCTACCGTTCCATGGTCGCCGCTTCGATCCTGAAATCAAGGGGAATACAAGGGGTTATCAACATAGAAGGCGGTTTTGGAGCAGTTTCCAAAACCGAAGTGCCTGTTCTGCAAGGGGTTTAGAAAATCATAAGTTATGAACGAGCTACTTAATACATTGCGACAGCCCTGGCCGTGGTATGTCGCAGGGCCGCTGATCGGCCTTACTGTGCCGGTTTTATTGCTTTTGGGAAACAAGTCATTTGGTATATCCTCCTCGCTCCGGCATATGTGTGCGGCTATTATCCCGGCCAATATTTCTTTTTTTAAATACAATTGGCGCAAAGAAGCATGGAACCTGTTTTTCGTGGCAGGAATCGCATTGGGCGGATTTCTGGCGACCTTCCTGCTGGCAAACCCTGATCGGGTGATCGTTTCAGAACAAACGCAGGCTGCGTTAATCCCGCTCGGAATTTCGGATTTTTCAGGATTAATGCCTGCGGAAATTTTTTCGACAGACTATATGATGTCGCTTAAAGGATTGATATTTCTCGTTCTGGGAGGATTTCTGGTGGGTTTTGGGACAAGGTATGCGGGCGGCTGTACTTCCGGCCACGCCATTATGGGGCTTTCCAATTTGCAGTGGCCTTCGCTCGTAGCGACGGTCAGTTTTATGGCAGGAGGCTTTTTATGTACACATTTGCTATTGCCTTTACTCCTGCAAATCGTGAAGTAATCTTAAACGGAGCTTAACAATGGACAAACAGAACAGCCCATTTGCAACAGACCAGTCGGGGCCGGATATTTCGCTGGCAGAAGGCGGCGATGGCGCCAATATGCAGCGAGCTGACGAATCGTTTACCGGAAAGGTCAAATATTTGGTCGTTGGGCTACTCTTCGGGGTCGTATTTGTAAAGGCTGAGATCATCTCCTGGTTTCGCATTCAGGAAATGTTCCGCCTTGATTCGTTCCACATGTACGGCGTGATCGGCTCTGCTGTGATAGTCGGGTTGGTGTCTGTTTTTTTAATTAAAAAACTGAATATCAAAACCTTGTCAGGGGAAATTGTGCATATTCAGGACAAGGTTTTTCAAAAAGGGCAGATATATGGTGGACTGATGTTCGGCATTGGCTGGGCGATTACCGGCGCCTGCCCCGGGCCACTCTTCGCGCAGATCGGCAGCGGATACCTGGCTGTGATCGTCACATTGCTCAGCGCGATCGCGGGTACGTGGACTTACGGTTTGCTACGCCCTAAATTGCCACATTAAATTATTTTTTCACTGCAATCAGATAGAGCTGCTCGTCGCCCAATCCAAACGGATCGGCTTCGAGATTTCCAAAAGTACCGACTACCTTTAAATCAACCGATTCGAGCATTGCGGAGATTTCGGCCAGCGTATAAATGTACTGGTACACAGTATGGGTCACTTTTTGGGAGTCCGAAATAAATGTCTGCTGCGCCTCAATGCATCCTTCTTCTGGGCGATATTCATTTTCTGCTAGGTAATAAATATCATCTCCGACGGGCATCCAGTTGCGGACCTGAAAGTTTGGCAGGATACTTTCCGCCAGGTTTTCGGTATGCAATGCGACGTGACCGCCTCGTTTCACAGCCGCAGCTATTTTGCCGAAAAACCCGAGCATATCCTGCCTTGGGAAGAAGCTAAGGCTGTTGCCCAGACAATAAGCCGTATCAAATTTCCCCTGGCCGAAATCAGTTTCCAGGACATCGCCGCAAACTACATGAACCGGCAGCTTTCGCTTTGTTTTTACTTTCGTAAGCTCATCGCAATACTCCACGGAAATATCAATGCAGGTCATTTCACAGCCCGCTTCCGCCAGCGGAAGCGCGTGGCGACCGTAGCCTGACAGGATATCCAGCACCTGGCTACCTTCTTTCAGTTCCAGTACATCCCGCAGGAAATCAACTTCAAAATCGGTATATTCTTCGTCCTGGTGAAGTTTCCAGGCAACTTGGGGCAAACCTTTAAAATAACTGTGATACCAGGCCACTGTGATGTTTTTGAATTTTGGCAAAACTAATAAAATGCAGCCCGTAAATGCAGAGAAGCGCAATAATCTACATTTTCATCAAACCGGGAGTAAGCCGCAGATATACCTGGCCTGACATCGGATTTTTGCCATAAGCATTCCTGAAATAGGAATTGCTTTCTTTAACATGGTGATAGCTGACCTGCCCGCCAGCCTGGACCAGCGTATTTGCAAAAGAGAAAAGCTGCCTGTTAATGCCCAGGGTAAATGCGGAGATCGACTCTTTGGTTGAATACTCCGGAATATCACTTCCTGCCTCTAATAAATCATTAAAACTTTTCTGAACGTTTTCAAACCGGCCATAAACCGCCCATTTATTAAGTTGCAGATTCGACTCTGCGAGATAGGAATTCCCTTTGTGGCTACCGGAGTTCTGGCCCCAAAGCACCGTCGACGAAATCCATTTGTTCTCGCCACCCAGCTGCGCGCTGTGCTGCACGGAGGCGGTAGTGCGGGTCACATCGTCGTGTGCATGCAGCCGCTCGGGACTTTTGATAAATGCCCGGCTGGCCTGAAAAGCAAAGTTTGCAGAAGGATTAAACAGCAGGCGGTAACTGTAAGAATCGAAACGCGGTTTGTCGAAATCGAACCGGTTTTCATCAGGCTCGCGCCCGGTAAAGGAAGATCCTTCCAGCTTGAACATCCCGTAACGCACTCCCGCAGTTACCACGCCAAATGTAATGTGTGTGGCATCTTGCCAATGGTGGCCCAAAACCGCGTCAGGGTTGTTGAATGCAGACATCCGGTGCATAAATGCGGTCGGGCCGAGTGCGGGCTCGCCCGGGTATCCCGCGTAAATTGTCAGGTCCAGTTTTTCATTGATCCGCTGCGTATAAGCCACAGAAAGTTCGGAAATGAGGTCGTGAGGATGCTGGCGATCGACTAGTGGGACATTGTTCCAGCTCTCGCCAGATTGAAAAAGCAGCGGGTATCCTGCGCCTCCGTCGACAAGCTTGTCTACCGAAACCATCGCCCGCAGGTTCAGCAGCCCGTTTTTACCTACCTGGCGCTGGGCCATACCCATTACCCAGTTTGGCGCGCTGAATTTTGCGTCGGCCCCTTTCTTATTTTTATTGTTAAAATTTTGGGAAGTATAGCGCAGGAAAATGCTCCCGTGCAGCATGTAGTTCCATTTGTCACTATGCTTCATGTAAGCGTACATCGGCGTGGCGTCGGGCTGCCAGCCGGTACCCGATCCGTTGCGCGTCATCGGCAGAGTGAGCGAAAAGCTATGCGTCATTAGGTGCGCGGGCTGCATTTCACCGTGCTGCATTTTGCTATGGTCCATCCCGCCATGATCTGCCTTTTTTTCGTGCATTTCATGGTTTGTGGTATCCTTTGCGGGCTGCTGATGGTGCTCGTGCTGTCCTAGTACAGGAAAAGCGGCCATTCCCAGACCGAGAATGGCCAGGTTTCTTAGTTTGTTATATTCCATGACGAAGTGATTGTAGTAATTAATGCGGTGCGGCGGTTTTGCGGCAGCAGCTTGGAAGTTTATCGTGCGCTTTCTGGTTTGCGAGCTGGTTATCAGCGTCGTAACCAGTATTTATGATCGTCGCTTTGATTGCCTCAGGCGTGGTTTTGTTCGGGTTGTATTTAACTGTAATTACCTTATCGTCAAGGTTTAAATTGGATCCTTTCACGCCTTTTGAAAGTCCGAGATTGCGCTCAATGCGCGCTTTGCACATTTCGCACACAGCCGAAGTCTTTATTTTTACCTCCCTGTCCTCCCCCGAGGCAAATACTGTATTGATCCCTAAGAACAGGATCGTAATCAGTGAAAGAATGGTTGTTTTCATAATTTCTGTTGTTTAATTTTTGATTATTAATGCTGGTGTTTTACGGAGTCTGCGCCCTGGAACGCCACTTCCTGTAACTCCATTTTGCAAACCGGACATTTGCCGCTGTCAGAATAGGTTTTGTCACCTTCACATTGCATTGGACAGCTATATGCAGCAACTTGGGTTGACTTAACTTCCGTCGTTTGCTCCTTCGTTTGTTCAGAATTTCCGGAGCAGCCGAATATCAGAAAAAGGGTTACGGCTAAAAGTGCTTTTGTTATCATATTGAAGGTTTGATCTATTAATACTTGCACCATAATTCAGGTAAATATCAGTTTCCAATCGCGTCTAGCGTCTTTCTGGTCATCGCACTTTTCTTAAATTCCCCCGGCGTCATGCCGGTTACTTTTTTAAACTGATTACTTAAATGCGCGGTGCTGCTATAAGAAAGTCGCCAGGCCATTTCGCTCAAAGTGAGTTCATTATATGAAAGCCATTCTTTCAGCTTTTCCACTTTTTGGGCGATAATGTATTGCTCAATGGTCTGCCCGGTTTCGGAAGAGAACAGGGTGCTGAGGTAGGAATATTCGTAGCCCATTTTCTCGGATAAAAAATCTGAAAAATTCATTTGTGAAGGTTTCTGACCTTTCAGGTTTTGGATTTCCTCAATGATCAATGTTTTCATATGCTCTACCAGTGCAAGTCTGCGATCGTCGAGCAGTTCAAAACCATTGCTTTCCAGCACAGCCCTGACTTCCGTCAGTTTTTGCGCCTCTATTTCCCCGACGGTCTCCACCTCACCCAGTCCGACTGACAAAAGTTCAAGCCCCAGCCCAGTCAATTCTTCCCGAACGACCCGCTTACAGCGGTCGCAAACCATATTTTTAATATATAACTTCATAAAAAAGTGTATTTAAAATCTCCCTTCCCTCCCTGTTACCGGATAATCTTATAACGCAACCCGGCGTAAATCATTCGCCCTACTACCGGACCCCAGGCCATTCCCGCGTCAAAATGCTCGCCAAAGGGTTGGTCTGCGCCTATGATTGGGTTTTTTTGACGGAAATTCGCCAGATTTTCGCCGCCCAGGTATACATCCCATTTAGGAAAAGTCCGGGTGATCTGTGCATTCAGATTGTAGAATGAAGGAGCAATAGTCGAATTCAGGTTATCTGGCACATGATGGTCGGGAACGCTGCCCATGTAAGGAATGCGCTTTTTACCATTCCATTGAACCGTAAAATCAAACTTCCATTTATCGTACGGCAATGCATAACCGGCGTTGAACAAAACCCGGTCGCGGCTGACCATCATCCTTGGAAGCAGCACATTCTGGTCGTACAGATTCCGGATCGATTGCTTCACGTCAAACAAACGATACGCAAGTTTCAGCTCGAAGCGCTTAATCGGCGTCAGATTCACTTCCGACTGAAAACTATTGGCAAATGCTTTTCCTTCGAGGTTGTAGAAGCGAATGAATCGCGGGTCTTCAAGGTCGGCTACCAGCTGATTTTCAAAATTGGTCCGATAGTAATCCACGATCAGATTTCCCTTCATATCGCCTATTGTGAAATCCTGCGTTAAACTTGCACCGTAATTCCAGCTTTTTTCCGGCCTGATTGGTTCTCTGAAAAACACTTCCCGCGAGCTGACCAGATTGCCGTAATATTCAGCCAGCGGATTGGAAACCCGGAAACCTGTGCCGACCGACGCGCGCAGGGTAGTCTGATCGGTCAGACTATATTTCAAATGCAGGCGCGGCGTCCATTGCGTTCCGTAAAGATTATGGAAGTCAACCCGGCCGCCAGCGACAAGCACAAACTTGTCAAGATTATTGTAAGTGTATTCGAAAAACGCACCCGGCACCGACTCGTTCCTTACCAGGGAAAGATTGCGATAACGTTCATCATAATTGTCAAGCAAATAGCTCAATCCTGTTTTGTAAGCGTGATTGGTATTGCCGATAATGGATTGATAGATCAGGTTTGCGTAAATCGTTTTTTGCTTTCCATCATAATTATTTACTCCAAAATAGGACTTTGAATCGTGAACGGAAGCATTTACGATCAGGCCCAGCCCTTTGTAAGGCTGCTCGGGAAATAGTCGTGCAATCTTTGAGAAAAACTCATAACGGTTGATTTTTGCACCGAAACCATAAACATCTGTACTTCCCCGCATTTCGCGTTTGAAATCCTGCTGGCCACCCATTCTATCTTCTGCCAGCGCTTTCACGCCAAACTGCGCCATCCATTTTTCGTCCTGATATTTCCAGCGGTTGATCGCATTGATCTGGCTGTAAAGCGGCAGGTCCAGAAAATTGTCGCCGTTCTTGTCGATCCTGTTTTTCAGCGTACTGCCATGGGTCAGGAGGCTGGTACTCCATTTTTTGTTGATCTGGTGCGCGAGGTTCAGGTTTAGCTCTGCCCGGCCAAAATTATTGACGTAGGTATTCAGGTAGAGCTTTTCCTCGGTATCGGGTTTTTGCAGCTCCACATTGATCTGCCCCGTCATCGACTCATATCCGTTTACCACAGAACCTGCGCCTTTACCGATATCAATGGACTGAACCCACGTTCCGGGAATGAAATTGAGCCCGAAAGTAGAGGCGAGCCCCCGCAGCGAAGGAATGTTTTCTACACTGGTTTGAATATAGGTACCACTCAATCCAAGCATTTGAATTTGCTTAGAGCCTGTCACTGCATCGCTGTAAGAAACGGAAATGGATGCATTGGTTTCAAAACTTTCGGAAAGGTTACAACACGCCGCTTTCGCAAGTGCACGGGTAGTAATGATTTCGGTTTGATGCGGGGAAAGTCTGTCGATGCTGCCCGCGCCGCTACGTACTGTAACTTCGTCTAGCGTCTGGTCATTTTGTAAAACAACCTGCAATTCGCTTTCTCCGGTTACTTTAATCGTATCATTTTTGAAGCCCACAAAAGTGACTACTAAAAGATTGGACTGTGCGGATCTCGGAATAATGAAGCGTCCCGATGTGTCCGTTGAGGCGGCCTGAGTAGTGCCGGCCCAATATACGTTTGCGCCGGAAATCGGGCTCAGCCGGGTGGAATTGGGTACCTGCTCGTTCACGGAGCCGGTAATACGCTGGGCCGAGGCGGAAATAGTGAGCAGACAGAGTAATGCTGCCAAATAGGTTTTCATTTCAAATTGATTCAATTGACAAATAAATTAAGCAGCAAATCATTAAAGGGATTTGCGTTAACTAATTCACTATCAATGGTATCAAATTAGAAATGACTGAATAAATAACCGCATACCTGTCCCGTACAACCGGGAAGAAAAGGATATGTCAGTAAGATAGGGGAGCTCTGGAAGGGTCCATTCTGCCCGGATAAATGAATAGGAAGTAGTAAACCAAACAATATCTGCCGGCCACGCTTTGATGATCTTGCCCGAAGACTGGGGACTGCCAGTTGCTACATTTAGCTTTTCAAAAGTATGGTTCTCTTTGCAGCAGGCTGTCTTTTTGAAATAAGTGCCTTTGCTTTCCTTAACCTCTTTTTTCTTCGAACAGCACGAACCGGAGTTCTTGTCAGCATCAGTTTTCTTGGCGGCCAGTAACTGCACCGATTTCCCCCGCATCATACATTGATGCTCCACCAATGCAAATCCGGTACTGCTAAACAGTATCAGAAATGCCATTAAGGCGGTGATCGATCGGTGCAATTTGTTTTTCATGCTTGCTTTCAGCGGAGTCCGCTGAATTTTTTTGGCTCTGAATTTTCAGAAAGGGATGTTCAAAGATATAAGAATCAGGCTAGTTCTTCGGCAGAGTACCCGGCCTTTTTGATGAGTTGTTCTATTTCGCTGGCTGAATGAGTGGTTTTTACATTCAATATCCTGTCGGCACTTTCAAGGTCTACCTTCCAGTCCGATACATTTTCATCGCCATTGAGAAAAGGAGTGACGGTTGCCACGCAGCCCCCACATTTAATATTTGTTTTGAATTTGAGCGTTTCCATTTTTTGATAGTGGCTTTTTGCCTGTGTACTTTTTAATTTTCTTTTACAAATATCGGCAACACAGTTCTCCGGTTATTACAGAATTATGGGAGGGCGTTACAGAGTTTTGGGAACGAAGCTTACAACCCGGCACTTTTCAGCCGCAGGCTATTCATCACCACCGATACCGAGCTCAGCGCCATTGCGCCACCTGCGATCATTGGGTCGAGCAGAAAACCGTTGAATGGATATAGAACCCCTGCTGCGACGGGAATGCCGATGATATTGTAGATAAATGCCCAAAACAGGTTTTGTCGGATTGTAGCCACTGTTTTTCGGGATAATTTCAAAGCTTTCGGCAATACAAGCAGATCGGAAGTAATGAGCGTCATTTTCGCCACGTCCATTGCTATGTCCGATCCTTTTCCCATCGCAATGCTCACGTCGGCCTGGGCCAATGCCTGCGAATCGTTAATGCCGTCGCCGACCATCGCCACAACTTTTCCCTTTGATTGTAATTCACTGATAAACTGCATCTTGTCGCCCGGTTTTACTTCCGCCCGGTACGAATCAATGCCCGTTTGTTTCGCGACCGCAGCAGCAGTCTGCAGGTTGTCGCCGGTGAGCATATACACCTCGATGCCCTGCCTTTTAAGTTGCGCTACTGCTTCCGAAGATGTTGGTTTGAGGGCGTCCGCAATGGAAACCAGCGCGATAACCTGGCGATCAGCCGCGACTGCGATTACGGTTTTCGCTTGCTCCGATAATATCCTTACTTCCCGAGCCAGCTCGTCACTGATCTGCACTTCTTCCGCTTTAAGAAAAGTGAGCGTGCCGATCAGGTACTCGATTTCGCTTACCTCGCCGCGTATCCCGCTGCCGGTAACTGACGCGAATTTTGTTACAGATGCTTCTGGAGAAGTACTGATGAAATTTACAATAGCCTTTGCCAGGGGATGTTCGGAACGCGATTCCAATGCTTTTATAGCCGATAAGTGCTTTTCCTGATCTATACTCTGCGTTTTCCAGATCCATTCTGTCACAGCCGGCTGGCCGAGGGTAAGGGTACCTGTTTTGTCCAGAACAACCGCATTTACCCGGTATGCTTTTTCGAGACTTTCTGCATCGCGGATCAAAATGTTATTTTCTGCACCTTTCCCGACTCCAACCATCATCGCAGTAGGCGTTGCCAGGCCAAGCGCACAGGGACAGGCGATCACAAGCACCGAAACGGCGGCCATCAAACCGTGCGTCAATGCATTTTCTCCGCCAGCAAAAATCCAGACAACCAATGTCAGAAATGCTATCCCTATTACCACAGGCACAAAAATACCTGCGATTTTATCTACCAGCCTTTGGACAGGCGCCTTGCTTCCCTGCGCTTCCTGCACGGTTTTAATGATTTGAGCCAGTACAGTTTGCTTGCCGACTTTCTCTGCTTTAAAAGTAAAGCTGCCATTTTGATTGATGGTACCCGCAAAAACGTTGCTGCCCATTATTTTTTCCGTCGGAATCGGCTCGCCCGTCATCAGGCTTTCATCAACGAAAGAATTGCCTGACAGTACTTTTCCGTCAACCGGGATTTTTTCGCCGGCGCGAATAATGATTTCGTCTCCGGCCAGCACATCTCTTACGTTAGTTTCTATCTCAGAGCCGTTGCGGATAACGTGAACGGTTTTGGGTTGCAGGCCGATCAATTTTTTCAATGCGCCGGAAGTCTTCGTCTTGGCGCGTTCTTCCAGCAATTTGCCCAAAAGGATAAAAAAGACGATTACCGCAGCAGCTTCAAAATAAACGTGTGGATGTAACCCTCTTTCGTGCCAGAATTGCGGATAAAATGTATTGAAAGTGCTGAAAAGGAATGCGACACCCGTACTAAGTGCCACCAGCGTGTCCATATTTGCTTTCCGGTGCTTTGCCTGTTTCCAGGCATTCACATAAAAATCCCGGCCGAAAATGAACAATACGGGAATGGTAAGCGTGAGCATGATGTAGTTCGCATAAGCCATATCCATGAAAAACATGCCCAGTATGACTACCGGAATAGTCAGGGCTCCTGCACGAATGGTTTTGTTTTTCAATGCGGCGTAATGCTCATTTTGAAGCTTCTCCTGCTCCGCAAGCGCGTCATCTTCATCATTTTCAATAATCAGCCCGTAGCCGATGCCTTGCAATACCTCGTCAAGCTGCTGCAGGCTGACTGTCCCGGGGTCAAAGCCGATCGAGACAGATTGGTTGGCGTAGTTTACCCCGGCGTCTTCAACTCCGGCTGTGCTTTTAAGCATACTTTCTACGCTCACGGCACAAGCTGCGCACGACATGCCCGTCACTGGAAGTGTTATTTTATGTATTTCTGTTGCTGTGTCCATAGTCTTATTCTTGCTTTTACAAAGATAAACCCAGCCGGTTCGGGGCGGATTACACAATTATGGCTGCACATTGCATCATTATCAGGCCAGCCGTGTTCCGTTGGGCACTTCGAAATCAGGACTTGCAAGTATTACTTCTCCGTCGGGCAGGACGAAACCGGTTGTAAGTACCTCTGATCTGAAATCAGCAATTTGTTTCGGCGGGAAATTGGTGACGCATAGAACCTGTTTGCCGAGCAGTTCTTCCTGTGAGTAAAGTTTGGTGATCTGTGCCGAGCTGGCTTTAATACCAATTTCAGGACCGAGGTCAATTTTTAATTTAAATGCGGGTTTTCTGGCTTTGGGGAAGTCGGCGACCTCGATGATCGTTCCGGCAACCAGGTTTACTTTCTCGAAATCCGGCCAGGTGATAGTTTCCATTTTGCTGGGTTAAGTGCAGTTGTACAATGATTATCTGTTCAAAAAAGCATTAAAAAAGCATTTAGGTTCGCTTTTGCCTGCGTTGACGATTCATTCAAACCAATTCACAATGAAAAAAATGATTTTCCCTCTTCTTTTGTCAGGGGCCGCGCTACTGGTTTCATTTCAGGATAAAACGGTGCCATTTTACATTGGCACGCAGGATAAGGGCGCTAATTCGTCAATCACACTTTGTGAACTCAATTTATCGACCGGGCAGATTACCGTCGTCGATACCTTCAATAATTCCGTCGGGCCGGGTTATGTGGCCGTTTCACCCGATAAAAAATTCCTCTACGCTGCGGGAGGGAATAACAAGATCGATGCATATACGATTGGCCGGGATAAAAAACTGACTTATCTGAACAGTCAATCCTCGGAAGGAGCCAATCCCTGCCACGTGGCGGTACATCCTTCGGGCAAAATGGTTTTGGCCGCGAATTATACCGGCGGCAGTTTCACCGCTTATCCTGCAGCAGCCGACGGTAAGCTGGGTGCGCCGATTTATAAAGAGCAATATTCAGGTTCCGGGCCCAATGAAAAGCGGCAGGAGAAGGCGCACGCCCATTTTGCCACAGCAAGTCCCGATGGAAAGTTTGTATACGTCACCGACCTGGGAAGTGATAAAGTGATGAACTACGTGGTGGATGCGAAAAACAGCAAGCTGGTACCTAATCCGGCGCAGCCGTTTTTTACAGGAAAGCCGGGTGCAGGGCCGAGGCATTTGATTATCCATTCGTCGGGAAAATCCCTTTTCCTCCTGAATGAACTGGAAGCCACAGTTACTTCCTGTTCAATTGATAAAAAGGGGATAATTACGGAAATTAAAACCTATCCGACCGTTCCTGCCGAATTCACGGGGACCAACACCAGCGCCGCCATTCACCTGCATCCGAACGGAAAATTCGTATACGTTTCCAACCGGGGACATAATTCCATCAGTGCGTTTGCAATCAAATCAAACGGAGAGTTGGAAATGGTCGATCAGCAAACGAAATCAATCGCTACGCCACGGGATTTTAATATTGATCCTTCGGGTAAACTAATGATTGTCGCGAATCAATCGGCTGATAATCTGGTCGTTTACCATGTCGATCCGGCAACCGGTAAGTTTACTTTCAAACATGAAAGCATCGCAGTAAAGCTGCCGATCTGTGTGGCTTTTCTGTAATACCTACAATTTCCTGGCCATTTTATTCTGGTAGTAATTTAAAAAGTCTTCCAGCTGCTCAACCGGCATTTTGCGGGCAATGATCTTTTTGTTTTTGTCCAGAATGTAAATCATAGGCGTAGTCACCACATCGAACTTACGGTTGAAATCGATCTGCTGCAATGGGTCCATGCCATTGGTCAGCTCTTCGAGGTGATAGGTCTTGATAAATGATTTCCACTCCTCCAAATTATGTTCGGTAGAGATCGCCATGACTTTGATTCCGTTTGCCTTATTCTTATCATAAAACTCTCTCAGCTTCGGTGAGGCTTCCTTGCAATGGCCACAGGAAGGAGCATAAAAGAACAGAACAGTATAATTTCCCTGGATTGCTTGTACGCTTACCTTCTTACCGGCTGGGTCTGTCAGGCTTAATGCGGGAAATGGTTTATTGACCAGCAGCGTTTTCAGCGTATTTACCTTTTCGGCTATACGTTTTTTAGAATCCTCAGAAACGCCCATGTCGCCGGACAAATAGTATTTCTCGGCTATATGCACCCAAACTGCCTCCGTTCCGACTGTTTTCGGGTTTTCATATTGGTTGGCGATGTAAAAGACCACCCATGACTTTGCGTCTTTATTAGCTGAGGCTTTTTTGATCATCCGGTCCGAATCCCGGATCAGCGAATCAGGCGTTTGTACGACCAGGTTTTTGAAATAGCGGTCAAGCCTTGGCTCCAAAAACGGGGTGTTGATGATTCGGGGATCCGAAAAATCGAATGCATCCCAATAGTGCGCCTTGTAATAATTGAAGACCCAGACCGAATCAGGCTTACCGTTCGCTAATTTTGGTACCGCTGGCACATCGGGATCCACTGACATTTTTAGCAGTTGCGACGTAAAAGCCCCGGCATTTTCGTCCAGCATTTGCTTGCGGTAGGCAGTAAAATTCTCCTGTATTTCCCTGATTTTCGCCTTGGCTTCGGGCGTTCCCGTTTTGCCGAGCTGTTCGATCTGTCTGGCGTTGTTTTTCAGTTCCTTCTGGTAATTGTAGAAAAGCTCATTCTCTTTCGACCCGGTTATTTTCATATTGCCGATCATGTCGAGCGTATCCGTTTCCATCGAAAAATTGGTCTCCTTGCCCGAATAGATGAATTCTATCAGGCGTTTGTTGCCAGGAAACAGGATCACATACAATCCGCCGGGCAGGTTCTGAGTACCTTGAAAAACGATTTTCCCATTGGCATCCGCTTTGGCGGTGTCTTTCGGTACAAACTGGTTGTGCGTCCGGTTATAGTGCCCGATTACAAATGATGAATCCCTTACTCCTTGTATCGTCGCTTCAAGCCGGTAACCCTGGGCGAGTAATTCCAGCGATAGCATGGAAGTCAAAAACAGAAGCAGAAAGGAAGTTCGGAAAGACGCTCTCATCGGATGGAAGTTTGCTTATCAAGGTTTATTTTAATTATTTCAAATCACGGCTGCTGCAAAATTAGTTTCAAAACGATAACATCTACCAGCTTCTTATTCAAATGTTTTTTTTTCTGTCAAAAGCAATAGACTTCATGGCAATGCCTCTGAGTATCATACTTGTACTCATGGCTTATGGGTTTTTCACCAAAAATAACAGCAGAAAAAGGCTGGCGGTCGGGTTGGCTTTCGTAGCACTTTACCTTTCGTCCAATACCTGTCTCGTCATCAAGGCACTCAACTGGTGGGAGCCGAAAGTTACACTTATGCAGCAAATGACGGGCACTTATGATGTGGGTGTGCTACTTTCAGGCGGGCTGATAGCCGGCAGTAAGCCCTATTCTGATCTGGTTTCTCTCGGGAACAACGGCGATCGGGTTTTGCAAACGTTCAGACTTTACAAGGCCGGGAAAATCAAAAAGATATTAATTACCGGCATGAGCCTGCCTTATCAGATGAGGCTGCGAAAAGGGGAGACGCGTGAGGCAGCGGGGCTGTTGGTGCAGTGGGGAGTACCTGCGTCGGATATTATGTTTGAGGAGAAAGCAAGGAATACACGCGAAAACGCGAAGTATTCTGCTGCTATCCTCAAACAAAAATTTCCATCCGGAAAGTATATCCTTATTACTTCAGCATTCCACATGCGCAGGGCGAAGGGGTGTTTTCAAAAGGCAGGGATCAGAGCCGATATCTTCCCCGCCGATTACCACGGAGGTTATAATAATATCAATTTCAACAACCTCGTAATTCCCGACGCGAATGCTTTTGCCGATTTCAGCGTGTTATGGCATGAACTGATCGGGTATGTCGTCTATAAATTTGCCGGTTACATTTAAAAAAGCCGGGCGGACTATACGCTCAATATTTTCACCATTCTGAGCAGATCCTCATTGATTGGCTTGGGAAGGCGGATGGTATCCTCAAAAGGCGTATAAACAAGGTCATTGTTAACAATACCCGCCATCACATTTTTCTGTCCCGCGATCAACCCTTCCACCGCGCCAAGGCCCAAACGGCTGGCCAGGATACGGTCATAAGCAGAAGGTTGCCCTCCCCGTTGCGTGTGGCCCAGCGTGGTTACTCGGATATCCGCATTTTCATCTACCTGAGCTTTGATTTTTTCTGCCACTTCCTGCGCACTTCCTTCCTCGTCACCTTCGGCAACTACAATAATGGAAGAAGATTTGGAGCGGCTCCATCCTTGTTTTAATGTTTCAACGACTTCTGAAATGGGCGTTAGTACTTCCGGTACCATCACCAGTTCAGCACCTCCGGCAATGCCCGACTGTACGGCGATATAGCCGGAGTCGCGTCCCATTACTTCGATGAAAAATATACGGTCGTGCGAGCTTGCGGTATCACGGATACGGTCAATCGCGTCGAGGGCTGTATTTACGGCAGTGTCAAATCCGATCGTGTAATCTGTTCCGTAGAGGTCATTATCAATAGTTCCCGGTGCGCCTACGGTCGGGATACCATATTCATTTCCAAAAATCATGGCACCGGTGAAGGTACCGTTCCCGCCAATTGCCACCAGGCCTTCAATACCATGTGCCTGTAAATTTTCGTACGCTTTCTTGCGTCCTTCGGGGGTCATAAATTCCTTGCTTCTTGCCGATTTGAGGATCGTGCCTCCCCGCTGAACTATATTGCTTACCGAGTGAGAGTCCATTTTATAAACATCACCGGCAATCATTCCGTTATATCCTTTTCTGATTCCAAAAACTTCAATCCCATGGTAGACAGCGCCGCGGACAACTGCCCTGATACAGGCGTTCATACCGGGTGCATCTCCTCCTGAGGTAAATACTCCAATTCTTTTCATTTAATTTCGGGTTACTTCTATCTTTTGAATGTGTCGCGTCTTTTAGACCATAAAAGGCACAATTTCCGCAAATTTATCCGGTATTTCCTTAAAATATATATCTGATTTCTTAATTCTGTCAAAATTTTGCTGGAACAAGAATCTGATTTTGCACCCTAAACATATATCAATACTTATATATTTGCGCCGGTTAATAAAAATTTAATATTCATTTTCAGGTTGTCATCTGAAACGTCACTGTTTGAAAAGTGATATTTTTGACGGCGCAGTGAAAAGCGCTTCACAATTCCAAAACCAAGCCCTGGCTTACTTACTATCGAAATGAAAAATCTGATTTCCTGGCAAAATAGCTGGCCGCATCTGGTAGCTGTAATTGGCTTCATCATTTTGTCGCTCATGTACGTTTCCCCGGTTTTGCAGGGAAAGAAAATGGTAGCCGGCGATGATATTCAGGCCAAGGCAGCTGCAAGAGAAGTACTCGATTATCACAAGCAAACGAAGGAATGGTCGTCCTGGACCAACGGAATGTTTGCAGGAATGCCCGCTTATCTGGTCGCTACCGACTATCCTACCAGCATTTCCACGAAGATCGGCCAGGGGATTAATAAAATTTTACCTGCTCCTGCCAATTATCTGCTGATCGGAATGGTGAGTGCATATGTGCTCTTTCTGGTGCTTGGGGCCGGCGGCTGGCTGGCAGCATTGGGGGGAGTTGCGTTCGCATTTTCAACATTCAATGTAATTAACCTGGAAGCCGGGCACATTTCGCAGGTGATTGCCATCATGTATGCCCCGGGGGTGATTGCAGGCGTAATAGTCGCTTTCAGAAAGCACTGGCTGGCCGGCGCCGCGCTTACGGCGCTGTTCCTTTCGCTTGAACTATATGCCAATCACGTGCAGATTACCTATTATCTGGGTATCGGGATTGTCATTTTAGTAATTATCGAGAGTGTTTCTTTGATTAAACAGGGCGCGGTTAAACAGCTCGTCCCTATTCTGGGCGGACTTGGTCTGGCGGCTGTTCTGGCTGTCGGGACGCATACTACCAGACTCTGGAATGCGTATGATTATACCAAAGAAACCATCCGCGGGAAGTCGGAACTGACCAGCAAGGATCCGGCAAAAGGTGCTGAAAAAGGGAATGGTCTTGACAAAACCTACGCATTTGCGTACAGCTACGGCTTCGGCGAGCTGCTTACATTGATCATTCCGAATGCCTATGGCGGGGCAGGGTACGGTCCGCTTTCCTCAAATTCTGAAACTTACAAAACACTCACAGGGAGAGGGGTTGACGCGGCGAATGCCCAAAGTATTATCCAGCAAATGCCGCTGTATTGGGGAGACCAGCCTATTATGGGCGGCCCGAACTATGTCGGAGCGATCGTCTTCTTTCTTTTCGTACTCGGTATTTTTATTGTTAAAAGCCCCCTCAAATCCTGGGTAGTCGGTGTGGTGCTGCTTTACATTGTCTGGGCTTTGGGGAAAAGCTTTGCAGCGGTCAATTATCTGTTTTTCGATTATTTTCCGATGTTCAACAAGTTCCGGGCGATGACGATGGCGGTGTCGCTTGCGCAGCTTCTAATGGTAATGCTGGGGATTCTCGCGCTGATCATTGTCGTTCAGAGAAAAATCAGCTGGAAGGAATTTCAAAAGCCATTCCTGATCTCTCTCGGAATCACCGGCGGCCTGATGCTGATCATGGCCGTGATGCCGACATTATTTTTCAGTTTTCAGGCAGCCGGCGACGCGATGACCGTAGAACAGTTTGCGCAAAACACACAGGATAAAGCATTTGCGCAGCAGATTGTCAATTCAATCGTGCAAGACAGGATCGGCCTGATGAAGAGCGATGCATTCAGAAGTTTGATATTTGTGCTGCTCACCGCCGGACTGATCTGGTTGTGGATGATTGAAAAGGTTAAACCGGTGATACTTTACAGTGTCCTTTTCTTATTGCTGATATTTGACCTTTTTGGTGTCGATAAAAGGTATCTCAATAGTGAAGATTTTGTTTCAAATTACGTGGCTCAGGGTAATACGGCACCTTCACCAGCTGATGAGCAGATATTGCGCGATCCCGATCCGAACTACAAAGTTTACGATCTTACAGCCCGGCAGGGTGCATTCAATAGTGCGGAAGCTTCGAATTTTCACAAATCACTTGGCGGCTATCACGGGGCCAAGCTGCGCCGGTACCAGGAACTTTTCGAACGGCAAATTGCTACAGAAAGGCCGAATATTAATATACTGAATATGCTGAATACCAAGTATTTTATCTCTGGTGACCAGCAAGGCAACAAAGTTGCGCAGACCAATCCCGAAGCGTTCGGGCATGCCTGGTTTGTGAACAGTTACAAGATCGTTCCCAACGCGGATGCCGAAATGGCTGCGCTTGACTCGCTGAAGCCGCGTACAGAGGCAGTACTTGATCAGAAATTTGCTGCAAAGCTGCAAGGTCTGAGCATTCAGCCGGATTCAGCCGCGAAGATTACTCTGATCAGTTACAAGCCCAATGAACTGATTTACGAAAGCAATTCAAAAGGTGAAGGGCTGGCCGTTTTTTCCGAAATATATTATAATGTACGGGACGAATGGAAAGTAACGATTGACGATAAACCTGCTGATCTGCTCAGGGCCAATTATGTGCTGCGAGCAGTAAGGGTACCAGCCGGAAAGCATACGATCAAATTCAGGTTTGAGCCGGTTTCGGTAGATGTCGGCCACAAAATAGATCTTGTGAGCTCTCTGTTGCTGATTGGGCTGGTTGTCGGCGCCGTGTTTGTGGCTGCAAAAGCCAGGAAAGCATGAGAAAGCTACTAGTATTATTTTCTCTATTGATCTTATTGGCAGGCTGCGACAAGCCGCAGGTAGAAACGGATCTTTTGCTGGTCGCTTACCCCAATCCGGCTACCAGTCAGATTGCTGTTTATATAAAAAACGATCAGCGCCAGGCTTGCACGATCCGCATATTCGACCCCAATGCAAAGCAGATCAGCGAGCTGAAAGTAGAAGCTGGTATTCCAACCGACGGCATTAGGTTCGATCTGGAAGGTCAGGACAGAGGTATTTATCAGGTTGTCGTGGAAATAGGAGGTACTACGCTGGTCGAAAAATTTTATAAGGTATGAATCGGGTCCCGGCAATTTTTTGTGTGCTTTTCCTTTTAATGAGCCGTGCGTCTTTCTCTCAGAAAAAGCCCGCGGAATGGTATGTGACTGCAAATGGTAATCTCTACATGCCGGTTGGTACCAGGTCAAAAGCTGTGTATCCGATATTGGGTTACGATAAAACGACTTCTCCCAAAATACTGCTCGGAGGAATTGGAATTGGTGCTGCTATGTTGAAACCATTGAGCAACGATCTCAGCTTCAAGGGGCAAACCAATTTTTCAAAACATACGTATTGGGACGAGCCGGTCATGATGAAAGATTATGTAGGCGCATCCCTCGGACAATTCCAGTCGGGTTCTTCAGATTATGGGCTTGGAATTGCCGGAATGATCCACTATTATCCGGTGGAAGCCTTTTCGATAGGAGCTGGAATAAGTGCGCAGATCAATGTTATTTCGTTTTCCAGAACACCCGGCATGTATATTGGCGCAGAAATTGATCCCGGTTTTGTAGTCAATCGCTATTATAAAACCGTATTGCCTATGGTTCCGGTCGAACTTTCTTATAAGCTTAAAAAGTTGCTGTTCAATGTGCGGTACGAAGCCGCATTGATGAACCGTATCAAAGGTGACCTGGCTGATTTCAGGTCAGATAAGTTCAGTCTTTTAACTTTTGAATTGGGATTTCAGATACACTAGCATTATCCTTAACTAGCATCTAACAATGACCGATAGAAAATATCCGATAGGACAGTTTACTTGGCAAGAGCGTTACACAGACGAAGAACTGGCCAATTTGATCAGCGTTATTGAATCCGCTCCTGCCGATTACCGCGAGCTCGTGGCAGACCTTGCAGAAAGCGACCTTGACAAAACATACCGGGAAGGAAGCTGGACGGTGCGGCAACTGGTCCACCACGTGGCGGATATTCATTTGCTCCACTTCTTTCGAATGAAAAAAGCACTCACCGAGCCCGATTATAAAGAGGTAACACTTATTAATATGGACGGTTGGGCAGAAACGGTGGAAGCCAAAGACATGCCGATCGATACTTCACTGGCCATTTTCGAGAAGATTGGCGAGAGGTACCTGTATCTTGCAAAGTCGCTTACGGCCGACCAGCTGGATATCGCTTATTTTCATCCCCTCAGAAAAATCTGGCTGAGTCAGCGCCATGCATTGGCTATGTCGGCCTGGCATGTAACCCACCATTTCGCACATATTGAGCTGGCTCTTGGTAAAATCGAATAGACAGAGTGTCACAGGCTACCGGCAAATACATCATATTAATCGGCATCGCAGTGGTGGCAGTCGGTATCATCGTCTATTTTCTGAGTGACAAACTGCATTGGCTGGGCCGGCTTCCGGGGGATATTCGGGTGGAAAGAGAAAACTTCAAGTTTTACTTTCCAATAACTACGATGCTGCTCCTGAGCGGCCTGCTGAACCTGATTATCTGGATCGTAAGGCGGTTTCTGGGGTAGAAATTCGTGTTTGAGTTCTTGTATGCTTCACATTACCTTTCAGAATATGCAATGAGATCAAAGTTTTTGATACTATTCCTGCTTTTAGCCCAGCTGACTTTCGGGCAAAACAAGCTTTCCATCGTATTTATTGGAAACAGTATTACCCAGGGGAAAGGAGGCGCTAACGGTTTTCCGCCACCAACGCACGCGGTTAATTATCTCAAAGAGCAAAAGGGAGTTGATGATGTAGCATTTGTCAATGTCGGAAAAAGCGGCTCTACGACGGTGGACTGGCTTCCAGGAAGCGGGAAATACTTCATACTTGCTACAAAGGCTGCCGACAGCCTGTTTGCAAAAAAAGACCATCAGCTTATCTTTTCAATGAAGCTCGGCACGAATGATAGTGCGATCGAAGGTCCAAACGGCGCGCCCGTTGCGAAGGAGGATTACAGGAAAAATATGCAAACTATCATCTCGGAATTGCTGGGGAAATACCCCGGATGCAAAGTAGTAGTGCAGCATCCGATTTGGTACAGTACCAATACCTACAACCGTTCAAAATATCTCGAAGAGGGGCTGGAAAGACTAAAAACCTACATCCCCGAGCTTGATGCGATGGTGAAAGATTACGACAATACAAATCCGGGCCTTGTCTTTAAAGGTGATACCAAAGCATTTAAATACTTTAAAAAAAATCATTTAAAGCTATTTAAGCCGGAAAATGGACAGCAAGGCGTCTTCTATCTGCATCCCAACGAGGAAGGAGTCGCAGTTTTAGGGCGATATTGGGGAAAGGCGATTGCGAAAGCCGTATTGTAACGTGATGCTATTTGCGAACCGGCTTTAATCCAAGCATTGGCCGGGTTCCTATGGAAGCGGTTGATTTCGGAAGTGTTAAAAGGCTTTTAACAGGGTCGAGATCAATATATGGTTGGAACCCAGTTATATATCGCTCTATAATGAATGTTTCTTCCCGCTCGAAATTCACAGCTGAGGCGCCGATAAAGGCAGACATGTCGTACAACTTTTTATGCCAGATCGCCGCGTCGATGTTACCGTCGAACTGATAATGATTCTCAAAGCCGTGGTCAAATTTGAAGTGAATGGGCTTCCCGGCATTTGCGATCAGGCTTTCCGGGTTACCCGTTAATGTGATTGGGATGTAAGTTTTCTTGTCGTGTATAAATCCGCCGTAATGATTCTTGATATGTTCCCTCATGCTGCGGGGGGCGTCGCCCACCAGCAATGCGTCGACCAGCAAAATGAGTTTCGCTGCATAAAATTGTTCGAGGTTTTCGATCAGAGGAAGCGTTGAAATGCGTATCATCGGGAAATAGTTGCTAAACCGCAAAGTTAACCAAACAAAAGCGCCAGGTTTGCGGCATGATAATTTTCCTCACTGTCAAATCAATCTTTTTATAAATAAATGACCGTAAAAACTTACAGATTCATCGGCCTCCTGGGCGACGGACGAGAAAATTTCAGCGATAAAGAGTTAGATAAGGAACAACCAACCGAGCCGGTCGTGATCGATGCATTCGGTTTTTCCGACGTGTACAGGTATTCGGGATATGTGTTCCTGAATGAAGAATGGTATAAGAAATACGATAAAAATGCGCATGCTAGCACCAGTATAATCGACGGCCTGCTGGTTAATCTGGTAAAATACGCAGTGAAGGAATCGAATTCCGAAAACCTCGGGAAAGTAAAAGCATATCTGCAATCACCCCCGGAAACAGTGGAAGAAGCCATTGAAACCTGGAAGAGCTTTTATGATCCCGGATTAAAAAGATATTGATTTTTGTTCTCCCCGGACTGAAGTCCGGGGCAATTGATTTTGGCCTTCCGGCCCTTGTTGGTGTTTCCGCCATTGTTGGTGTTGTCACCAACAAGGGCCAGCATCGGTTAGTGTTTCCACCCTTGTTGGTGTTGTCACCAACAACATTTGCGCAATTGCCATTGCCTTCCAGCCGCAGTTGGTGTTGTCACCAACAACGCTTGCGTATCTGCTCTTCGTGGGTATTCTCTATTATGAATCCCGACGGTGCCCCCTAAATCAGTCATTTCCCCTTCCGCGATTGGGAAACAGGTATTTGGTAACTGCCAGAAAAAAAGCGGCCACGTTGATGGTTGTTGTTGTGATCAGGGCTATCGTCACCTCGTTGGAAAGCGTAAATTCCAGATTAAATTCAGATCGAGTGACCTGAAAAGGAGGCATCAGGGAAGTGGTGTGAATATTGATCGTCCTGAATCCTACCATTAATATAATCAGGAATATTCCGCCCAGCCACAGCGCGACCATCCAGAAAATTAGTTCGGCATATTTTTTCCGTTCCTTGGTATCCTGCCGGTAGCTTTCCAGCTCAGCCCGGTTTTTTTCCTCCGCATAGCCCGCTGTATTTTTTGGATCGCGGGATACGAAAGCCTGCGTGTCAGCAGTAATCTGGTCCGGGATGTCAGACTGGCTGTTAATGACGTCGGCTACATGCTGGACAATATTTGTAGATGGCATCGTGGTGCGGGCTTTCTTTACTGGCGACAACTCTGATTTTCCGGCGCCGGATTAAGCTTCCTGAGTTGAGATATTAAAAGATTCTTTGAAATATTGTTTTGTCAGGTCCGGGCTGATCGTTGTGTTCAGTGCACGTTTTACCGCTTCGTCCCATGGAGAACCCGGCAAATGTGTCCAGTTGGCGAGCTTAATGCCGTCTACACTTTTCGTGATGTTCCACACGTCGAGCAGGATTGATTGCGTATTGGCGTCCAGGTTCAGGTCGCCTGACGGTTGGGGGGCGGTGATCGGCTTGTCGGCCCAGCCTTTAAATGTATTGTAAACAGACGGTATAACAGGTCCGTATCGCCACGCCTGAATGTCGTCAGACAGCAATGGCTTTTCAGTAAGTGCCAGATGCATTCCGTTGGCGAGGTAAAGCACCTTTTGCAGTTTCATATTGGTAAGCGGCACGTCGTCGACAATGCCCAGATTCACGAAATAACAAGCTACTTTAATTGCGTCGTGCATGTCCGGAATTCTTAGTTTGTGAGAAGGAAATGAAAATAAAAGGCTTCAAAATGTCCTAAATATAACGAAATATTCCCAAAAAATAGTTTCGTTATCGGTTGATAGCTAGTCGACTCCTGATTTTAAACCAGGATACCAGGCTTCCGGAATTTGTTTCAAAAAATAAAAATGGCGCGATTAAATAATAAGGTCTGGACTACCTGAAACATTGAGAAATGGATCGCTTTATCTATTGAGTTTGAAATTAATTTTGATTTTGTTTCAATAGTCTGAAAGTGTGATGAAAACCAGAAATCCAACCAATAAAATCGATCCTGCCACCCATGCCACCGTGCGCCATCTTGAAAACTTTATGGCCGAAAGCATGTTGGACAAAATGCATTATAAGCTTATCAAAATACGCGCGTCGCAAATAAATGGCTGCGCTTATTGTATTCATATGCACGCCAAAGCAGCGCGAAAAATGGGGATGAGTGAAGAGAAAATATATCTTTTGAGTGTGTGGAGAGAAACTCAGCTTTACACAGCAGAAGAAATGGCAATACTCGAGTTGACCGAAGAAGTAACACAAATAGCCGAGCACGGCGTAAGTGACAGGGTTTATGATCATGCAATGAGTTTGCTCGGTGAGCCTTATACCCGTTTGGTGATACTGGCCATTGTGACGATCAACGCCTGGAACCGTATCGTGATCACGGACCGGTTACTGCCTGAATAGCCTCAATGATTTCCCGGGGCAAAGCGCCGGGAGACATCTTTTTTATGGTAAGTAAAATTTAGGTCGTATCATTATGTGGAGATTAAGTCAGTTTCATTTCACTATAAAGCCGCATGCAGGAAGACATTCTTTTGCAGATCAGCAACAAATTAAAGGAGGCAAGAAAGAACAAAGGAGTCACCCTTCAGGAAATCGCCGACGAGGCGGGCGTTACCAAAAGCCTGGTTTCCCAAATCGAAAATAGCCGCACCATTCCTTCGCTGCCAGTAATGCTTGGGCTGATCAAAGCTTTGGACATCGATCTGAATGTTTTTTTTAATGATATTATTTCAAAAACACCCGGCGAGAATGTGCTGATACGCAGGAAGGAAGATTACCAGCCCTTCACGAAGGAAAATGCAAAAGGATATTACTACCACCGGATTTTCAGCAAGCAATTCAAAGATAATCACATCGATGTGGTGCTCCTCAGGCTCGAAAAAGATGCGAAGAGGCCAATGGTAAAGACCAATGCATTCGAATTCAAATATGTCCTGCAGGGTTCAGTGGAATATACAGTCGGGAAAAACAAATATGTACTCCGACAGGGCGATTCCATGTTTTTCGATGCCAACGAGTTGCATAACCCCAAATGCATCGATGGCGACGAAGTGCTGCTGCTGGTTATCTACTTCTTTCACGAATCAGTGTAGCCAGACTTGACACAAGCAAAATTTTAGTCCTTAAAGTTAAATATAAATTAACATTTTCTTAATTTGTATTTAAACGGATTTTCTTAGTTTTGTAAGGACAGTCAGTTGTAAATGTTTAATGCTCACGAATAAACGATTATTGATCAGACTAATCTCTGTGGGCTAGTTTGGATCTATGTATTGGATTTTACCTTCCCGATTGTCCGGATAGTTAAGTAATACTTTACTATTTGATTGTTCGAATCAGTTTTTTCACCAATTATTCCAGAAGTGACGATGATAGAGCTAGTTGTTTTCGATATGGCCGGTACGACGGTCAGGGACAGAAATTATGTCGGTATTGCTTTTCAAACTGCGATGCAATCGCGGGGTTACGACGTGGCCATTGAAAAGATCAATCCTTTAATGGGTTATGAAAAGCCGCTGGCAATCAAAATGATGCTGGAAGCGCATGAGCCGGTTCAATCGAAGATCACACCTGAGCTGATAAGCGGTATTCATAAAAGGTTTGTGGATGAAATGATCGGTTTTTACAGTACCACCAGTGAAATCGCTCCGCTTCCAAATGTGGAAGATGCTTTTGCGGCGCTGCGTGCAGCGGGGATAAAAATTGCATTAAACACCGGTTTTTCAAGAGATATAGCCAATGTGATCGTCGGCAGACTGGGCTGGGAAGATAAGATCGATACCCTGGTAGCCAGTGATGAAGTACCCCACGGGCGGCCTTATCCGGACATGATCAATAAAATAATCGCAGAATTGCAAATCAGTTCGCCGGATTGCGTTGCAAAAGTAGGTGATACAGAAGTGGATATTAATGAAGGCATCAATGCCGGTTGTAAATACGTGATCGGCGTCACTACCGGTGCATTCACGCGGGAAGCATTACTTCCTTATAAGGCAACCCATATTATCGACGATATTGCCGATGTTGTCAAAATCGTTTCTCCAAGTCACAGTTTAGTGTAGCCAGTTGTAAATCAGTTAGTTTATTCAAATGAGCAAATCTGCAATTGTAATCGGGGCTGGCATTGTTGGGCTTGCTACCGCGCGTGCACTGGCTGTCAGAGGTTATCGGGTAACTATAATTGAGAGATCTTCGAAAGCTGTCGGCGCTTCCATCCGAAACTTTGGAATGGTATGGCCGATAGGTCAGCCCGAGGGAGAGCTTTACGAAAGAGCGCTGCATGCCAAAAGCATTTGGAAAGAGGTCCTTGCTGGCGCAAAATGCTGGTCGCAGGAGGCGGGAAGCCTGCATATGGCTTATTCCAACGACGAAAAAGAAGTGATTCAGCAATTTGTTGAAGTGAGTTCGTACAGGCCGGTAAGCTTTCTGAACGCAGCGGACACGCTGGAAAAATCGCCTGCTGTCAATGGGACCGGCTTGCTGGGTTCTCTTTATTCAGAAGACGAAATGATCGTCGACCCACGGGAAGCGATCGCAGCGATACCTGGTTATCTGGAAGAAACGCTCGGTGTTACCTTTATCTGGAATACGGCTATTTCGGAAATCAATTTTCCAAATGCTGTCTCGGGAGCAAAAAGCTGGTCGGCCGATGAGATTTTTGTTTGCAGCGGACAGGATTTTGAAACGCTTTATCCCGAGCATTTCAGCGCTGCCCCGCTCACCAAATGCAAGCTGCAAATGCTGCGACTGGAAGCCCAGCCAGAGAACTGGCGGATCGGGCCGGCATTGTGCGGCGGTTTGTCGCTCATACATTACCACGGTTTCAAAGCAGCTGCGTCGCTGCCGGGATTGAAAGCCCGGTACGAAAGCGAATATGCCGAGCAATTGAAATGGGGAATCCATGTCATGGCCTCACAAAATGGGTTAGGGGAGATCACGGTTGGCGATTCCCACGAGTACGCACTTACTTTTGATCCTTTTGACCGGGAATTTATCAATACCATGATCCTGGATTACCTGGCTACTTTTGCCAGGTTCAAATCGCCGAAAATTTTTCAGACCTGGCACGGGATATATCCCAAGCTGACGAACGGAAAAACCGAAATCGTGATCAAGCCTGAAAATGGTGTTACTATCATCAACGGCCTCGGCGGCAACGGAATGACACTTTCTTTCGGTCTTTGCGACGAAGTGATTGGAGGGACTTATTCGCCTCTTGATTAATATATCCGCTTACTACTATTCCTAAACCCTTTTGATATGAAAAATCCGTTCCGGGTTTTGCTCCCTGTTTTTGCCTGTTCTCTCGCATTGGTTTCTTTTGAAAGTGCCAGCGAATTACCAGCAGGCATCGAGCACGTAATTGTGATCGGCGTCGATGGGTTAAGTCCCGATGGTATTAAAAAAGCGGAAACGCCCTTCATCGATAAAATGATCGCCGGGGGAAGTGTGAAATGGAATGTGCGTACTGTTCTGACCACCGCGAGCAGCCAGAACTGGGCGTCGATGATCATGGGTGCCGGGCCCGAGCAGCACGGAATTATCGATAATGATTGGGAAATGGACGATCACACACTGCCTCCGATCGTCAATGAGGCCGACGGTCGTTTTCCGACGATTTTCAGTGTGTTGCATAAAGCCCGCCCCGAAGCCGAAATTGGTACCGTTTATCACTGGGGCGGATTTGGAAGACTATTTCAAAAGAATGCGGTCAGCTACGACAAACATTTCTCTACCGAAGATTCTACCACCGCGGACTTTATCAAATATATTAAAACAAAAAAGCCAACACTGGGTTTCGTTCACCTCGACCACGTAGACCATGCGGGCCACCACGGCGGGCACGGTTCAGCGGAATATTATCAGTCCGTTGTCAAAGCGGATTCGCTGGTGGGGAAAATTCTTGCGAGTATTGAAGAAGCTGGGATCATGGACAAAACGCTCGTGATTCTCTGGGCCGATCACGGCGGAATGGGATACGGGCATGGGGGTGCTACGCCACAGGAAGCCGAGATAACCGGTGTTTTTTATGGCAAAGGTGTAAAAAAGGGTTACGAGGTTGCGCAGCAGGTCTACACTTATGACCTGGCTTCTACAATCGCTTTCGCCCTGGGTGTCGGGCAGCCTTATGCCTGGATCGGCAGGCCGGTGAAACCCGCTTTTGAAGGTTTGAAAGAACCAGAAAATCTGTGGCTGGGTGAAAAAGCGGTTCAAATGCCGGTTATTTATCCCGACAGAAATCTGTACGCGCAGGCAGGTGGGCTCTATAT
Source organism: Dyadobacter sp. UC 10 (assembly GCF_008369915.1). NCBI lineage: Bacteria > Pseudomonadati > Bacteroidota > Cytophagia > Cytophagales > Spirosomataceae > Dyadobacter > Dyadobacter aurulentus. The sequence goes on along the minus strand of NZ_VSRN01000001.1, from coordinate 1,620,001 downwards.
TGACAAAAAACCTTTGGTAAAAATTGAGACAAAGGCTAAAAATGGTGTGACGCGCTACACCACAGATGGCAGCGAGCCGAACCAGTCTTCGCCGGTTTTCGAAAAAGAATTTGTATTGGACAGGACCACGGTTGTCAAGGCGAGGAGCTTTGATGAGAAAGGTAACCCCAGTCAGCGTACAACTGCTTATTTCAGGGTTGTTGATTCAAAAACCGGGAATGGATTGACCGCTACTTTTTATCCCGGAAAAGATTTGAAAAAGCTGCCCGATTTTACCAAATTACAAAAGGGCAGGAGCTGGGTTACCGTCGAATTCAATATGGACAAAGGGCAGGTAAGTAAGCTGTTTACAGCAGGTAACGAAAGCTTTGCAATGCGGTTTGAAGGTTTTATCCAGATTGATAAGCCAGGAAAATACACTTTCTCAACACAGTCCGACGACGGCAGCAAGCTTTTTATCGACAATAAAGAAGTAGTTGACAACGACGGAAATCATGCCGTTCAGGAGAAGTCTGGCTCTGTGGAATTGAAAGCCGGCAAACATCCTATTCGCATCGATTACTATAATAATGGCGGTGGTTTCTGGCTGGACGCGTTTTATAAAGGCCCCGGGCTGACAAAGCAGCTGATACCCGCTGACAAGCTTTTTATTAAATAAGCGAATCAAAATTACATCCGGACAGCTAGCAATATGGCAGACGCGCACAACCGAACAGAGGGAGACATTAACCTATCGTCCGCGCGACGAGATTGGTATGCTTTGATCAGCGATCCGGAAACGATCTCCTATCTCCGCGAGGACGAGGCGCACTTTCTGCACCAATCCTTATCTACTCCCTGTTTGGACGTTCTTGCGTCCTGTGAGGGTATTTACCTGACTGATATTCAGGGCAAAACCTACATGGATTTCCATGGGAATAATGTGCATCAGCTGGGTTACCGCAATCCATATATTGTTGAGAAGCTCAAAGAGCAGCTGGATATTCTGCCTTTTTCTCCAAGAAGATATACCAATATCCCCGCCATTGAGCTGGCTAAAAAGTTAGGTGATTTAATGCCCTCAGACCTTAACCGCGTACTTTTTGCTCCCGGTGGTACTTCCGCGATCAGTATGGCGCTGAAACTGGCGCGGGTTGTAACCGGAAAACACAAGGTCGTGTCACTCTGGGATTCTTTTCACGGCGCTTCGCTGGATGCTATTTCGGCAGGAGGTGAGCTCGATTTCAGGAAAGATATGGGGCCGATGATGCCGGGAGTTGAACGCATCCCGCCGCCGATGACCTACCGCGGGCCTTTTGCGGCAGCGGGCACCGGCGACTTGGCATATGCGGACTATCTTGAATATGTAATTGAAAAAGAAGGGGATATAGGCGCATTCCTGATCGAAACAATACGGAATACCGATGTGCAGATTCCGTCTCAGGCCTACTGGCAGAAAGTGCGGGAAATTTGTACAAAACACAATGTTTTACTGATCCTCGACGAAATCCCGATCGCATTCGGACGTACCGGAAAAATGTTCGCATTTGAGCACTACGGTATCGAGCCGGACATCATCTGCCTTGGAAAGGGGCTGGGAGGCGGGATAATGCCTATGGCTGCAATTGTTGCGAGAGATTCCTATAATGTGGCGCAACATGTCTCACTAGGTCATTTTACCCACGAGAAAAGCCCGCTCGGCTCCGTGTTGGCGCTTGCCATGTTTGAATATATCGGGCAAAATAATATACTCGAAAAGGTAGGAGAGGACGAGCAATTTATGCGTGAAGAACTGGCGAGGCTGCAAAGGGAATTCACGCTTATCGGTGATGTGCGTGGGATCGGCTTGTTATGGGGAATTGAACTGGTAACGAGCCGGGAAACCAGGGAGAAGGCAGTGAAACAGGCAGAGACAGTGATGTACGAGTGCCTGAAAAACGGGCTGAGTTTTAAAGTTTCGCAAGGGAATGTGATCCAGCTGTCGCCCCCGCTTATTATCACCCGCCCCCAATTGACGGAAGCGCTGAAAATACTCCGAAATGCATTGAAAACCGCGTCGGGCTCAGTCTGACAAAAACTACGGAATATGCGACTGAAAGAGACGCTTGCTCGCTCAAATGCCTTATTCATTTTGTGGGCCATTATTGCTTCGTTCGGTGCTTATTTCTGCATGTATGCATTCAGAAAGCCATTCAGTGCCGGACTCTACGAGGGGCTGGCTATGGGGGATGTGAGCTACAAGGCGGTTCTGATTATCGCGCAGGTTGCCGGTTATACACTCTCCAAATTCATGGGTATCAGGATCATTTCGGAACTGAAACCCGGCACCCGGATCGCTTTTGTGATCAGCCTGATAGTAGTGGCCGAAGTTGCATTGCTTGGGTTCGGACTGGTGCCACATCCTTACAATTTCATTTTCCTGTTTTTAAATGGTTTGCCCCTCGGAATGGTGTGGGGAGTGATTTTTAGTTTTATGGAGGGGCGCAGGTTTACAGAGATGCTCTCAATCGGTCTGAACATCAGCGTGATTGTTGCCTCTGGCATTCTTAAAACTACTTATATTGAAATCCATACTTCGTTTTCCGGCGTTTCGGAATTCTGGATGCCGGCATTGATGGGTGCGCTGTTTTTGCCATTGTTCCTGCTGTTTGTCTGGATGCTGACTTTTATCCCGGCCCCTAATGCCGAAGATATCCGGTTAAGGGCGGAACGCCCGCCGATGACCCGGGACGATAAGCGGGAGGTAATGAAGCAATTCGGTTTTCCTGTGTTTTGTCTGGTAATATTTTACGGCTCTACGGTCGTTATGCGCGATTTTCGCGACAATTTTATGATCGAAATCTGGAATGAGATCGACACCAACTGGGTAAGCAGCGTATTAACACAAACCGAAATGATCACCGGTTTCATCGTACTGGTAATCATCGCTTCGCTTGCATTTGTGAGAGATAACAGGCTGGGTTTTCGGATCACTAACCTGATCCTGCTGTCGGGGCTATTACTGATTGGTGGTACTACACTTCTCTTCACACGGGAATTGATCAGCGGATTTTACTGGATGCTTTTCTTAGGAATGGGTTTGTTGTTAAACTACACTTTGCTGCAAACCGTGCTTTTCGACAGAATGATCGCACTTTACAGGATCCGTGCCAATGCAGGATATTTCGTATATATCTGTGAAAGTATCGGGTATCTGGGCAGCGTGGTGCTGCTGCTTTATAAGGAGTTTTTTCTGAAAGACCTGAGCTGGTCCAATGTTCTGATCCAGTTTTCGTACCTGCAATTCGGGGCTGGTGTGCTTTTGCTTATACTTAGTAATGTATATTTTTCCCGCCAAAGGAGCCAATCGCCTGAAAACCGTTCGCCGCTGGCAGTGGTTTAAAAGTGCATAAAAAATATGAGGCACCGAAAAAAATCGGCGCCTCTTCTCTTATTTCCATGACCACAGATAATGTTATGCGGCAACCCAGTTTAACTTTTTGTAAACTTCCCGCTCACTTTCACTTACCGCGTACGGAACCTTGTTTTTCAAATAAATGACGCATCCATGTCCCTTTTTTATAGGAGCTATTTTAACTACGTCGTCTCTGTGGATAATAATGTTAATGAGCTTTTGCCCAAGCAATTGGAATGTACCTGACTGTACCATATTTCTTTGTAACGAAAAATTAAAACTTACGCAATACCACTCAGAGTACCCCCGGACTTCGTATACAGCAAAAAGTAATCTTTCGAGATAAGGAAATATCCAAGATCTGTCCTGTTACTTGACTGCAGAAAATCTGCAACCTCTTTTTGAGCGTCCGTTTCAGTTCTGGCGCCTGTAACTGTCAGCACTGCGCCTGGTTTTAGGGTATTGATTGCGTTGTTACCTAATGTAGCTACCATATTGATTTAAGATTGGAGTATCTGAATGATGAAATGTTTTGATTCGGTTTATTAAAAAGATGTGCCAGATTCCCCGGCATTGAAACGTATAGAATTCGAGAGTTAAGCCTGATTCCTTCGGGACAAGCAAAACTTTATTAGTAAAACATTGAATTTGAAAAGGTTACAAAACGAAAATATTTTTTATACTTTTCTCTGAAAAAGTGAGATAATGCTGGCTTGTTGTGTAAAAATGTGGTCGCCGGAAGAAGCGTTTGTTCCGTCCCCGGAGTGAAATCCGGGGAATTGATTTTGACGCCTTTGTTGGTGTTGGCGCCTTTGTTGGTGTTGTCACCAACAACCGTGCGGTAACACCTCCCCCCATTGTTGGTGTTGTCACCAACAACCATGCAACAATACCCTTTCGCCCCAAGGCACGGATTTTGAATGGGTTGTCTCTTATAATCAGCCGAGCGATAATTATGAGAGCTATTTGGTCCGGAGCCATTGGATTTGGCCTTGTTAACATTCCCGTCAAACTTTTCAGCGCCACACAGGGCAGCGAGCTCGACCTGGACATGCTGGATAAAAAAGACCACGCCAATATCAAATTTCACCGCGTAAATGCCAATACAGGTAAGGAAGTGCAGTGGGAGAATATTGTCAAAGGTTACAAAGTAGAAGACGATTATGTGATTTTGGATGAGAAGGATTTTGAAAAGGCAAGCCCCGAGAAAAGCAAGATCATCGAGATTGCCGAGTTTGTCAACGAAAAGGATATCGACAGCATTTACTATGAAACCCCCTACTACCTGCAACCAGAGAAATCCGGTGCAAAACCATACGCCCTGCTTCGGGATGCATTGAAAAAAACCGGAAAAGCCGGACTGGGCACTTATGTGCTCCGCAACCGGGAAAGTCTGGTGCTGATTAAACCCGCCGGCGATCTGCTGATTTTAAACAAAATTCGGTTTGCCGAGGAAATCCGCGACGCCGAAGACCTGAACATTCCGGACATCAAGGTCAAGCCGGCGGAAATGAATATGGCGGTGCAGCTCATCGAGCAGCTGACCACAGATTTTGACATTTCGAGATATAAGGATACTTACAATGAAAATCTGCTGAAACTGATCATGGCGAAGGCGAAAGGCAAAAAACCAGCCTCGCCGAAAATGAAGATCGTGCATTCGAAAAGCAAGGATTTGATGGCGCAGCTGAAAGAAAGTCTGAGCGCGCCGAAACGAAAAGCATCGTGATATGAAGAAGAAAGCGGAACTCACCAACCTCGATAAAATATACTGGCCCGACGAGCAGATCACCAAGGGCGACCTGCTGGAATATTACAGCAATATCGCGCCTTATATTTTGCCCTATCTCAAAAACCGCCCGCTCTCGCTGCGGCGACAGCCAAACGGGATCAAGGAGCCTGGATTTTTCCAGAAAGACATAGGCGATTCTGCTCCGGACTGGGTAAAAACCGTGGAGATACATGCGGAATCCACAGACAAAATGGTCAATTATCTGTTGTGTAATGATCTCCAAAGTCTGTTGTATGTAGCCAACCTTGGTTGCATCGAAATGAACCCCTGGAATTCGACAGTCAATAAGCTGGAATATCCCGATTATATCGTGATGGATATTGACCCTTCTCCTAAAAACACTTTTGAGGACGTCATCGAAGTAGCGCTGGCGATCAGGGAAATACTGGATCAGATCGGCTGTGAGGGCTTTTGCAAAACCAGCGGCTCGCGGGGATTACATGTTTACATTCCCTTTAACAAAAAATACAATTACGACGAAGCCCGCGATTTTGCAGAGATTATGGCCAGTATGGTCACCGAAATACTGCCCGGCCTAACTACGCTGGAAAGGTCCTTATCCAAAAGAAAGAAGAACCACATTTACGTCGATTACCTGCAAAACCGGATCGCACAAACGCTTGCCAGCGCATACAGCGTAAGGCCCAAACCCGGCGCGACGGTTTCCACGCCGCTGGAATGGAAGGAAGTGAAGAGCGGACTTCGCCCGGGAGATTTTACAATCAGGAATATTTTGAAGCGGGTCGAGGAGAAGGGTGATTTGTTCAAAGGTGTATTAGGCAAAGGCATTGATATCCGTAAAGCCCTTCAAAAGCTGGAATCTATGCACGAAACGCATTAATCACCTGCACAATGCCAGGTTTTATTAGGAGTTGAGTTGAAGTAATATTTATTTTAATGCTTCATCTTAACCTCAATTCCATGCTCACGCTCCAATCTGTCAGGCAGTTTTCCGGCGCACTCCTGCTATTATCCGGTTCACTGTTTTTTACTTCCTGCAAATCAGAACAAAAAGAAGAAACGCAGGCTGAATCCAAAACCCGTCCTGTGGTTATCGGGTATGTAGGCGGATTTCATGGTTTGCTCGACACTGAAAATATCCAGGCCAATAAGCTGACCCATATCAATTATGCGTTCGTCGATGTTCAAAAAGGAAAAGCGTTTCTGACGAATGAAAAAACGGATTCTACCAACTTCCGCAAACTAAATCTGCTCAAAGAAAAAAATCCGGACCTGAAAATCCTGATCTCGATCGGCGGCTGGGCGTGGAGTGAAAACTTTTCAGATGCCGTACTGACGGATGCCGCACGCAAAACATTCGCTGCAAGCTCGGTGGATATTATCCGCAAATACAAGCTCGACGGCGTGGATATCGACTGGGAATATCCTGCAATTCCGGGAGAAGAAGGCAACGTTTACCGCCCGGAGGATAAGCAGAATTATACTTTGATGTTTGAAGCGATTCGCAAGGAACTGGACATTCTCGAAAAAGAATCCGGCGAAGAAAAATTGCTCACCACTGCGACCGCAGGCTTTGTTTCATTTTTGAACACCACCGAAATGGGCAAGGCAGCCGAATATCTGGACTTTGTAAATTTAATGACCTACGACCTGTTCCAGGGCGACACGGTTGTGCACCATGCAAGCTTATACCAGAGCGACAAGTATAACGCGGCCCACTCGGTGGATAAAGCTGTGAAAGCCTTTCATGCAGCCGGCGTCCCGATGAATAAGTTAGTGGTTGGGTTACCGTTTTACAGCCGGATGTTCACCGTTGCGAAACTGGAAAATGGTTTTGGGCAAAAACAGACTAATCAGGAATATTACAAGGGTTATACCTATTTGAAAGATAGTCTGGTGAATCAGAAAGGATTCAAGGCAATGCGCGACGATGTGGCAAAGGTACCTTATCTCGTCAATGAGAAGACCGGCCAGATACTGAGCTATGAAGATGAACAATCGATCCGGGACAAATGTCAATATGTGCTTGACAACAAGCTAGGCGGCGTGATGTTCTGGGAATACGATTCCGATCCGAAAAACTATCTGCTGAATGAGATTGATAAAGTGTTGAAATAACCCTTCGGCTTCGCTGGAAAGACAATCAAAATAGCCGCAATTCTTTGATTTCGTGGTACCCCCCGGTTAATTCACCAGTCCTGAATAGGTTCACATATTCGTGAGCCTTTCGGGTTGGTTCGGGCAGGCGGTGCTTTCTCAGACACTTCAAGGTGATATTCATACTATCCTCAAAGCTCATATTGTGGCCCGGCGATATGAATACCGGCTTCACCTTATCTTTACTCCTGAGGGCAAAGCCGATTTTCTCACCCCTGTATATTACCGGCGTATTAGCTCCCCGGTTTTCATCCGGATCCTGGTACATGCCTGCCAGCTTCTTTTTGGCGCAGCCGAGCGTAATGCTACCGGTCAAAACCCCAAAGTGAGATGCGATGCCCATCTTTCTTGAGTGCAGAATACCGTTCCCATCGAACATAATCACATCCGGTTTTTGCGGGATTTGTTCATAAGCCTGCAAGAGTGCCGGAATCTCACGGAACGCCAGGTAACCCGGCACATACGGAAAGCTTGTAGCACTTTTGACGAGCGAAAATGCGATCGGCTGCAAATCGGGATAACTCAGTACGACCATTCCCGCGTAGACGGTTTCACTGTAAAGCGATAAAGAAATATCCGCGCCCGCAATCGTTCTGATCTGCTTTTCCATCGGGTTGAGATTCAGAAACCCCCGCAGTTCTTTCTGGATCGCGGTAGCGTCAGCAATGGTGAGCTGGTCATAATTAGACTCCGGCGTCTGAACGACTCGATTTAAAGAACCTGGCATGATATTCATTGTTTACCCGATAAATATCTTTTCATTAAAAAATCAGACCATCCTCATGGAACAAAGTACGGTTAAGCGCAAGTGGGCAAATTGGAAATTCATCGTCTTTATCATCATTCTGATCGCAGTCTTTGTTAAATTCTTTGTACTGGATGAGCACGATGAAAATGCGCCGGTCACCGTAGCGCTGGATCTGGGCGAAGTAGCATTCAGAAATGAGCAGGAAGTGGAAGCAATACTTGGCCCTGGTAAGCTTGACAGTTATTTCAGTGATGCAAAAGCTGGCTGTGAAAAGTGCCCTAAGAAAATTTACAGGGAAGGCAAGATCGAGATCATTTTCATCAATGAAATCGCCGACCGGATTGTGTTGAGAGGTCTGTCAGACTATGATTTCGAAAACCGCGTGATCCTGGGGCTCCTGAATCTGAAAGAAAATATTGAACCGAAGCTGGATGAAGATGAGATCAAGCGATGGGATAACTACGAAAAATATACGCAGATAGCTGCTTTTTCCGCGAAGGGAAATCTGGACTACATCCTGATCAAATGCAAAAGAGAATAATTGCATTATTTTTATTTACAGTTACAATATTTAAACAGCCGATAAATTCGAATATTACAACTATCAGAAGCCCGTACTTTACAACAATGACTTCATCATCAGTTTAGACCATTTAAAACACCGTTAGCTCATTCATCGAATATATATATAATTATATTCTTCAACTGTCTTATGTTTGCATTATCAAATAAGACAAACACAAGAATTGAAAATAACTGAGCTATGAAAAATTTAATCGCAACTTTCGCACTGGCATTAACACTTGGCAGTGCCGCGGCATTCGCCGGTATGAATGAAGATGTAAAGGCAGACGCTAAAAATACTTTACCCGCATCTACTGCTGCACTTGAAACGCCGGCTCCGCAAAGCGGAAAGACAACCAACGAATACAATAAATACAGCCCTGAGCAGAAAGCTGCGATCGTGGAGCTTAAACTGGCGAAATAGGTTGAAATAAGTTTAAGGTGAAATTGAGACTTAAAAAGGAGAGACACTGGTTTCTCCTTTTTTTATGCAAAATATGCGCATACCGCCGAACCTGTGCGGTTGTAAGCATGTTACAGTTTGGCTACACCACAAAGTTCAAATGCCTAAAAAGACTTATTTCTTCCTGATTTTAATCCTGGGAAGTCTCACTGCACTCGGTCCGTTTTCGATCGATATGTACCTGCCGGGCTTTCCCGCAATTGCCAAAGACCTTGATACCACTGCCGCAAAAGTATCGCTTTCGCTGTCAGGCTATTTTGTAGGGATATCGCTGGGCCAGCTGCTTTACGGACCTTTGCTTGATCGTTTTGGTCGTAAAGAGCCGCTTTTTATCGGATTGACCGTGTATGTGCTGGCGTCGCTCGGTTGCGCAATTACTACCAGTATCGATGGGCTGATTATGTTCCGGATCGTGCAGGCAATAGGTAGCTGCGCGGCTTCGGTTGCGTCGGTTGCTATGGTGCGCGATTTGTTTCCGGTGAGCGAAAATGCGAAGGTGTTTTCCCTGCTGTTGCTGGTCGTGGGTGTTTCGCCGATGATTGCGCCTACATTGGGCGGTTATGTTACTGCCGAGTTCGGCTGGCACGCCGTGTTTCTGATATTGACCGGAATGGGCGTTGCGATACTACTGGCGACTGCATTGTGGCTGCCGGATAGTTATAAGCCGGATAAATCCATGTCGCTGAAACCCAGGCCAATATTAAAAAATTTCATCGCTGTGCTCCGTGAGCCGCAGTTCTATACCTATTCGATTACAGGGGCGGTCGCATTCTCGGGGCTATTTGCCTACGTTTCGGGCTCACCTATCGTCTTTATGGAGGTTTTTCACACGGACGGAAAAGTGTATGGCTGGATATTTGCATTTCTTTCGGTAGGATTTATCGGTTCCAGTCAGCTCAATACCTTTTTTCTGCGCCGGTTCAGCAGCGAGCAAGTTGTAAATGCCGCTCTGATCTCTCAGGTAATTATTGGCGTCTCATTCTTGGTGGCTGCATTGAGCGGAATACTTACACTGACATCCACCCTTGTTTTCCTGTTCTTGTTCCTGTGCTGCGTTGGATACACTTTCCCCAATGCGGCTGCGCTTTCACTCGCTCCGTTTAGCAAGAATGCAGGAAGCGCCTCGGCGTTAATGGGCGCATTTCAAATGGGAATGGGCACATTGATCTCCATCGCGATCAGTATGTTTGAAGTACCTTCGCTGATTCCGATGGTGACTGCGATGGCTTGCTCAGCTTCGGCTGCCTTGCTTATTCTGATTATTGGCAGGCGATTTATCACCACCAAAGTAGAAGTAAGTGAAAGTGCGGATGCGGGAGTAATGCATTGACGATTTGGGGAGAAAGGAGGAAGGGAGGAAGGTTAGCTGGATTACCGAAAATTTATGAGCCCATATTTTAAAACACTTCTTGAATTACTGAAAATTGAGCGGGAAGAGGACAAACAATCCTACATCCGGCTCACTGAAATGGCTTCAGTATCTGAACGCCGCGCGAATGGACTGGCGTGGTACCCGATCGCGATCCGCGGGAACGAAATGAGCCGGGGCGATTACCTGACTGTGGAAGTGGAGCGTACAACCCACCAGGATCTTCCACACCAGCTGCGGTTTGGAATGCCAGCCGTATTATTCAGTAACCACGAGCCGAAAAAGGATAGAGCAGAAGGTGTTATTTCGCACCAAAGTGGTAACAGACTTAAAATTACTTTAAAAACCGACGAGCTGCCCGACTGGTCGCGTGATGGAAAGCTGGGGATCGATCTGTTGTTTGACGACAATAGTTACGACGAAATGCAGAATGCAATAAAAACCGCGTCGGCGCGCGCAGAGAACGAAAAGGATTCACATTTGATCCGCGTTTTGACGGGAGAAAAATCACCTGCCTTTGACGATACGCTTAAAAAAATTGAGATACCTAAACTCAATACTTCGCAAAACGAGGCGGTAAACAAAATCTTGTCGGCGAATGAACTGGCAATTGTCCACGGCCCGCCGGGAACAGGCAAAACGACCACTTTGGTACAGGCTATTAAAGCAATGCTGCTGAAAGATCGTAAACAGATCCTGGTAGTCGCGCCGAGCAATACAGCTGTGGACCTGCTGAGTGAAAAGTTGAGTGAGGAAGGACTTGAAGTGCTGCGGGTCGGAAATCCGGTGCGTGTTTCGGAGCGGCTGCTATCGCTAACATTAGACAGCAAAATGGCGGCGCATAGCCGGATTAAGGACATTAAGGCGCTGAAAAAGCAGGCTGGCGAATACAAAAACATGGCGCATAAATACAAGCGGCAGTTTGGGAAAGCGGAGCGCGACCAGCGCAAGGCGCTTTTTGACGAGGCTCACAAGATCATGAAGGAAGTCGCGAGCATTGAGCAATATGTTACCGACGACCTGCTTGCCAAAACGCAGGTGGTGACGGCGACCTTGGTGGGAGCGAACCATTATACGGTCAGAAGTCTGAACTACCACACTGTTGTGATCGATGAAGCCGGTCAGGCGCTGGAACCCGCCTGCTGGATACCGATTTTAAAAGCGGAAAAACTGGTGCTGGCGGGAGATCATCTGCAATTATCGCCCACGATCAAGTCGGCCGAGGCTGCGCGGAATGGGTTGAGTACTACTTTACTTGAAAAGTCAGTGACCATTCACCCGGAAGCAGTGGTACTACTGGAAGAACAATACCGTATGAATGAGGAGATCATGGGTTTTTCTTCCAAAATATTTTACCAAAATAAACTAAGAGCTCATCCCTCAGTAGCGACACGTACACTATTTCCCGGCGATTCTCCGCTGGCATTTATTGATACAGCCGGCTGTGGTTTTGAAGAAAAACTGCAAGGTACCAGCTCGACCAATCCCGAGGAGGCTGCCTTTTTGTTCAAGCATTTATCACAGCTCGTAAATGAATTGGCAGAAGCAAACAAAAAGCCGCTTGATATTGCGCAGTTTCCTTCCATTGCCATTATTTCTCCCTACAAAGAGCAGATCAACATTCTGAAAGAACAGATGCAGCACGTGCCTTTGCTCAAAGATTATCTGGCCAAAATAGCGGTAAATACAATTGACAGTTTCCAGGGCCAGGAGCGGGATGTGGTATATATTTCGATGACGCGGAGCAATGCCGAAGGTGAGATCGGGTTTTTGTCGGATATACGGAGAATGAATGTCGCGATGACACGGGCCAGAAAAAAGCTGGTCGTGATCGGTGATAGTGCGACGCTTTCTGCATTGCCTTTTTATACAGATTTTATTGCTTATTCTGAGGGATTGAGTGCTTACCAGAGCGCCTGGGAATTCGCAGATATTTAACAGAAATCCGAATTCTGTTTTCTTTTCAATGCAACCGGATTAGATTTGAGCGCATCTGCCTTTTACAAGCGTTCACGACTATCGGTTGGATTTTTATGCTCAAAAATTACTGCGCTACCTTATTACTGATATTTTTTGCGGCCAATCCGGCTTTTTCTCAAACTGCCCAGCCAGCGACTGGCATTAAAGGTATTATCAAGAACAAAAACGGCGATCCGCTTCCATTTGCCGGAATTTTGGTAAAGGGAACCAATATCAGTACCATTTCAAACGAAGAAGGCCGGTACCAGCTTGATTTGAAACCGGGGTATTATGAAGTGATCTTCCAATATCTCGGATTTAAAACGGGTATGAAACCTTTCACAGTGGAAAGTGGAATGCAGACTTTTGACCTGACCATGGAAGAGCAGGCGCTGAACCTGGGCGAAGTGCGGATTGGCAGCAAAGGCGAGGATCCAGCCTACACGATTATGCGCCGCGCTATCGCGAAAAGCCGCTACCATTTGTTGCAGGTGGACAGTTACACTGCGAAAGCCTATTCCAAATCTTCCATCGTAATCACAGACCTGCCGATGGAATTTCTATATAAAAAGGAATTAAAGGAAATTGAAAAAGAAACCAACTTCAAGAAGGGAGTGCCAATTTTGAATGAGAGTGTTTCGATCGTTACTTTCCGGCAGCCCAATTCTTATAAACAGAAAGTAATTGCTTCCAGAAACAGCCAGGGTAAGGATTTTGCAAATCCAAATGCATACCTGCTCGCCAGCTTTTATCAACCCGAAGTAGTAAAAGCTGTTTCCCCACTATCACCGCGCGCATTCGCGTATTATAAGTTTGAATATCAGGGTTCTTTCCGCGAAAATGGTATTGAAGTCAACAAAATCAAGGTGACGCCGCGCTCCTGGGGAGAAGGAGTTTACCGGGGTACGATTCACATTATCGAGAACGAGTGGAGCATTTACAGCCTCGATCTGCAAACTGTAAATACCGGTTTTACCATTGATATCAAGCAGGTTTACAGTCCGGTGCAGGATGTCTGGATGCCGGTCAACCAGCAATTTCATATTCGGGGAGGTATTTATGGTTTGAAGGGAAAAGGAGACTTTGTGATTTCACAATCTTTCAGCAATGTGAAAATTAACCCTACTTTCCGCCCGGATATCGTGGTCGTCGATAGTAAAAAAGAGAAAGATGAGGCCAAAAAAGTAAAGCTGAGCAACCGGGAGATCAAAACACAAAAACTGGAAGAAGTAGTAAGCAAGCAGAAGGAATTTTCTGCCAAAAATCTCCGGAAATTGATGAAGGAATACGAAAAGCAGGACCTGAAAGAGAAAGAGGAAAAAGGGGAAGATATCGACCTGAATTTTACAAGAAAAGATTCTACAGAGATCGATACGATGGCCAGCAGCCGTACAATGGCGTTTTGGGACTCGATACGCACTGTACCCCTTACCAATGCCGAAGTGAAAAGTTATACCCGGCTTGATAGTATTATCGTAATGAAGTCGGGGACTGAGGAGCAGAAAGACAGTCTGAAAACGGCCAAGTCGGATACGACAAAAAGTAATAAAAAAGGCGGCGGCGGCGGATCGGGATTCATCGGGGATATTTTCACAGGTACCAGTTTCGGCCTGGGAAAAAAGAGTCCGTGGCGTCTGGATTATGTGAGTCCTATTCTGGGCGCGCAGATCAATACGGTGGAAGGATTGGCTTTGCATGGAGGCGGATTTAAGTTGCGCTACAAGGTCGGGAACCTGAAGAAAAATATGGAGGGTGTCGAGATTAAAGAAAATGGCTCTGTAAAGCGTATTTCTTCGCGCGCAGGGCAGCAACTGTCTTTGAATGCACTGACGCGGTATTCATTTGCGAGGCAGAAACTAATGGTATTCGGAGGCGTTGATTACGGCTGGAAACGAATGAGTATTAATCTCTCGGGCGGGCAGACCGTTTCGCAATTTAACGGCGAACACCCCATGCACCCGCTGCTGAATACTTTCACGACGCTTTTTCTGGAAAGGAATTTTATCAAGATATACGAAAAGGATTTTGTCAGGCTCGACTTCAAGACCAACCGTGAAAACGAGCATTTTGAACTGAAAGCCAATATTGAATTCGCTGACCGTAGGCCGCTGCAAAATGTGCGGGATATGAACCCTTACAGCTGGATCGACTGGAACCGGCACGCATTTACCTCGAACATTCCTTTTAATGCGGAAAATGCAGATGAAAGCGGCACTACATCCTTTGAAATGAATCCTCACCAAGCGTTTACAATTGGTATTTCGGCGGCTTATAAACCCTGGCAGAAATACAGGATCAAGGGCGGAAAAACTACCTTTTACGATGACGATTCGCCGATTCTATCCATTAATTACCGAAAAGGGATCAGTACTATTTTTGGCAGCGATGTCGATTACGATTTTGTTCAGATCGGGATTCAGCATGGTTTTAAAACAGGCGTAAGAAGTAAACTAAGTTACAAGCTGGCCGCAGGTAAGTTTCTGAATGATAACGCGGTGCGTTTTCCGGACTATCAGCATTTTGCCGGTAATCGTTTTTTCTTCCAGTTCGGCGATCCGGTGAGCACGTTCAGGATGCTCGACTATTACAGATATTCCACTGCTACGCAGTTTGCGGAGGCACATGTTTTGAGTGAATTTCGCAAATTCCTTTTGACGCAGATTTCCTGGTTCCGGATTATGGGGATTAAGGAGAATTTCTTTCTGCATTATCTTGCTACGCCTTCCTCCAATAATTATACCGAGTTAGGTTATGGGCTTGATGTTGGTATCCGCTTTCCTTTCCGCATCGAGGTAGCCAACAGTTTTGAAGGTTTTAAGTACAAAAACACCGTTTTTCGCATCGGGACTACGATGAATATTAATCTGGGGCGGAATTGAGAAATTGTTAAAATAAGCTTCTGAGTTTTCTGGCTATCTCGTCTTCGGTTGGCAGCAATTCCTGATATTTTTCCGGTAAGAATTTCGAGGTATGATAAGTTGCAACACCAATGGGTAGGCCGCTATTTTTAAGCGAATATTCTACAATAGTCCTGTCTTTGCTTTTACAAATGATAATTCCAATAGCCTCATTTTCATGCGGCAGTTTAACCTTTTCATTTAGTACCGCCAGATAGAATTCCATTTTGCCTTTGTGCTCAGGTTCAAAATCTCCGATTTTCAGGTCGATAGCGATCAGGGATTGGAGCTTGCGATGATAAAGGAGTAAATCAACCCAATAATCACGGTCGCTGACTTGAATCCGATATTGACTACCCATAAAGGTATAGTTGTGTCCCATTTCCAATAGAAACTCTTGACGTTCTTAATCAATCCTTGTTCGAGCTCATTTTCAGAATGCTTGTCGGCAAGATTGAGAAAATCAAATGTATAGCTGTCTTTGATAACACTTTGTGCCAGCTCATCGATATTTGTCGTAATAGGCTGCTGGAAAGTCGTTTGATTCAGCAGAAACCGCTCGTAGGTTTTGTTCTCTATCTGGTTGATGAGAACATTTTTCGTCCAGCCAAATTTTTTGGTGGAGAGGATATAAAATTGTCTTTCCAGGCTGTTCTTAGACTTGGAAAGAATGACAACATGCTTGCTCCAGCTAATTTCTCCAACCAGTGGTTGGAGATTTATATCTTTTTGGTAATCAGTATATAGCTGTACCATATACCAGATATTTGTAGTCGAAAAGCCGCCGGTTTTTGGAAACTCTTTTTGCAATTCCCGAGACAATGCCGGTACTATGGCTTTGCCCCAGCTTTCACTTTGCTTTTCGGCCACGGACTTCCCAATTTCCCAGTAAAGCGTGATCAGTTTAAGATTTACACTTTTCAGCGCCTCATATTGCGCTGCTCTGACCTTTTCTTTGATATCAGCTATAAATTCCCGCTGAAAGCTGTCAATGCCCATATCCGTTTTTCTCGATTGTTTCACTTGAGACGTGGACCAAGCGTTTTGGTAACAAACCAATGGGATATTTTTAGGGAGCAATTTCCAGCGCCTCAAACAAAATCTCCGCCGGGTGCATTGCTTTTCTGCCTGTTCCGTCGTGGATCTGGTGGCGGCAGCTCGTACCCGGCGCCGCAATGATCACTTCTGCTGGTTGCTGGCGTACGGCCGGAAAAAGCACCAGCTCGCCGATTTGCATAGAAATGTCATAATGCTCTTTTTCGTACCCAAACGACCCCGCCATTCCGCAGCACCCCGAAGGAATGAGCTGCACGGTGTAGTTTTCAGGAAGTGAAAGCATTTTTTTTGTCGGTATCATGCTCGAAATCGCTTTCTGCTGACAGTGCCCGTGTAATTTGATGAGTCTTTTTTCCTTTGTGAACTGATCTTTTGAAATATTTTTCAGCTCGATTTCGCGCGAGACAAATTCGTCAAATTGTAATGCATTCTGGGCTAGTTTTTTAGCATCTTCCAGCAGCTCGGCGCTGACCAGATCAGGATATTCATCGCGGAAAGTTAATATCGCCGAAGGTTCAATGCCGACAAGCGGCGTGTCGTAGGATATGATGTCCTTTAGCAAACGAATATTTTCCTCAGCGATCTTTTTTGCATCCTTCAAAAGCCCTTTTGATAACTGTGGTCTTCCGGAAGGTCCATGATTTGGAATAATAACCTCATAACCAAGCTTTTCCAGGGTTAAAATAGTTTTCTTCCCTATCTCGACGTCATTATAATTGGTGAACTCATCGCAGAAGAGATATACCTTTTTAGAGTGGGCAGCAGCATTTTTCCTTCGCTTATCATACCATTTTTTAAGCGTAGTATCATGCAAAAGCGGCATCGTGCGGTCGGGGTGAAAGCCGACGACCTGATTGGCTATTCTCCGCAGCGGCTTATTTTTAAATATCAGGTTATAAGCCCAGGGAACATAGCTGGCCAGGCCGGTCATTTTTGAAAAATTACCGACCAGCCACGACCGTAACGGCACCCCGTGTACGTCGTGATACTGTTGCAAAAACTCCATTTTCAACTTTGCAACATCGACGTTAGAAGGACATTCGCCTTTGCAGCCTTTACAAGCCAGACAAAGATCGTAAACCTCTTTAATCTCCTGATTGTCAAAGCGGTTTTCTTTCGGCGATCTTGTCAGCATTTCGCGCAGGATATTGGCGCGTGCACGCGTAGTATCTTTTTCGTTCCGGGTCGCCATGAAGCTGGGGCACATGGTACCTCCGCTCAGCTGGGTTTTACGGCAGTCGCCCGAACCGTTGCATTGCTCGGCGTGTTGTAAAATGTCCTGGTCGTGGAAGCGGAAGTAGGTCTTGAACTCCGGGGTTTTCTGATCCGCCTCATACCGCAGAAAAGTGTCCATCGGCGCTGTATCGACGATTTTTCCGGGATTGAATATATTGTTCGGGTCCCAGGTTTTCTTGATATCCTTGAAAAGCTGATAATTGTGTTTGCCCACCATTTTAGGGATAAATTCCCCTCTCAGTCTTCCGTCTCCATGCTCTCCGGAAAGCGAGCCGTCATATCTTTTTACCAGATCCGCAATTTCCTCAGCGATCATCCTGAATTGCCGGTGTCCCTCACTGGTTTTAAGGTTGATGATCGGACGCAAATGCAGCTCTCCCGAGCCTGCGTGTGCATAATGCACAGCGGACATCCCGTGTTTTTTCAAAATGGCATTGAAATCGCGGATATACTCCGGCTGGTCGTACACGTCGATTGCGGTGTCTTCAATCACAGCCACTGCTTTTTCATCACCCGGAATGTTTGCCAGCAAACCGAGGCCGGCCTTGCGAAGCGTCCATATCTTTTTAGTATCATCACCAAAAAGCAAAGGGTAATGAAAACCGATACCCGCTTCCCGCAATTCCTGCTCCATGGTTGCAGCAAGTTGCTCGACTTCTTCTTTCGTCTCCCTGGAAAGGTCGACCACGAGGATCGCCGGAAACTTTCCGTCGGGTTTATTTTTTACAAAAAATGCATTTTTCTTCTGCTCCGCATTGGTGGCGGCGCATTCCAGCACATAATCGTCGATTAATTCCACGGCGTGCGGCTGGTATTTCAGCGTCAGAATAGTAGCTCTCAGCGCCTCGTCAATTGTAAAACAATGCACGCAAACCAGCCCCTGTGTTTTGGGTGGAAGCGGTACGAGGTTAAGCTTGATCTCTGTCAGAAAACACAAAGTCCCCTCTGACCCGGCAATCAGGCTGCACATATTAAACTCCTTAGCCGGCTCATTTTCGGCCAGCCCTGCCTGGTAAGGCTCCATGTTCAGGAGCATATCCAGCGCGTAGCCTGTATTTCGTCGTTCTACCGATGGTTTGGGGAAATTTTTTCTGATTTCAGCCTGGTTTTCAGGAGAGACCAGTATTTCATTGGTTTTAAGATAAATTTTATCAAAAAGCGAAGCGCTGCCATTCTTCTGAGAGGCGCTTTGCAGCATTGTTTGAAAATCTTTTGTTTTGATATTCGTGAAAACGGCATCAGAACCGTCAGCGAGAATTGCTTTGACTTCCAGTGTATGCTCCCTTGTACTTCCATAAACGATTGAATTGGAGCCGCAGGAATTATTTCCCACCATCCCGCCGATCATTGCCCGGTTGGCAGTCGATGTTTCGGGGCCGAAGTAAAGTCCGTAAGGTTTCAGCGCCATGTTCAGCTCATCGCGCACAACTCCCGGCTCGACCCGCACCCATTTTTCTTCTGCATTGATTTCAATGATTTTACTAAAATTCCGCGAAACGTCCACTACGATTCCGTTGCCGACAACCTGCCCGGCGAGCGAGGTCCCGGCTGTTCTCGGGATCAGCGAAATCCTGTTTGCCGTCGCGAACGAAATCAAGGCTTTTATATCTCCCAACGACCTGGGAATAGCAACCGCGAGAGGCATTTCACGATAAGCCGAGGCGTCGGTCGCGTAGAGCGTACGCATGGTATTATCGTAATGCAATTCGCCTTCAAGCTGTTTTGAAAAGGAACTTAACTGATCAGTGGAAACGGGAGAAGACGGTGTCATAAATGCATAGAAACTAAACAAAGGGATGCAAAGTTACGCACAAGCCACTAGGATTTCCAGCAAATCTTTGAATGAATCCGAGGCATTTCGTTCAGCAATAAAATCCTTTGGTTTAACCACACCGGCCTTTCGTGAATTAATCAGATTTTAATTGTCAATATCTTACAATGCACATTGTATTATCCGAATGATTTTTATTATTTTGTGTGAGTTGTGCCGGTAAATTCCAAAATTTTATACGATTATTCAGAAAAACAGGCAGTTGAATTTTAAGTTACAGCCTGGTTACATAATGCGAATAAGGTTTTTGAATGCACCGGTAAGCCAATTGACCTAATTAATTATCTAACCTATGATGAATTTATCCAGTCGTTTACTTCTTCAACACGATCCTGCTGATCCTGACAAAGGGTTCAGAGGAAAAAAATTAGCGACAAATAGGTCACATATGCTGACTATGTTGTTTGCGCTTCTGAGCATAACCTGTTTACAGGCACAGGATGTCAATGTAACTGGTAAAGTGACGGACCCTAAAACAGGAGGTCTTCCAGGCGTCACAATCACTGTCAAAGGAACAACAAAAGGTACCAATTCGGATGCCGAAGGAAACTACCAAATCACTGTTTCAGGCAACTCTACCCTGACGTTCAGTGCAATTGGTTACGAAACGAAAGATGTTCCGGTTGGGAATAAGTCGGTTGTCGATGTTGTGCTTACCGAGGATATAAAAGCCCTCGAAGAGGTAGTTGTAGTCGGCTATGGAACCGTAAGAAAGAAAGATGCGACAGGTGCGGTAGCTGCGCTTGGGTCAAAGGATTTCCAGAAAGGTATTGTGACTTCTCCTGAACAACTCATGCAGGGCCGTGTAGCGGGCGTGCAGATTTCGCAGTCAAGCGGCGAACCTGGTGGAGGGATTAACGTGCGGATCAGAGGTACAACTTCGGTGCGAGGCGGCAATAACCCGCTTTTTGTAATTGACGGCGTTCCTTTGAGCGGAGACGATGTTTCAGGTGGTGGCGACGCGGCCGGGGTCGGCAGACAGCCTGCAAAAAACCCGTTGAACTTTTTAAATCCCGACGATATCGCTAGCATGGATATCTTGAAAGATGCCTCTGCTACGGCCATCTACGGTTCCCGTGGTGCCAACGGGGTCGTATTGATCACAACAAAAAAAGGAAAAGGAAAGGGAACCCTGGATTATGGATATTCATTGGGGGTCAGCAATATTACAAAAAGGTATGATTTGCTGTCGGCAGACGAATATCGGGCCGCTGGCGGACAAGATCAGGGTGGTTCGACTGACTGGCAGGATGAGTTATTTAGAACTGCTTATACTAACCAGCATAACCTGGCCTATGGTGGTGGCGACGCTTCCGGAAACTATCGGTTTTCTTTGGGGTATCTGAATCAGCAGGGAATTGTCCAAAAATCGGGTATCAAACGATATAGTGTAGGCTTCAGCGGAGCGAAGAAATTTATACAGGACAGGTTGAATATTGGCAGTAACCTGAATTTTGCCAATACCCTCGACAGCGGCGTTCCTATTTCAGAAAACTCCGGATTTTCAGGCGACTTGTTAGGTGGTATTCTTAAAACGAACCCTACTTTACCAATTTACAGGACAGTCGATGGAAAGCAACTTTATAATCAACCGGGCTTAACCGAACCAAACCCACTGGCGTTTGTCAATCTGTCGAGAGATAACACCAATACGTTACGCGCAATCGGTAATGTGAATGCTGAGCTTGAGATTGTAAAAGGTTTGAAATTCAAGACTATTCTGGGTTTTGACAAATCGATGTCCAGCCGCAAATCGGTTTATTCAGGAGATCTGCTGATCGCCGGTGTTGCACAGCAAACCACTGATCTTGTAACATATCCGTCTGGAATCCTGCCACAGGGACGCGTTTATATACGTGACATAGAAACCAACAACCAGTTGATGGAAAACTATTTTACGTACGATAAAGAGTTCGGAAAAACATCCCTAAATGCTTTGCTTGGGTATTCTTACCAGAGTTTTGAAACATCTTCGAAAAATCTGGCTGCTCATAATTTTAACACAACGGATATGGATTTGATGGTAAATAACCTCGCATCCGTTAAGAATCCTGGTCCGGGTGTAATCGCTCAGAACTCAACTGCGATTAAAGATGAGCTGCAATCGTTTTTTGGTCGGGTAAACCTGGGATTTGCTGACAAATATTTGATTACAGGAACCTTGCGTGTCGACGGCTCATCCAAGTTTGGGGGTAATAATAAATATGGATATTTTCCTTCTGCGGCGTTCAAATGGAAGCTGATCGAGGAAGATTTTGCTCCTAAAGACGCATTTGATGATCTGGCCATTCGTCTGGGTTACGGTATTACAGGTAACCAGTCAATTCCTCATAATCTGTATGATCAGAGAAAAAGGTACAACGATTGGAATTATGACGATAACGGGAACATTAATGGCGGGGCGTACGCGGATGTTGCATACAGAAACTTTGACCTGAAATGGGAAACAACCAAAGCATTCAATGCTGGTATTGATTTCGCAATTTTGAAAAACAGGCTGTCCGGTAGCATCGATTTTTACGAAAAGCATACAAGCGACTTGCTGTTTAACATTGTCGCAGCGCAGCCTGCATCCAATACTTTCCAGTGGGACAACCTGGATACAGATATCCTAAACAGAGGTGTTGAATTGAGTTTGAACGGAATTATTGTAGATGAGAAAGATTTTGGTTGGGATGTTGCATTCAATATGGCTTACAATAAAAATCTCGTCAAAGACCTGAAAGGGGTTTATGATACAGGTGAAATCAATGGACAGGGTTTATCGGGAGCTTTCGCACAACGTATTTCGGCAGGGCAACCTTTGTTTGCATTTTTCCTGAGAGATTTCGTTGGTTTTGATGAAGCTGGAAATAATGTTATTCCTGAAACGGGTGATGTGCAAAGATTCCAGGACGGAAAGAGTCCACTTCCAACAGTAACCGGAGGTTTGACGAACACATTCCGTTACAAGAATTTTGACATGAACCTTTTCTTCAACGGGGTTTTTGGAAGCTATATCTATTCAAATACAGCCAACGCATTTTTCACAGCAGGTTCATTCGCCAATGGGCGCAACGTTACGAAAGACGTTATTACAAATGGAGAGGGACCAGTTAACAATCCTGATGTGTCAACAAGATTTTTAGAAAAGGGGAATTTTGTACGGCTTCAGAACTTTACATTGGGATATCGACTGCCAACCGGCAATAATAAAATATTCTCCGCGCTGAGAATTTATGTTACGGGACAGAATTTGCTGACTTTTACCAAGTATAGTGGCCAGGATCCGGAAGTAAGTACCAACAAGTCTCTCAACGGGATTCCTTCATTTGGAATTGACTATACGGCTTATCCAAGAGCGAGAACATGGACATTTGGAGCGAATATCTCTTTTTAATTCCCAAACGGTAAAAAAATGAAAAAGTACATATTTTATATATTCACGGGTCTCGGACTTTCCACGATAGGATGTACAGACCTGGTTGTTGATGAAAAGGATTCTGTTGTTCAGTCAACCGGCTCTGGTTTTACTCCGGGTGATCCGGCCGCCTTGCTGGCATCGGCCTATAAAGATTTGGGCGCTTACACTGACCAGAACAATATTTACGCCCTCGGCGAGCATACGGCGGCTGAAATGTTTCCTCCCACACGCGGAGTTGACTGGGGTGATAATGGAGTTTGGCGGACGCTGGACGCTCATACATGGGATGCCACCCACTCTGCTGTTCGCGACACTTGGAATCAATTGAATCAGCGCGTTTACAAGGCAACCGAAATAATTGCTTCCAATCCATCTGCTGCTCAGGCCGCCGAAGCGAAGTTCTTACGTGCATTCAATATGTTTCACGTGATGGACTTTTGGGGACAGGTTCCTTTCCGGGAGGTGACTGAGTCGGATGAGATTAGCCCAAGAGTAATGACGCGGTCCGAGGCATTTGATTATATCGTGAAGGATCTGGAAGAAGCACTTCCTAATTTGAGAAAAATCGGTCCTGCGCCTACGAATGGTGCCGCATCGAAGGCAGCGGCTAATGCGCTTCTGGCAAGACTATATCTCAACAAGGCGGTGTACAAAGCTACCGAGCCACAAGGGCCATACACTTTCGATAAAGCTGATATGACCAAAGCAGCTCAGTATGCAGATGCGGTTACGCAAGACGGTTATTCACTTGAGAAGAACTATTTTGATAACTTCTCTGAAAAGGCCACATCCGAAATTATTTTCGTAAGTCTTGAAGGAACGCCACAAAACCGCTGGTTCATGACGCTTCACTATAATCAGAACCCTTCGGGCTGGAATGGGTTTACCACCCTTGCAGACTTTTACGATACTTTCGACAAAGAAGATTCCCGTATCGGGAGGCCAGCTGCGGGAAATGGAAAGCAGTATTCAGGCATTGGCTATGGGTTTTTGATCGGACAACAGGTTGACGATTCAGGTAAAGACATTGTAGATACAAGATCTAAAAAGCCATTGGTTTTCAGCCGCGATGTACCATTAGCCGGCGCAGCTACTGAAAAGGGTATCCGGGTCATTAAGTACCACCCTTCGAGCACCGGGAAATATATTTTGCTTCGTTATGCGGAGGTTTATCTTATTAAGGCTGAGGCAATGTTGAGAGGCGGAGATACAGCAGGGGCTTTGAAACTGATCAACGATTTAAGAGTGTTGCGCGGGGCAAAAGCGTTGGCGACACTCACACCGGATGCATTGTTTGATGAAATCGGCCGTGAAATGTATTGGGAGGGAGGAAAGAGAACTGTCGAAGTGAGATTTGGTAAATATACCGAAGGCTCAGGCGTGGCTGTGAAGGAACCTCATACGGTTTTATTCCCGATACCTTCAACAGCCATTGTTTCTAACCCTAACCTGACGCAAAATAACGGCTATAACTAGATATCAAATATTGTTCTTGAAACAAAGATGTCCGGAGTTTTCGGGCATCTTTGTTTTTTATTGAAAATGAAATGAGGTTTTCAGGAATTGTATATTTTACGATTGTATCGCTGAGTGTTAGTATTGAAAGCTGCCGGCAGGAGAACGATTTGCAGCTGAAAACAGAGCAAGTTTTGCGTGTCCTAAATGATAATCAGGCGAAGGTTGTCGTTCATATTGATGGGAAAGAATTTTATCCCGATTCCAGCCTTTTTACCGGTCAAGTGATGCTTACTGACCACATGCTGAGCCTGTCACTAGTGGATCAGTCAGAAGGAAGGACCATGTTGAATTTTGGTGGAGGGAAATGGTATGCTGAAAGACCGCTCATTAAAGAGATTGTCTTGAGGGATGCTTTCAATGCCGGTCTGAAATTGGGTAAGCTTGTGGATAAAGAAAGAGGCATTGGGGAAGGCTACATGATGACGGAGGGCAGGATTGAAGCCGTTCTTTTCGAGCCGGATAAAATGGTCTTTAGAATCACAGGAAAAGTTGGTAAGTACAGCGATTTTGAAAAACCCGAAAGTTATTTGCCGCTGGAAGGGTATATTGTTTACAAAAAGCCCGCTATCAGTTGGTCGAATATAACTGGTGATGAGGTTTTCAAATCAGTTAAGCCAGGCAGATGAAAAGAATCTTACGTATTTCTTGGGGCATTGTAGTATCAGTAACTCTTTTATTGGCTTCTTTCTCTTGTGAGACGACTGAGAAACCAGAAGGGTTATTCAAAGAATTGGACGCGTCTGAAACGGGAATAGACTTTGTGAATAAAGTCGAGGATTCGGAAGATGTGAATATTTTCAATTACCGCAATTTCTACAATGGCGGGGGGGTAGCGATCGGGGATATTAATAACGACGGCCTGGCAGATATCTACTTCACTGCTAACATGGGCGAAAATAAGCTCTATATCAACAAAGGGAATTGGAAATTCGAGGATGTGACCGAGAAAGCCGGCGTTGGCGAGCCTTCCAAATGGAGTACCGGGGTGGTAATGGTAGATATCAATGGCGACAACCTGCTTGACCTGTACGTTTGCAATGCAGGTTACCAGAAATTTGTAAACAAGCAAGGAAATTCTCTCTATATCAATAACGGGGATTTAACTTTTACCGAATCCGCAGCGGCATACGGACTTGCGGAAACGGGTTATACAACGCACGCTACCTTTCTGGATTATGACCTCGATGGCGACCTCGATGCGTACATTCTCAATAACAGCTTTATACCCGTAAATACACTCAATTACGCTAACGACCGGAATTTACGGGCAAAAGACTGGCCTGTGAAGGATTTTTTAAAAGGGGGCGGCGCAAAACTGCTTAGAAACGATGATGGAAAGTTCGTAGACGTGAGCGAGGAAGCTGGCATCTACGGAAGCCTGATCGGATTTGGGCTTGGGATCACAGTTGGCGATATCAATGGGGATGAATACCCGGACATCTACATCTGCAATGATTTTTACGAAAAGGATTACCTGTATATCAACCAACGGGACGGCACGTTTTCTGAACAGCTTGAAAAAAGGATGAAGCATACCAGCCTGTCTTCCATGGGGGCGGATATGGCTGATATGAACAATGATGGTTTTCCGGAACTGTTCGTGACCGATATGCTTCCAAGGGACGAGTACCGGTACAAAACGACCACCTCTTTTGAAAATCACTATTTATTTAATCTTAAAAGAGAAAAAGGGTTCTATAATCAATACATGCAGAACAGTCTGCAAATGAATAACCAGGACGGCACATTCAGTGAAATTGCCAATTATTCGGGTGTTGCTGCAAGTGACTGGAGCTGGGGAGCCTTATTATTCGATGCAGATAATGATTCGAAAACGGATATCTATGTTTCCAACGGTATTTTTCACGATATCCTGGATCAGGACTTTATCGATTTTTTTGCTAATGAAGTGACGCTCAAAATAGTGATGTCCGGGGAGAAGGAGAGTATGCAGAATGTCATCGACAAGATGCCTTCCACCCCAATTGCCAACAATTTTTTCCACAATGAAGGCAACCTGAAGTTTAATGAAAGGGCGGAGGAGTTCGGCCTGGGAACTAAATCTTTTTCTAACGGCGCAGCTTATGCCGATCTCGATAACGATGGTGACCTGGACCTGGTTGTAAACAATGTGAACCAGCCCTGCTTTATTTACAAAAACAGATCGGAGACGGTAATTCAAAAAAATCACTATTTGAAATTAAAATTGCTGGGAGAAGGTAAAAACACTTATGCCATTGGTGCCAAGGTAGAGGTATATGCCGGGAAAGAGATTTTTAGCAAACAGCTTCATCCCGCGCGCGGCTTTCAATCCAGCACTGAATACCCTATTACAATGGGATTGGGTAAGCTGACCCAGGTGGATTCTGTGAGGGTGATTTGGCCTAATCGTAAAATGACTGTGAAAACCGGGATTGGTACGGACCAGGTTTTAGCGCTTTCGATCAAGGATGCTGATCGGGAAGTGGGTGAGGCCCGGCCCAATTTCCGTACATTAATGGATGCTGTTGAAAAGAATCCATTTGAGGCGCACCGGGAAAATAAGTACGAAGATTTTTACAACGAGAGAAATATCCCTGTAATGCTCTCGCGGGAAGGCCCTAAGGCGGCGATCGGAGATGTAAATGGCGATGGGAAAGACGATATTTTCATTGGCGGCGCAAAAGGGCAGGGGGGGCAGCTATACCTGCAGAAAGGCAACGGTTTTGTGAAAAGCCCCCAGAAAATTTTCAGCGATCTGGCTGATTTCGAAGATACAGCTGCTACATTTTTTGATACTGATGGTGACGGCGACCAGGATTTGGTCGTGGGCAGCGGAGGGAATGAGACATTGAAAAATAGTGCAGAGTTGCCCACCAGGTTATATATTAATGACGGAAATGGCAATTTTGCGATTAACACGCGTGCATTGCCGCCCAATGCAATGAACACCGCAGTGATAGCCGCACACGACTACGACCAGGACGGAGATATTGACCTGTTTGTTGGTAGCCGGAACGTGCCGAAAGAATACGGATCAACACCCAAAAGTTATCTGTACGAAAATGACGGGAAAGGTTTTTTCAAGGAGATAGGCAAAACTATTGCACCGCAATTTGCCAGACTGGGGATGATACGGGACGCACATTGGGCGGATATCGACGGAGACAAGTCGAAAGAGTTGATCGTGGCAGGCGATTGGATGGCGCCTGAAATCTTTAAATATGCTAATGGCAGATTCGAAAAAGTCAAGTCAGGGCTGGACGGATATGCTGGTTTCTGGGGTTGTATAGAAGTGGAAGATATGGATGGTGACGGCGACCTGGATCTCGTATTGGGTAACCTTGGAGAAAACTTTTCTTTGAAAGCTGGCCCGGAATCTCCATTGAAAATTTGGATCAACGATTTTAACAAAAATGGGACGATTGAAACCGTTATGTCCAAGACGGCGGACTCGAAGGATCTGCCTATTTTGCTTAAACGGGAATTAACGACACAGTATCCTTTTCTTAAAAAGAAAGCCGTAAAACATTCCGAATTTGCGGTTAAGACGGTCCAGGACCTTTTTTCGGCAGATTTGCTGAATGCATCCGTTTCAAAGTCCATAACTTATCTCAAATCTGTCATCGCCGTAAATGATGGAAAAGGGAATTTCAAATTTACTCCCCTCCCGCAGATGGTGCAGCTCTCCTGCCTGAATGCTATCCAGACACAGGACGTCAATAATGATGGCAAGCCAGACCTGATCGTAGGCGGAAATTTTACGCATTTCATTCCGCAGCTGGGCGCGCTCGATGCTTGTCGGGGTAACGTGTTAATTAACAAAGGCAATATGCAGTTCGACGTTTTGCAAAGTAACCAAAGCGGTTTTGCGATCGAAGGAGAAGTGAAGCAGATCAGCCCGATCGACATTCAAGGAGCGCCGCATCTGATCGGTTTAGTTAATAATGCTGCCCCGGTCCTCTTCAAAATAAACAAAATGTAAATTCCATTATTTTGTCCCATTTCATTCATATCCATTTGTTGAAGTTCTTCCGGCCGATTTTAACAATAGTTTTTGCCTGGATTATTTTTTCGTGTTCCAGAGAAAAAAAATTGGAGGAGTATGATTTTGATCTGCTGACGTCGGAAAAGACCGGTATTGACTTTTCAAATACGCTTAAACCTACCAAGGATTTCAACATATTTTACTATATGTATTTCTACAATGGCGGGGGAGTAGGAGCGGGAGATTTGAATAACGATGGCCTAATAGATCTGTGTTTCACGGCTAACCAGGGTGCCAATAAGATCTACCTCAACAAGTCGGAGTTGCAATTTGAAGACGTGACTGACAAAGCCAATTTCACCGGTGGAAAGGGTTGGTCAAACGGGGTGTCTATCGTAGATATTAACCAGGATGGAATGCTGGATATTTATATCAGTCAGGTCGGAGAATTTGAGTCGATGAAGGGACATAACTTACTGTTCGTTTGTCAGGAAATCACCAAGGAGGGAATTCCGGTCTATGCTGAAAAATCGAAAGAGTATGGTCTGGATCTCGTAGTTTTTGGAACGCAGGCGCTGTTTTTCGATTACGATCTCGACGGCGACCTCGACATGTTCCAACTTAACCATTCGGTGCACCAAAATGGGACTTTCGGGCGCAGGGCACTTTTTGAAAACACTTCGCACCCACTTGCCGGCGACAAACTGTTCAGAAATGATAACGGGAAGTTTTTTGAAGTTACCAAAGAAGCTGGGATCCACAACTCGGCGCTGGGTTACGGCCTGGGACTGGGCGTAGGGGATATCAATTTTGATGGTTACCCCGACATGTACATTGGTAATGACTTCCACGAAAACGATTACCTGTATATCAATCAGAAAAACGGGGCATTCAGTGATGACACAGAGTCTGCGCTGATGCACACCAGTCAGTTTTCTATGGGTGTCGACATTGCCGACCTGAACAATGACGTTTTCCCGGAAATCGTATCACTCGATATGCTTCCTTCGGATTATGAAATTCTCAAAAAATCTGAGGGTGAAGATGTGTACAGCATTTTCAGATATAAAATCAGGCAAGGCTACAATTACCAGTTTGCCCGCAATAACCTTCAATACAACAATGGAAACGGTACATTCAGCGAGATAGGAATGTATTCCGGCGTGCATGCAACCGATTGGTCATGGGCGGCGCTTTTCACTGATTTCAATAATGACGGACTAAAAGACCTTTTTATTTCCAGTGGAATCCCGAAGCGTATGAATGATACGGACTACATCAAGTTTGTGTCCAGCGATGTGGTTCAGGAGCGGATCAGAAACAAGAATTTCGACGAAAATGACCCGGGTCTGGCTGATATGTTACCCGAGATCAAGCTTCCCAATCAATTTTTTTCCAACCAGGGGGAACTGGCATTCAGGGATTTAACCGGTATGGTTCGAAATGATCAGGAATCGTACTCGAATGGTGCGGTTTACGCGGATCTCGATAATGACGGGGATCTTGATATTGTGACAAATAATATCAATGAGAAGGCTTTCGTTTATGAAAATCTTAACGACAGGAAGGCGGGAAAAAACGAACATCTGAGATTATACCTGAAAGGGAACAAGGGCAATTTGAACGCAATCGGAGCAAAATGCCTGGTATTCGATAACGGCAAAGTGCAAAATTATGAGAAGTTTCCTGTGCGGGGTTTCCAGTCGAGCATGGAAATACCTTTCAATATAGGTTTGGGCAAAAAGGGAAATGTGGATTCCGTATTACTGATCTGGCCGGACAACCGCTTTCAAAGATTGAAACCTGCTGATCTGCGGGACTCGTTGTTTTTGGCTTATCAGGAAAATATGCCTGTTTTCGATTACGAAAAATTCAAATCGGCCCGACACAGTCGGTCTTATTCATACGAGGATATCGCCGCCGAACTGGGCGTTGCGGTAAATCATGAGGAAAATAATTTTGTGGAATTTGACCGGAATTCGCTGATTCCCTTTGAAGTAACTGCCGACGGACCTGCCCTCGCAGTTGCTGATATTAACCACGACGGACTTGAAGATATATTCGTTGGGTCAGCTAAAAGGCAGAGGAACCATCTTTTCCTGCAAACGAACACGGGTAAATTCAGGGAGTCATTTCAGCCGGCATTGGCGGCTGATAGTGTCTATGAAGAAATCGATGCCCAGTGGGTTGACGTCAACCAGGATGCACATTTGGATCTGGTGGTTGCAACTGGCGGAAATGAATATAGTAACAAATCGCCTTATCAAATGCCCCGCATTTATCTGAACGACGGGAAGGGCAATCTCACGGTCAAAGCAGATGCATTTACAGATATTTATGTGACGGCATCCTGTGTGGTTCCGTTCGATTTCACAGGTGACGGCATTGTCGATTTGTTTATCGGCGGACGGGCAGTGCCGATTAATTATGGCGAGGTACCAAAGTCCTGCTTATTGAAAAATGACGGGTCTGGGAAATTTACCGATGTGACCGGTCAATATGGGGAAGAGGTAGCTTCGGCAGGCTATGTCAAGAGCGCAAAACTGGCGGATATGGATCGTGATGGAGATCAGGACTTGCTGCTGGCATTAGAATGGGATGGTATTTGCATGTTCCGGAATGATGGTAAACGGTTTACAAAAACAATGTTGACAGATCGCAAAGGCTGGTGGAATTTTGCTATGCCTTATGACTTTGACGGAGACGGCGACCTTGATATTCTGGCAGGGAACCTGGGATCAAACAGTCGGCTGAAAGCGACGAGGGAGCAGCCGGTTAATATGTATATCAATGATTATGATGGAAATGGGCGAAAAGAACCTATCCTGACTTATTACCTGAATGGTAAAGAAGTGCTTTTCCCAACTAAACTTGAACTGGAGAAGCAGATTCCGATGATCCGGAAGAAATATATTTACGCAACTCAATTTGCGAAAGCAAGTATAACGGAGCTGCTCGGCGAAGACAAAATTTCCAATGCTCAGTTGCTCTCTGCCGATTATTTTCAAAATGCAGTATTGGTAAATGACGGGAAAGGTAAATTTGATATCAAACCATTGCCGTATATGGCGCAATGGTCACCTTTTTACGACGCGCAGGTGATCGACGCCAATGGCGACAAGCTTCCCGACGTGCTTGTGATGGGGAATTTTTATCACTGCAACATTCAGATGGGGCGTTATGACAGTGATTTTGGGACCATTCTGATTAACCAGGGTGTCTGTAATTTCCTGCCAGGTTCAATGAATGGTCTGCAGGTGAAAGGTCAGGTGAAAAAGCTGCGGAAAATCAAGATCAAATCGACCGAGGCAATTGTAGTTGCCCGAAATGACAAAGAGCTGATGGTGATTAAGAGCAACGAATAGCATCGAAACTATCTGTATGTGGCAACAACCGCTGATCCTGCTTGTCTTGTTATCTCCTCCTGCACTTTCACAGCCATTTTATACACCAATACGCGCAGCAATAGGCGCCGAGTTAGGTGGTGTGTCGCCCCAATTTTCGGTTACGGCAAGTGTTGCAACAGCTTACAAAAAGCGATCATTTGTAGCTATTCAAGCCGGCTTGGGTTGGCTTGACCGCGCGGGATTCAAAAGTCCATCTTTTTCTGCCGCGGGTACCTATTGCTTTTTATTAAATCCATACAACAAAAAAGCATGTACCCCGCAGCCTGGCTACAATTCTCTGGAAATCTACCTGGAAGGCGGTCTGGCCGCATTGCTTCTGGATCCTTATGATAATAACCGGTTTGTAAACGATGACCTGCAACATCAGTTTGCAACCCCCTTGGCATTAGGCGGGGTGCGTTTTCACCTGGTGAGCCGGAAATGGATTTATATATTGAAAATCCGCTTTACCCCTGCACTAGTCAAAAGTAAGTATACGTCCTCGGCAGGTTTAGGGGTTGGGATAGGCTGGCGATAAGATTTTACATACTCTCCGTCCTCCCGCCATCAACCGGCAAATTCACGCCGTTGATACTCGCTGCGGCCGGGCTGCAGAGAAATGCGACGGCGGCGCCGGTTTCTTCCGCTTTGGTAAATCGCCTGATCGGGATGCCAGCCTCCATCTCCCGGGCTACTTCCTCGGGCGACTTGTTCTGCGATTTGGCACGCATTCCCAGCACTGCATCCAGACGTGCAGTTTCGGTATATCCGGGCAGTACATTGTTCACTGTTATTCCATATTGCGCGATTTCGAGCGACAATGTCTTGCCCCAGCTTGCCACCGCTCCCCGGATCGTATGGGAAACCCCGAGCCCCACGATCGGCTGTTTTACGGAAGTACTGATGATATTCACAATCCGTCCGTACCCAGCGTTTTTCATCGAGGGCACCACCGACTGCACGAGGAATTGGTTGTTGATCACATGCATTTGAAAAGTTTTCAGGAATTGCTCCGTTTCGGCTTCGATAATCGGGCCGCCCGAAGGACCGCCTGTATTGTTCACCAGAATGTGGACATCCGGGCAAAGCCGCAGGTAGTTTTCAACCGCTTCTTTGACCTGTTCATGATCTGAAAAATCAGCAACAAAATACCGGTGCAGCTGGCCGGCCGAACTGTCCAGAGTTTCCAGGGCTTCTCTTAATTTTTCTTCATTCCGGGCAACCAGCGTCACATTTGCACTCAATAATGCAAGTTCAACTGCCGAAGCGAGGCCGATACCCTGCGTAGCTCCGCACACAATTGCGGTTTTTCCTTTTAAGTCCAGGTTCATATTATTTCAAATTTTGAGGTCATAATAGTTTAAATAACCGCCTCTATTTTAGCAGGCCGGTCTTCAAACTTCGCACATTTTTAGGCTATCTTTGCGGTTTATTTTCAGTCAGGAAAATTTTACAGTTATCATTTACAATGTCTAAAAAAATCCAATCCGCACTTATTTCTGTGTATTATAAGGACGGACTTGAACCTTTGGTTCGCCTTCTGCACACCAATGGTGTAAAATTATACTCAACCGGCGGCACGCAGACTTTCATTGAAAATCTGAATATCCCTGTTACCGCAGCGGAAGAATTGACAGGTTATCCTTCCATTTTCGGGGGCAGGGTAAAAACTTTGCACCCTGCTATCATGGGCGGCATTTTATATCGTCGCGATGACGAAGGCGACGTGGCCCAGGCTGCGCAATACAACATTCCGGCGATCGATATGGTGGTTGTGGATTTGTATCCGTTCGAAGAAACCGTAGCGTCCGGGGCAAGCGAAGAGGATATTATTGAAAAGATAGACATTGGCGGAATCTCTCTCATCCGCGCTACTGCTAAGAACTTCAAGGATACGCTGATCGTATCTTCCCGCGCGCAATATGCGGAAGTGGTCGAGCTGCTTACTGCCAAAGCAGGTACGACCGACCTGGAAGACCGCCGCTACTATGCGGGGCAGGCATTCGGGGTTTCGTCGCATTATGACGGGGCGATCAATCGCTTTTTTACTTCAGGCAAAGAGAAAACAGAGAAGGATTTATTCGATTTCACCAGCCTGGAATCACAGACTTTGCGTTACGGAGAAAACCCACACCAGAATGCGACTTACTATGGCGATCTGGAAGGTATATTTGAAAAGCTGCACGGAAAAGAGCTTTCCTATAACAACCTCGTGGACGTGGATGCATGCGTAAACCTGATCGACGAATTTCAGGACGCAGACCCGACATTTGCGATTATCAAACATACCAATGCATGCGGAATTGCCACTGCGGCCACAGCCAGGGAAGCTTATGACAATGCACTGGCCTGCGACCCGGTTTCTGCTTTTGGCGGTGTAGTGATTACCAATACAAAAGTTGACCTGGCCACTGCTGAAGAGCTGAACAAACTTTTCATGGAAATCCTGATCGCCCCGGAATACGAAGAGGAAGCCCTGCAACTTTTGAAATCTAAGAAAAACAGGATACTGCTGAAAAGAAATGCAGTCGACCTGCCGCAAATCATGTTCAAAACTATTCTGAACGGGGTTTTGGTACAGGATAAAGACCTTTCAACAGAAGTAGCTTCACAATATACAACTGTTACAGAAAAGGCACCGACGGATCAGGAGCTGACTGCGATGGAATTTGCATTGAAAGTTTGCAAGCATACCAAGTCTAACACCATCGTTTTAGCGAAGGAAAACCAACTGATCGCCAGCGGTACCGGGCAAACTTCCCGTGTGGACGCATTGCGCCAGGCGATTGAGAAAGCCAACGCTTTTGGGTTTGATCTAAATGGCGCTGTAATGGCGTCGGATGCGTTTTTCCCGTTTGCGGATTGCGTAGAAATCGCGCACAAGGCAGGTATTACAGCAGTGGTACAGCCGGGAGGTTCGATCCGGGATAAAGATTCGGTAGAATATTGCAACGCAAACAGTATCGCAATGGTTACCACCGGCGTTCGGCACTTCAAGCATTGATTTTAATGCCACGAATTCACCGCTGCTGTGGTGAATTCGTGGCATATCTGTTTAAAAGTATTCTCCTTTGAAAGACAATCAGGTACCGGCGCGCGCATTACGAATTGTGAAACTGACCCTGGCGCTGATCGTTGCATTACTTGCGAGTCTGTTCTTCTTATACCCCCAAATATTTTACTGCGAACTGATCGGCCTTTCCGGTTTTCACGGGAGTGGATCTGTCTATTTTAGTCCCGAAATCCAGCCGGCTTCCTATAAAAAGCTTCGGGCCGCCGTAAGCCAGGCAGAGGCACGTGTGGATTCATTTTACTCCGGCAAAAAGTCATCGCCCAAAATCATCATTTGCAGTAACGTCCTGCAATACCAGCGCTATTGCAGCAGCACGGAAGGCGCAGGCTGCAGTGTTGGTACGCCCTGGGGAAACAGCTATGTAGTATTAAATGTGCAGGGTGCGAACGCGGACGTGATAGCCCACGAAATGAGCCACCTTGAATTGTTGAAAAGAGTAGGCTGGTGGACTGTTACCACTGAAATCCCGCAATGGTTCAACGAAGGCCTGGCACTCATGCTTGACAGGCGTTTCGTAAATAATCCGGATCCTGCCCGCCGCTATCTCGATTATATGGATGAATGGCTGTATTACACGGGAGGAGGCCAACAGGTAATGGAACTTTCGCAAATCGCTACGATCAAGGATTTTTTCAATGGCGGACAGCGGCAGGTGATGCTTGCGTATATGTCGTCGGGAATGGAGGTCGCTTACTGGCATACGCTGGCAGGCCGGAATGGGGTGCAAAAGCTCATCGATAACATGAAAGACGGACGACCTTTTGAAGAAGCGTATCGAAATGCGGAGGACGAAAAGTTGATACGATATTATAGGAAGTTGCCATCGAATCCGCTCCGTTTGCAGATTTCTAAGAAAATATCAGAGTAAAGCTTCTTGTAAGTATCCTTGTAGCTATATTTATGAGCTGTATTTTTTGATGCGCACGAAAATACCTGCTGGTATTTGAATCTTGTACTATTTTCTGAAAATAATGTACCTTTCGATTTAAACTGACAAACCTCATTATCCATCTCTTTTATACTTTGCAATGCAAGAATTACAGGCCCTTGATTACGTCGTTTTTTTCTTCTACTTCATAGTTGTCTCCGGTTATGGTTATTGGATTTATCAACGAAAAAGGTCTAATGTAGAATCGACCAAAGATTTCTTTCTCGCCGAAGGTTCCCT
The DNA here is from genome assembly GCF_008369915.1 of Dyadobacter sp. UC 10. NCBI lineage: Bacteria > Pseudomonadati > Bacteroidota > Cytophagia > Cytophagales > Spirosomataceae > Dyadobacter > Dyadobacter aurulentus. Next base: position 1,584,080 of record NZ_VSRN01000001.1, on the reverse strand, counting down.
GACTTGGTGGGCCATCGGAGCATCGCTTATCGCCTCCAATATCTCAGCAGAACAATTTATCGGAATGTCCGGGAACGGGTTTTCGATGGGGCTCGCGATTTCTACTTATGAATGGATGGCAGCAGCAACTTTAGTTATAGTCGCTGTTTTTTTTATGCCTATTTATTTAAAGAACAAGATCTACACCATGCCGCAGTTTCTGAGCACGCGTTATAACCCAACGGTGAGTCTGATTATGGCGGTTTTCTGGCTGGCGCTCTACATTCTGGTCAACCTGACCTCGATTCTGTACCTCGGGGCACTTGCGGTTTCGGGTATTTCGGGACTTGATTTTCAGTTTTGTATGATCGCACTCGCTGTTTTTGCGATCATTATTACAATCGGCGGAATGAAAGTGATTGGTTTTACCGATGTAATTCAGGTATTCTTTTTAGTAATCGGAGGTCTGGCCACGACTTACCTGGCTGTTAACCTGGTATCCGCCACAGACGGAATGGAAGGTATCACAGCGGGTTTCAAGCTGATGCGTGACAACCACGATGACCATTTTCATATGATATTCCCCAAAAGCAGCCCTTTTTACATGCAGCTACCGGGGTTGACCGTGCTTCTGGGCGGGATGTGGATTGTGAACCTCAACTACTGGGGCTGCAACCAGTACATCACCCAGCGTGCATTGGGTGCGGATTTGAAAACGGCCAGAAATGGTATTCTTTTCGCAGCTTTTTTAAAATTACTGATGCCTGTGATCGTGGTATTGCCAGGTATCGCAGCCTATGCATTATACAGTAAGGGAATGTTTCAAACCGAAATGCTGGGCGAAGATGGCGTAATCAATGCCGATAAAGCATATCCTGTACTACTTAACCTGTTGCCTGCCGGTTTGAAAGGCCTTTCATTCGCAGCATTGACAGCCGCGGTAGTAGCGTCTCTTGCCGGAAAAGCAAATAGTATCTCGACCATTTTTACATTGGATATCTTTAAAAACTACATCGGTAAAGATGCCAGCGAAAAAACGCTGGTAAGGATTGGTCGTATCGTAGTTGTAGTATCCATGATCCTCGCAATCGTCGTTTCTCCTTATATGGGAATCGATAAAAAGGGTGGTTTTCAGTTTATCCAGGAAATGACCGGACTGCTTTCTCCGGGTATTTTTGCTTCATTTATTATGGGTTTTTTCTGGAAAAGAACCAATTCTGCCGGTGCATTATTTGCGATAGTAGGCGGTTTTCTGATTGCACTGGCTATGCATAATAACTATTTCCCATTCGCAGACTGGACACAGGTTCCTTTCCTTGACCGCATGGGTCTCGTGTTCCTGATTTGTGTGGTGGTAATGGTGATCCTTGGATTAGTTATGCCGGATGAGAAAAAAGGCCTGGCGATCGACTCGTCGATGTTCGTACCGCACCGCGGCTTCATTATCGGCGCTGTAATCGTGATCGGAATGATCACGTACCTTTATGCGCACTTCTGGTAGAAATGCACAAGTTTGAAAAATGAGGAACTGCGCTATCGTGGTTCCTCTTTTTTTTGTTTTGTATGCGAGGTTTTTTCTGAACTGAGGGTGAATCGGTCAACCTTTGCGTTTATGGATTTGATTTCTTGCATTATCTTGATTTTGGCCGACTTATTGGTTGGGCTTTTGCTGAAAACAAGTAGTAGTTCGCCAAGCCTTTTCAGGCTGTCAGATGGATAATAGTCTAACGTAGGGCTCGAAGACCGGGAGAATAATACATCTTTGCGTTCCCATTCCTGCTGTATCTCAAGAAACGTATCTATCGCTTCCTCTACCTGTTCTAGGTTACATTGTCTTGAAAAGACAAAGAGAAGCTTATTGATATTTGCAAAATCCGATTGCTGGCGTGAAAACTTCTCCTGTAATATATATGCAAAACCGATCACTGTAATCGCCAGTATACCTATTGCGATATTGGACTTCTTAAGTAAACTCTTTTTCATGCCGGAGAATTGAAGTCCAGAGAATGTGAATCGAAATTTGGGCTAATAAATCGACACAGCACGAATCGAAAGGATGAATAGCAGATATGGTTTAGCCAAAGGCGTATGCATCGGAAATTAGACCTACACTCTTGAAACAGTAAGGCGCAGTATGTGCGCTTCGTAAAATTGTGTCATTTCCAACCTTCCTAAAAATCCAAAATGCTTGGCAATTTTTTCTGCCATTTCGCAGGTTATAGCGGTTTTGCCATTTTCAATTTTACTAAAAGATTGCTGCTTCATACCCAATAGCTCGGCCAGTTCGCTTTGCTTGATGCCTTTCATCATTCTTATTGCACGTATTTTCTCGTGTAGTTCCGGCATAACCTCGAAATAAAGGTGTGTGTATCAGACTTAATGCATTGCAAATTATAATAAAAACGGAAAGGGTGTCAAGTTGTAAAATACAACCAACCAAGCTGTTAAGTACAACCTCTAATTTTTGTGAAGGCCGACACAAAGTGATCTATTTGTCGCAATATTAATCGATGGTCGCCATGAAAAATATCCGTCAGTCATTCCCGCCCATTATCCTTTTATTTGGGATTTCCTTTTGCTGTGCCGCATGTCAGAGAGATGAAATCCTCCATGCTACCACAACAGATGAGGTTCAAAAGGTAGAAAATGCTTATGCGCTTACTAATTACAAATTAGAACTTGGTGGGCCAGCAGAAGCGGAAACTTTCGCTACTAACGAAATCCAGGAGCAAGTTAATGCAAATATTCTTGCGTACAGAAAGTTGTTTGAGACTAGGTATAAAGTGAACCGTAATATGTGGGAAGGTTTTCCGGTAGGTGTAATTCCTGCAAATGATGCCTGCCCCGCCGGGTCTGAAAAGATAAGATTCAAAATGGACAATCAGGACAGTGGGAACAGTTCAAAGTCCGGTTGGACCGGCTCTTGGTTTGTCGATGGAAATGGCAATAGCTGGCATACGCTATGTAGCGTAAATGGTGCTGCGTTTCAATTGATGACGATGAACACCCCTACACAATATCTAGTGGTTAGGCTGGGCAATAATAAGACAATATATATGGAGCCAAGAGTCTGGAACGTTTACATTGACAATGAAGATAAAAATAATCAAAATCAACTGACCGAAGGAGATTTGAGCCCAGGTTACATGAACAACAATGGAACACATCTTCAATTTTGGGCTATCGCCGGAAAAAATACGCCAGGAGTAAATCAAGCTGCCGAGTTCCCTAATTTTGGGTTCAGCTACGGAGTACTGGGTACATTTTCGTCGCCTGTCATCGGCGGGGCGGCAGGCATCGGAATGTTGCGTACGGATGATGAAAATAATAACAACGCAAATCAGCTTTATTCCGTTGACTTGGCAAGTAACATCACGACGCCTGCCAATGCTGTCGATGGGAAAGGAGTGGATAGAACCAACGACCCAGGTAATACTGTATTTAATATTCGAAGGGCAAGATAATGCACTTGCTATTTCTGATAGGGAGATGTAAAGTCAAACTTGCAGTACTGGCTTTCGCATTCGTGGTTTTGGCTTGCGTTAACAAACGGGAAAAAAAAGTAATTGCCGAGATAGAAGGTAAAAAGATTTACTTCGAGGATGTTGATAAGCTTGTCGAAAATTCGATATATGAATATCTCTTTGCAATTAACGAAGTAAGAGATATCACGTTGAATCAGCTCATTGATGACAAACTGTTAGACCTGGAAGCTAGTCATCGTCATGTTTCAGTCGATTCACTCATGTCATTTGAGCTTTCCGGTTTGGGAAAAATATTCCCAACAAAGCGCTATGTTCATGAGAATGCACTTGAATCGGGAGTTGTCGATCCGGAACATCCTTTCGAGCTGATTCCAATTGACAGTAAGCGGGGTGAGAACATATTACTTCAAAGCTATCGGCATTATTTGCGAAGAAAATATTTAAGTGCTCTCCGAATCAAGTATCATGTTAAAGTTTATTTGAGCCCTCCCGAATCTCCTGCATTTAATTTTGATGGTATAAGTAAGCAAACAAGAGGGAATTTGACTTCAAAGACTTCGCTGTCGATCGTATATAATTTCTCTTGCAATGTATGCCAGGAGAAGGATCACATTTTTAGAAGATTGTTTGAAAAATATAAAGATAAAGCCAGATTTAATTACTTTCTGTTGTCGCCTCAGGTGAATCAGTCAATCTTACTGGCGGATTGTGCCGGAAAACAAGGTAAGTTTTGGTCAGCTCACGAATTTATCTATTCGAATAAATTGAATGACTCCATACTCATTGAAGATTTCGCGGCAAAAGTCGGTCTGGATTATTTCAAATGTCTTGAATGCGTGACAGATCGAAAAACACATTATGACATTGCGACTAATATGAGCAAACTACGTGCATTAGAAATTGAAGTCACACCTACAATTCTTATCAACAATCGTATTTACTATGGAGAAATTTCCGAAATCGCTATTTCTTCCGAAATCGAAAAGAGCCTTTAAGCATGGCTAAGCCAGGCTATTGGGAAACTTCATGAGCGTTCTTCCAAATCAGATAAATCGAAGAATACTACTAAGTTGTTGCGAAAAGCTTGGCAGCCACATTAAAAGTAATGTTTTTTGGATAATATCAATCTGCATCCAGGGCATAATAATACGACGCAATCTGGGTGATTTTGAAGGTGCAGTTTATGGTTCTCTTCAGGGAGCTTTGGTCGGTGTATTAGCTGGAAACCCGTTAGCTGGCTGGGTAGTAGGAGCGGTAATCGGTGCCGGTATTGGGATAGTAAATGGTATTAATCGATCGATCTCCGGAGGTTATGTATGTCTTATTGGGCCTTGTAATTAGACAGTCGCAAATGTTCTTGCCTGGTTTTATTGTGAATCGTTATCACTAGGCAGTGTATTCTAAATATGAATGTAATCCTAAAATTTATCTGTATCCTGGTTTTAATTCTTTTCGCGCATAACTCGCGATCCCAGGAGTTGAAGTTGCGATTTGAAGAGAAAACAGAAATTATTAGGAAAGGTGATTTTATTCAATGTATCGCTATCAAGCCTGACGCTAGTCAAGTTTATAGTTTTGGAAAGGTAGCTAATGTTGGACTATTGGGCATGCAATTGAAAAAAAATCCGATTCTAAGCGGCAGTGGCGGGTTTGTTGAATATAAATGCATTCAAAAAATAGCAAAAATAAAAATCGTCAAGAAGTCTATCTTTCCAGCATTGGCGGGCGGATATATTATCGGGCAATTAATGTTTATCAATAGCATTCCCACTGCATTTGGCCATATCATTGGCGGTGGTGCAACGTATCTGCTCTTATTGCATGCTATTAAATATAATAGAAATGGGCTTCGTAAGAATCGTGTAAATGAAACTGTGTTTATAACTCCACCATCGCAGACACAATTCAATGGAGAACTATATTTTGAAAATAATTGATGGCACTCATGATCTGATTTATGGAAAGCAGTTACAAGCCCTATGTGCCGATAAAACCAAACCGTAATCCATAAATCAGGATCACCTCCTACTCCCAGCCACCTCCAAGCGATCTATACAATTCGATCAGACCCAAAAACTGCTCATTCCGGACATCTGTCAGATTAAGCTCGGCTTCTAGAACACTTCGCTGGGCAGTGATTACTTCCAGGTAAGAAGCGTAGCCGGTTAGAAAAAGATCTTTCGAAGTAGCGACTGCCTGTTGCAGTGCCTCTACTTCCTGCGTCTTTAAATCGCTGATCTTTTTTGTATTCTCTATCTTTTTTAAGCTGGTGCTGACTTCCTGGAATCCGTTAAGGACCGATTTATTATAGGCATACAATGCTTCCAGGCTCGCTGCTTCCGCTCTTTTCTGACCTGCTTTGAGCGCCTTGCGATTCACAAGCGGAGCTGCCAGGCTGCCCAATGCATTGTAGGCAATCGAACCGGGAGAAAACAGCAAATTGCTTTTAAAGGCATTGAAACCAAGAAACGCTGTGATATTTAGAGAAGGCAAAAACGCAAGTTGTGCAACCTGCTGCTCAGAATAATTGGCAAGTAGATCCAGCTGCGCTTGTTGAATATCCGGTCGCCGTTTCAGCATATTAGTCGGAATGCCTGTACTGATGGTTTGCGGGAAAGTTTGCTCCTGAACTGTTCCACGGACTATTGTCTGAGGGAAACGTCCCAGTAGCAGGTTCAGGCTATTTTCTGTTTCAATAATTTTTTGCTGAATTTCATATTCCAGGCTTTGTGTATTCAATAGCTGGGCTGTCATCTGGCGTACCCCCAATTCGTTTGCCCGTCCGCCTTCTTTCTGAATTTTCACAGTTTCGACTGCGGATTGTTGCAGCGCAATGTTTTTTCGGATAATACTCAGTTCCGCATCCAGGGCGATCAATCCGTAATATGACGACGCAATTTGGGCGATTAAACCGGTAACTATCGCCTGCCGTGCCTTTTCAGTTGCCAAAAACCGGTTATAAGCTGCTTTTTTCTGGGTTCTCAACTTGCCCCAGATATCAACTTCCCATGAACTCCGCAGGCCCACGAAATAATCGGGCAGTAAGGGTGCCGGGAGTCTTCTGTCTGCGTCGATATTATCGGAAAAGTTAGTGTCATAGTTACCTACACCATCCATGGTATAGTCGCCGAATTTCCTGCCGCCGCCGGATATTTCACCGGAAACTGTGGGCAGTAATGCGCCCCGCGCGATGAGGATGTTCGTTCTGGCCTGTTCAATGCGCTGCGCGGCCATTTTCAGGTCCAGGTTGCGCTGCAAGGCAGTGTCAATCAGCGCCAGCAAATGCGGATCCTGAAAGAATGATCTCCACTGAATGGAGCCAATGCCAATCGAATCAGTCTGGTTTTCAAATGCAGGGGGTGTTTTGATCCCGGCACTCTGCTCGACGGGGCGCATCAATTTACATCCCGATAAAAATAGCAGCGTACCGAATAGTAGCAGCGAATATCGCCTGTGATAGGTTTTCATTAAAGGTAGTTTTTAAAAAGAAGGCAGCCGGATAAATCCGGCCGCCCGAAAAGTCCAATAGTTAACTCAGGATAGGTTCTTCCTGTTCTGCGCTTATCTTTTTAGGGGCCTTGGGGCGGGCCATCCCGGCGAACAGAACATACAGCCCCGGAATGATAATAATCCCGAACACTGTACCGATCAGCATCCCCCCAGCCGCAGCTGTACCGATAGATCGGTTGCCTATTGCTCCCGCACCTGACGCCATTACGAGCGGAATCAAACCAGCCACAAATGCAAGCGAAGTCATCAGGATAGGGCGGAGCCTTTCGGTAGCGCCTTCCAGCACGGCATCAATGACGGATCGGCCTTCTTTTTGCCTGATAATCGCGTATTCGACAATCAGAATGGCATTTTTACCTAATAATCCAATCAGCATGACCAGAGACACCTGGGCGTAAATGTTGTTTTCAAGCCCCATTAGTTTCAGCGCAAGGAACGCTCCGAAAACTCCCGTTGGAAGGGAAAGAATTACCGGCAATGGCAGCAGAAAGCTCTCATACTGCGCAGCCAGAAGCAGATATACGAATATCAGACAGATACCGAAAATGTAAATCGCCTGGTTTCCCGATAAAATTTCTTCCCTCGTCATACCCGACCAGTCGTAGGTAAAACCCTTTGGAAGACTGGTTGCGGCTACACGTTCAACGGCTTTAATGGCGTCACCACTACTGAATCCGGGTGCCGCATCTCCGTTGATCATGGCAGAAGTGTACATATTGTACCGCGTCAGGAGCTCTGGTCCGTAAACCCTTTCCAATCTGATGAAAGTAGAGAATGGAACCATTTCGCCGCGGTTATTCTTGACGTACAGTTTCAATAAATCCTCAGGAGTCCGGCGGTAGCTCGGGTCGGCTTGTACCATCACCTTATACATCTGGCCAAAACGTATGAAATTGGATGCGTAATAGCTTCCGATCAATGTTTGCAGCGTGCTCATCGCCGCATCTACGGAAACCCCTTTTTTAGAAGCAATATCAGCATCCACATGGATCATATACTGCGGAAAACTTGCATCGAAACTGCTGAATGCACTGGCGATTTCCGGCGCAGCCATCAATTCTTTTACAAACTGGTTCGTTATCTCCGCTGTTTTTTGGAGGTCGTCGCTTCCTGTACGATCCTGTACCCTCAGCTCGAAACCGCTGGAGTTACCGAATCCGGGAACAGTTGGCGGGGGGAAAAACTGGATATCAGCATCCGTAATATGCTTGGTTTTACTTTCCAGCTCGGCAATAATGTCCTTTACAGATGCCGTGCGCTGGTCCCAGGGTTTCAGGTTGATCATCGCCATCCCATAGGAAGAACCCGCGGATTCGGTTATCAAACTGTATCCCGAAAGTGAAGAAACCGATTCAACAGGTTCGAGTGATTGCGCTACTTTCTGTATTTCGTCGAGCACAGCTTCGGTCCTTTCCACTGTTGCTGCTACCGGCGTGGTTACGTTTACGTTGATAACCCCCTGATCTTCTGTGGGTATAAACCCTGTAGGAAGCACTGTATTGATGCCATAAGTACCAATGCAAAATGCGGCCAGCAACCCAACCGTGATAACCCTTCTGCCAACGATAACCGAAAGCAACTTCCTGTATTTGTTGGAAATACCATCATAGCCGTTGTTGAAACCTCTGAAAAAACGGTCCAGCAGCGTATTTTTCGATGGTTGCCCATGCGTATTTTTCAGCATAAGTGCGCACAGTGCAGGCGTGAGCGTCAATGCATTGATACCCGAAATCACAATGGAAATCGCCAGGGTGATTGAAAACTGGCGGTAAAAAATACCAACCGGGCCCGACATAAATGCTACCGGAACGAATACCGCCGACATTACCAGGGTAATTGCAATGATGGCGCCGCTCATTTCTTTCATCGATTCAATCGTCGCTTCACGCGCGTCGAGGTGCTTTTCGGCCATTTTTGCATGGACGGCCTCGACGACGACAATGGCATTATCGACCACAATACCAATTGCCAAAACCAATGCAAACAATGTCAGCAGGTTGATAGAAAACCCAAAAAGCTGCATGAAAGCAAACGTTCCAACCAATGCAACCGGCACGGCAAGTGCAGGAATAACCGTGGACCGGAAATCTTGCAAGAAGAGATAAACGATGATAATTACAAGAATAAATGCCTCGATCAGCGTGCGTACCACCTCATGAATGGATGCATCCAGAAAGCGCGAAACGTCGTAGGAAACAAAGTAATCCATGCCGGGAGGAAAAGTAGTCGTTTTCAATTCGGCTACCTTTTCCTTGATATTCTGAATCACTTCCTGCGCGTTGGAGCCGGGACGTTGCTTGATCATGATCGACGCGGAAGGCTTCCCGTTTGACTTGGAGGCCATATCGTATTCCAGGGTGCCGAACTCAATATCTGCTACGTCCCTGAGTTTCAGCATAGATCCGTCGGGGTTCGATCTCAGGACAATATTTTCATATTGCTCCGGCTCGAACAGCTTTCCCGTATACTTCAATACATATTGCAAAACCTGTGTTTCACGGCCCGAGGCGACCCCTGTTTTTCCGGGAGCAGCCACTACGTTTTGGTCGCGGATCGCCTGGACAACTTCGTCAGCAGACACATTATAGCTATTCATCCGGTCGGGTTTCAGCCACACGCGCATGGAGTAATCTTTACTTCCCATGATTTGTGCGCGACCCACACCGTCGATCCTTTTCAGCTCTTTAAGGATGTTGATGTCAGCAAAGTTGTAAACGAAATCTTCCGCAACCGATGAGTCGGAGCTCATAATGTCGAGGTACATCAGCATACTGTTCACCTCTTTTTCAGTAGTAACACCAGCCTTGATCACCTCTTCCGGGAGTTCGTCAATAACCGTTTGGACACGGTTTTGTACGTTTACTGCTGCCAGATCGGGGTCTACACCGACGTTAAAGGAGATGGTAATGGTAGTTACACCATCATTACCGGAAACCGAGGTCATATAAGTCATTCCCGGTACCCCGTTGATCGCTTTTTCCAGGGGAACAGCCACCGCATCAACGCAGACTTCCGAGTTGGCACCGGTGTAGGTGGCCGTTACTACTACTGACGGAGGAACGATGTCAGGAAACTGGGATACCGGCAGACCGGTAAATGCTAAAATCCCGAGTAGGGTTATGAAGATTGAAATAACCAGCGATAAGACTGGCCTTTCTATGAATTTTTGAAACATGATTTACAGTTCAGTTGAAAAAATAGGTCCTATCGTGCGGTGAGCTCAATTTTGCTACCTGGTACGTTAAGGCTATCCTGCGAAATGGTTTTCGGGTTGATAACGGCACCGTCTCTCAGCCCCTGAAGTCCTTCGCAAACAATAGTTTCTCCTGATTCTAGTCCTGATTTAATCACATAATACCCTGACAATCTGGATCTTGGCACAAAGCTGCGCGTTTTGATCTTGTTGTCTTTACCTAAAACATATACAAAGTTTTTATCCTGAATTTCAAAGGCAGCCTTTTGAGGAATAAGGATCGCGTTCTCGACTGTGTTCGTCAATCTGATCGTGCCCGTCGAACCATGTTTCAACAGTTTTTCAGGGTTCGCGAAACGGGCGCGAAATGCGATAGAGCCGGTACCTTCATCAAATGCGCCTTCCATGGTTTCGATGATACCTTTATGCTTGAAAAATGAACCGTCGGCCAGTTCAAGCTCAACAATAGCTTCTTTATTCGCATCCTTGCCTCTCGCTCTGATATATTCCAGGTATTCGTTTTCCGAAACATTGAAATACGCAAACACTGACTTGGTATCTGAAAGCGTGGTCAGTAATGTACCCTCGTCGATCAGGCTACCCATTTTATGCGGAATACGGTCGATCACGCCATCAAAAGGCGCTTTGATTTCTGTCCTTGCCAGCTGAATGGCTGAATTGGATTTTTCAGAACGGGCCTCTTCGATTTTTGCATTGGCAGCCGCTAGTTTGGCATCGGCAACATCTACTTCGGTTTTGGAGATCACATTTTTTTCAACGAGCAATTTCACGCGTTTGAGTTCCAGTTCGGCGCCTTTTGCCTCGGCAATCGCACTTTGCAAATTGGCCTTCGCCTTGGCCAGCTGCGCTTCGTACTCTTCATTGTTGATCCTGAAGAGTGTTTGCCCTTTTTTTACAAATTTGCCCTCGTCTACATATACTTCTTCCAGGTATCCTTTTACCCGGGCATAAATTTCAACGTTCCTCACGGCATGTATATCTCCGACATATTCGCGGTGGAGTTTGGTATTCTGAGGTTTAAGCTCTGTTACTGGTATGGTAAGGACGCTGTCGGCGATCCCGGAAGTGGTTTCACTCCTGGTAGCACATCCGTAAGCAAAAACGCTTACCAGTAATAGGAGAGACCATTTTGAATTTTTCATGATACGTATTTAAATGGATGATAATAGCGTTTTGGGAAAAGGGGTACAACTGTGCCCGGGCCGGACACAGCATATTCAACTTTACAGGACAATGTGACTGAAACGTGCACACCAATCCTGGCCGATAATTAAATTAAAGGGGATAAAAGAATAACAGCAGCGCTGTTAGAAGGGGCAAAGACGGTGTAAAAAACCGTAGTAACCGGGAAGTACTAAGGTACTTCTGGTAATGATTGGCAGAATAACGGATTCCCGTACGATTTTCGGGAAAAGTGTAATGTTGTATTCAGGGGAGGCATGACTTACGATGGTAAGGAACCTGAAACTTGAGTGCCGGTGGCGTAGCAGGTCATTGAGGCTCTCCTGCCATTCAAATTCATCTGCCCGGACTATCGTATGGTTTCTGGGAATTGTGTCGTCTTCCAGCACGAAATCATTCTCCTTGGATGTGCTTTCGTCCTCATGTATTGAGAAGCTCCCCGCACCCATTTCCAGTTTGCATGAGGCTACCGGCCTTTCCGCAAAAACAGGGGAAAAGAGAACGTGCACAAGGCAGAAAAACAATACAAAAGTTCTTTTTATCATGATGCTGACTAAGATCAGTACATTAAAAAATTCATACTTTTATAATGAATTCAAGAATGATTGGAACAATTGCTGCGGAATGTTAATATCATTTCCCGGCAGTCCAAATATAACGTTTCAAATGTAGAAACCAAATTTAAAATACTGTTAACGAGTGTTAACGGATTTGTAAATGAAAGAAAATCAATGGTGAAACTGGTTTTTTCCAAAAAATTCATCAACTTTTCATGGTTTCACAGTACATTCCATTGCTGCGTAAAAACTGGTAGTTTTTCTATTTTCCCAACCTGGCAAACATTACAAGCATCGTGCCATGCAAATAAAGCCGATCATAATAGGGCGGTTTGTACTGACAAAGATGACCGCCTCGGATGGGGATAAGTACTATGAGCTAAGCAACAACAGCGAGGTAATGAAATTTGTTACTGGTTACGCGCTCACCAGAAAGGAGTCGGATAAGATGTTGAAAGTCATGCTGAGCGAATACGGCGCTGACACTTATCTGGGACGATATCTGATCGAAGTGGCCGGGACCGGCGAGCTGATCGGCGCTGCAAAGCTGGACCAGATTGGCGGGGACATCGAAATTGGTTACCGGATCAGGCAGGAGCAATGGCACAAGGGAATTGCAACGCAAATTGCCCTTGGATTGATCAGGTTCGCAAATGATGTTTTAAAAGCAAGAGCGGTTATTGCGTTTGTCAACACCGAAAACCTGGCGTCTGTTCGCGTGCTGGAAAAAGCGGGGATGAAGAATGTGCAGACCATTGAAGATATCGATGAGATCAAGTACAAATTCATTTATTCACCTAAACATAACTTCCCCATGAAAAAAGCGCTGTACATCATCCTGGGCTTAATTGCGATCATCCTTATTGCTGCGGTAATCATGCCGAAGGAATATGCGGTTGAGAAAGATGTTGTCATAAACAAGCCCAATGCCGAGGTCTTCACTTATTTGAAAAGTTTGAAAAATCAGAATGAATGGAGTGTCTGGGCACGTCGTGATCCTAACATCATTAATACGTTCGAAGGGACTGACGGAACGGTCGGGTTCGTTTCCAAATGGACCGGAAACGATGAGGTAGGTACCGGCGAGCAGGAAATAACCAAAATAGAGGAGGGAAGCAGGATCGACACGCAGCTGCGGTTTCTTGAACCAATGGAAAGCACAAGTGACGCCTACATGATCACGGAGCCAATCGACCCCACTTCAACCAAAGTCCGCTGGGGCTTTACCGGGAAGATGCCTATACCCATGAACGTGATGCTGCCTTTTATAGGAATGGAAAGCATGATCGGCAAGGATTTTGAGGATGGATTGGCAAATTTGAAACAGAACTTGGAAGAGTAAATGAATAATACTGATCCCCGCATTGACACCTATATCATAAAATCAGCACCATTTGCTATTCCTGTTCTTGACTATCTCCGGGCAATCGTTCACGCGGCTTGTCCGGAGGTAGAGGAAACGATGAAATGGAGCTTTCCGCATTTTCTGTATAAAGGAAGCATCCTTTGCAGTATGGCATCATTCAAGCAGCACTGCGCATTTGGGTTTTGGCTGGCATCACGCCTCACAGACCCGGATAAACTGCTGGCCGGGGAAGGAGAGCGAACTTCAATGGGACATTTGGGGCGCATTACCAGTATTGACACATTGCCTTCCGAAGAAAAACTGATCGGGTTCATCGCCGAAGCAATGTACCTGATTGATCAGGGAGTAAAAGTGAAAAATGCGGGTGGTAGCACCGGAGAGAAGCAGCCCCTCGTCGTACCAGACTATTTTATTCGCGCATTGGAACAAAGTCCTGAGGCAGTGCGAAATTTTGCAAAGTTCAGTAACTCCGGCAGGAAGGAATACGTAGAGTGGATAGAAGGGGCTAAAACAGAAACGACGCGCCAGAGGCGCATCGTTTCTGCCGTTGAGTGGATTGAAGAAGGGAAGACGAGAAACTGGAAATACTAATACTTTCCTTCCGCGTCTGCCAGGGTATATCTGAAAGTATAATAGCTGGATTCTTCCGTCGGAACATCTTCCGGCGCTCCTTTATAGTAGCTGATGATCTCGATTTTGGCGAATTTCCCTTCGGCTGTCTTTAAAAGGATTGTTCTTCCAACAATAGGCAGAATTGCGTGCACGCCCATATCGTACTTGTACCACGAATTTCCGCTTCCGCCGGGAATTGCAAACCCTGCATCACTGTCGAATTTGTAACCATCCTTTGGCGCCTCAATTACCGAAGCAAATGGCTTTTCTATTACGATCGCACCGCCCTGACCGGGGCCACTTGTGCCTCCATTTACAGCGATGGTAGTTTTGCTGAATGCAATATCCCAGTTTGTAGTTTTCGCATCGCCTGCCGACACTTCCTTTCCGGTTGTTACGCTGAAATAGATGTAGGGCTTGGTGTTGGCATTCAGGTCTTTAATTACCACTATTTCAGCTGCACTTTTAGAAGAAACTTCCGGTTGCGTTACTGGCAGGCAAAAAGCGGAAATCAATATTGAAATAGAAAATAGCAGGATTTTCATTTAAAAATGATTTAGAATTTGAGAAAAGAGGCACGCACCGTGCAGCGCCTCTCCTGAATGTATTATGCTCCTTTTTTTACCAGCTTGTATTCTAGTTTCGGTTTGCCGCGCTCGCCGCCGTCGCTTGGGTGGAAGCTTACGAAACGCAGCTTATAAATGTTCCCCGCAGGATCTTTGATGAGGTAAAAACGATCTGTTTTCACACCCACAGTACCGCCTGAAGTTACCCGCCATTTAGAGCCGATCGCGTCAGCATCTTTGGAGAAAGTAACACCTGCCAGATTAGCCTCAGCAAATGCATCGTAAGTGGCTGTCGTGGCTAACACTTCTGCGGCTTCTACGTTAGCTTGTCTGTTCGTAAAAACCAGGTCTGAGAAACCGTAAGGGATCATGCCAGTGCCGAAATTGGTGTAATACATGCTATAACCCCATTGCAGGTCCCAGCGATCTTTGGCAGGTTCTACGTCCACAGTTGCACCTTTTTCAAGAGATACATATTCAAAATTGGAAGATGCATCCTTGGTCACATCAAGTGTTTTGAAAGTAGTTTCATTCAGCTTCGCATATTGAATAGAGTACCCGGTTCCTTTACGTAAAATCCGGATCTTGTAAAGCTGATCAACGGGCAATACTGTCGCTGACCCGCCTTTTCGGTTTAGTATATATACCTTATTGTCTGCGTCGGTGGCTGAAATTTCTTTTATAACCGTTTTAGTGAGGTCGCCCTGCGCATTGTCTACCAATGCAAGTTTGCCCATTCCCTGACCAACTGCGAGTGAATCGGCAACCAGATCTTTATCAGTCACCGTATTAATATCCGATTTGTTGATCATCAATGCAGAAGCACCATTGGTACCGTTGATCGTCACGCGGAAATCAGCGCCGCTGTAAAAACCAAGATCCCAGCTATCGCGGAGAACAGCGGTTTGTACATTGGAGCTCAAATCAAGAAAAACCGAATTGGCCGCACTGCTGCCCGGCTCGCTGCCCGCAAGTCCATTGAGCTGAATACTGGTACCTTCCGAAATGATCGCCTTGAAACTCAGTTTGAGGTCAGTTCCCGTGCCAACCAAAGCCGGCGCGCCAACCGAGGTAATTTTAAATGCGATACTCTCATCTCCGTCAAGCAGGATACCTGCTTTTTTGGCCACTTTAAAAGAAACAGAAGCCTGGCCCGCAGGTACCGATAATGTGATGGCATTGTTAGCTAGGGCCGGAGTTGTGGTAAATTCAGTGTCATAAGCAAGCTGGGTAGGGGTAACTGAAACAGTTATAGGAGTGGCCACATCGACGGCCCGCGAAAGGATAATTTTTACTTCCGTCTCTTCGCCTTCAAAACCCTTTTCTGCACTTTCAAAACCGGCTACGTTATCCGGAAGTGGCGGCTCGTCGTCTTTACATGCATTGAAACTTCCCAGAAAGGCAATCAGCAACAGCGATTTGGCTATTTTCTTCATCTTGATTTGATTTATGTAAAAAGGGTAATAATTAATTTTTTGACCATTGGACGTTCAATCCGAGAAACCATGACCTGCCGTAAGACATCGGAACTGCGCCGCCTGCACTGTGCGCGCCGCCGGTATCCGTCGAAGTATTGGTGAGCGTGGTGACATTGAACAGGTTTTTGACCCCGCCAAGCAGGTTCACATATTTGCCTATCGTTTTGTTAATAGTTAGATCGGTCGTGTGAAAGCCTTCGGTTTCAGCCAGATTGATGTTTACCTGATCGGTGGATTCGTAAGTTGGCCGTTTGCCCGAGTATTTGTAGAAGAGATTAATCCCTGTGCGGATCTTGCTGAAAGTGTATAGCACATTCGCATTCACTTCGGTAGACCAGACAAATTGAGGAAGCTGGCCAAACTGTTCGGGATGATCGGAAAACTGGTTGTAGCGACCGATATAAGATCCGCCGAGACTGGCCTGTAAATGCTTGGAGAATAATTTGTTGTCGAGGGTTATACCCGTGGTTTTGAATAAATGGATATTCAGATAGGTGGTTTCCGTCGGGCTTTTCGGGTCAACTCCTGTATCTATCAGATTATTGAAAATGTTGTAAAAACCGCCTAATGTGGAGCTGATCCTCAAATGTGGCCTGCTGGCGGCTTGCCAGACCAGGAATGAATTAAAGCTATTGGAGTACTCGGCTTTGAGATTCAAATTGCCGCTGATCGAATGCGACGCGTCATGGAAATCGAAATATAACTCCCGCAAAGCAGGCGAACGGAAGCCGCGGGCGTAGCCAAAACGAAAATCAAGCGTTTTGGACAATGTCAGTTTTCCATTCAAGGAAGGAATGACCGGAGGCGCGTCGTACACCGAATTTTTCATGAAACGCAAACCCGGTGTAAGCCTGAAAATTTCCCCGATCTTAAACTCCGGCGCGAGAAATACCGCATATTCACTGATACGGGGCGTACCCTTGATTCGCGCACCCGAACTTCGATTATCGGTAAAATCAATCCCGGCCAAAACCGAAAAACCGCCCGTCACTTTGTAAAATGCAGTTCCGCGAAAGAACGTAGTTGTGAATACCGATTCGTCCTGCGAGCCCGGGTCAAGCGAAAGTGTTTCTCTGTCATTCGCATCTACATGGGTACTCAATGTCCTGCGGGAATAGTCGGTATAGGAGAGCACGCCGTTCAAACTGAGCCTTTCGCTCGCTTTGTATTCCGATTGTAGTTGATGAAACCAGCGTTTGGTAATGTAATCCTTGTCAGCTGCGATGAGCGTAATCGGGTTGCGGTTGCCCAGGTAGCTGATCGTCTCGTCAGTTCCGTTGAACCGGTACCAGATATTCCACTTGTTGGCTGTATACCTTGCACCTGCTGAATACAGGTTTTGGTTTTTGGGCATCCAGTCCAAAGCCCTGCCCGTCGAGCTGCCTTTCCAGCCGCCAAAATTATTTCTTGAAACATTGCCCGAAAATTGTAAATGCTGGTTCTGCCAGGTCAGCCCGAGGCTCTGATTATGCGTGCCTTTTTTGTTGAATGCATTATATTCTTTGCCGGCACTTTCCTCCTGCAACCGCGCACTTACGATCAGATTGGAGCCGGTGTGGCCTTTTTTGGTAATAATATTGATCACGCCCGCCAGCGCATCGGTTCCGTACATAACCGACATCGGGCCTTCGACGATCTCTATACGTTCAATACTGTTGATATCAATTTGTCCCAAACTCTCCCTCGTACTTCCACGGTCTACCATCGGCACTCCGTCCAGCAGGATCTTCACGTTCTGCCCCGACATTCCCATTAACTGAATATCGCTGGTACCCAATGTGAGGTCATTTGAAAAGCGGATGCCCAGTTCAGTGTTCAGGACAGTTTGCAGGTTAGTCGCTCCCCGCATGCGGATCCGCTCGCTGTCGATCGTGCGAACCTGGTAAACCGAGTTTCTAAGTGATTGCGGTTCAGATTGTCCGGTAACCACCATTTCCATCAGCGAAAGCGGGTTTTCGACTAATTGTATATCTGATATTGCTGTTGTTTCACCAGCTTTGACAACGATATCGATCTGTTTTTCATCGTTTCCCAGATTCTTTGCGATCAGTTTATAGCGACCGGCGGGGACTTTCAGTGAGAAGTTTCCATCCGTATTGGAAGCGGTTCCAAAGCTGGTTCCCTTTAAAAATACATTTGCCTGAGATAGCCCGACACCTTCTTTTGAGATCAGTTTACCCACAATAATACCTTCCTTCATTTGCGCGAAAACACCTACCGTGCTGAATACCAGGCATAGGAAAGTAGAGGCTGATCTCATTGAATGATTATTTAGACTAAATATGAATACAAGGTAAATGTATTATTTAGACTAAATACAATCAGTAGGTGGGAGAATTTTTGATTGATCTTTTCGTGCTCCTGCCGAAAAATTACGGGAAATGAGCAAGCAGAGCTATCTGGCGGTTGCCTGCAGGTCTACCGTCACGATATCTTTCAGTTTCCAGTCCTTTTCACCGATCTTATAGTCAAGCCGGTTTATCTCAAAAGTACTGGTAAGCATATAGCTTCCGTCGGAGTTCTTTTTTGCATCAAACGGGAGGGTAACGGTCTTCGACACGTCGCGCATAGTGAGTTTACCCGTGACCTGGTACCTGCCGTCTTTCTTTTCAACTTTGGCAGATTTGAAATGGATATCCGGATACTTTTCTACATAAAAATACTTCTCGCTTTTCATATCCTTATCCCGTGAATTATTGCCGGTTTTGAAGGTATTAGCTGCTATTTTAATGTCAAATGAAGCGTTCTCGGGACTTTTTTCATTGAAAACAGCACTGCCTGCAGGCGCCGCAAAGGTACCCTTACAGGTTCCCATAATAAACTTCACACTGAATTTGGTGGAGCCGGAAACGATCTGGGAAGTCTGTCCCATTACAAGGGAGGAAGCGAAAATAAGTGCAGGCAGTAAAAGCCAGTTTGTTAAATTGCGCATGGATGTATGTTGAAATGCAGCCGTTTATTTTTCTTCCAGCAAAGATTCACCTGAAGACAGATCCCCCGAAGTCCATTGCCATTTTTCATGCATACGTAATTTCCCGTTCGGAAGTTGCTCAGGCGTAGATTTACAGACTCCGGTTGTAATCTCGCCTTTGTCATTCACCTGGTGGTACCGCATATCCAGATTTCCCCGTTCATCGACCAAGGCGATTAAATGCCCGCTTTTGATCCGTCCGCCCGAATAGGTCGATGTGACAATGTTGCCCTTTTGTTTATAAACGAAATGCATCTCCATATCCACCTCCCCGTTTTCTGAATTTGACAAAGGGAAGAAAACTTTATTGTCGTAATTGATCATAGTAAAAATGGTCTTTATCAGCCCAATATAGCGATAAAGACCATTTCCGGATCAGATCACCTCAGTAATCCACCACACATTTTCACAGGGGTCGGAAACGCCGCAGCTTCTGCCGTAATCCTGGTCGGCCGGTTCCATGATGCTGATCCCGCCAGATTCGAGTGCTTTTTTGTAAGCATCGTCGGCATTTTCAACGTATACGAACATGCTGGCCGGCTTTGGCGGCCACTCTGCGCGGCCGTCGCAAAACATGATCGTGCTTTCGCCGATCTGTACCTCGGCGTGCTTGATCAGGCTCGGATCGTCTTCCTGGAAATGGATAGACGAAAATGTCGCATTGAAGACTGTTTCAGTGAAGTCTTTAAACCTAGATGCTTTTTCAAGCATTAAATAGGGCATTACGGTTTGGTGTCCGTTTGGGATTTTGATCGTGCTCATGCTATTTTCTGATTTTAGTTTAGGACAAAATTAAAGTGGCAACCAGCGCCGGAATTGGAAAAACGCGACATTATACATCGCGATACTCGGTAGCCTCAGAATTGCCCGAAAAATAGGTGCCCGGGTGTTCGCCCGAAAAAGTTTTGAAATCATGAATAAAGTGCGATTGATCGTAGTAACCAGCCTCATAAGCGATTTCGGTTAGTGATTTTTGCTGGTCTCCATACGAATTCATAGCGGCATGAAATCTTATAATGCGTGAAAAAAGCTTCGGACTGAATCCCGAGAAAGCTTTGAATTTTCTTTCAAACTGCCTGGTGGATAATGCATTGCGCTCTGCAAGTTCGGTAACGCTGGTAAGTCCGTTACTTTGAATAATCTGGCTGATCATCGAGAATGCAGCGGGCTCGGGCCGGGCGTTTCGTTGCAGGCAACCGCGCATAAACCGGCACATGATTGCTATTCTCGCCTGGTTATTCTCTGCCAGCGTCATTTTTTCTTCCAGGTCCGAGCCCATCTTTCCTAAAATACTGTACAGGTCGGGCATTTCATTAACAGTTTCAGTTGCCGGAATTGCAAACATGGCAGGCACAGCAAAAGGATAGAGGTAAACGCCAAAAATGCCGAAGTTCTCGCTGATCCTGAACCTTCTGTAAAGTGAAGTCGGCCCGGTGAGGCCGGCTGTGAAAGAAGGGGATGTTTTGCCAGATCTGTCTATTTCGTCGAAAGTACCTTTGTAGTGAAATACCAGTTCCGCGCACGCGTCTGCCAGCGTCTTATGGAAATAGGGTTTTTCGGAGGAAACTTCGTGTTCCAGCACCCAGAAACATCGCACAAAAGGCGCCAGATCCGGTGGTGGTAGAATGGTGTAATACTGCATATGAAACCAGGTAACAGGAAGTTAATCTACTATTTCTATATATTTAAAAGGATATCATTATTAAATGATTTGAAATTTATATTTTTGAATTCTCTTTAATACATTTGATCAGGTATTCGGTGCATTGGAATGTACCTGAGATACCGCTGAAAACGTTGAGTTTATCAGTATTATAGTCTAATTGATTACCTATATACTCAGTTTCTATATGAAATTAGTGCCAATAGAAAAGCGCAGCGGTCTTACCCGTGAGGAATTTATCGAGAATTACCTGAAACCGAGCCGGCCGGTCGTTTTCACCGATCTGGCAAAAGATTGGCCAGCGGTTCAGAAATGGACATTTGACTGGTTGAGGGAAAATCACGGCGATCTGGATGTACCGCTGGTTGACAAGCACCTGCACGATGCCGATAAATATTTTCAGATAGCGAAAACCATGAAGTTCGGCGAGTATCTGTCGCTGATCGAGAAGGGGCCGACCGACCTGCGTATCTTCCTTTTTGATATTTTCAAAAAGATCCCCGAGCTCGCAGATGACATCCGTTTTCCGACCATTATGGACGGATTTTTAAAATCATACAAGTTTGTATTCTTCGGAGGTCAGGATTCTATCACCAGCCTGCACTATGATATGGATTGCTCCAATGTGTTCCTGACCCAGTTTCAGACACGCAAGCAGGTCATTTTGTTTTCTCCTGAGGAAAGCCGCAGGCTATATCACCACCCATTCACAGTAATGAGCAAAGTGGATCCGCTCAATCCTGATTATGAGCGTTTTCCTGCATTAAAAGGAGCGGTAGGGCATGAAACGACGTTGCTTCACGGTGAAACGATCTTCATTCCGTCTCTGTGGTGGCACCATATCCGCTACGTTGACGGAGGTTTCAGCCTTGCTTTGAGAGCAAACAACTCAATCTTCACAGCGGTAAGAGGCGGTATGAACCTAGTTCGTCACACATTCGTCGACAAAAGTATGACCAAGCTACTCGGTCTTGGCTGGCAGCACTGGAAAGAGAAAAAAGCAGTAGAAAATGCCGAAAGTGTGCTGAGACAACAGGCATAAGGCAGTTCCGGACGCATTTCAAGGAAACTAATCTATCTTTGAAATGCGTTATTTCCGGTACGGCCTTATTTGTTGTTATGAACTTCGAACTCACTTCCGAATACCAACCTACGGGCGATCAGCCCGTTGCAATCGATCAACTTGTTCAGGGAATAGAGGCGGGAGAACCGGCACAGACACTCCTCGGTGTGACCGGCTCCGGTAAAACCTTTACGATAGCCAACGTAGTTTCCCGCGTTCATAAGCCTACCCTGGTATTAAGCCACAACAAAACCCTGGCGGCGCAGCTTTACGGTGAATTCAAGCAGTTTTTTCCTACCAATGCGGTAGAATATTTCATCAGCTACTACGACTACTACCAGCCGGAAGCATTCATTTCTACGACCAATACTTACATTGAAAAGGACCTGATGATTAATCAGGAGATAGAAAAGCTGCGTTTGCATACTGTTTCTTCTCTGATGAGCGGGCGGCGGGATGTGATCGTGGTGGCTTCCGTTTCGTGTATATACGGTGCAGGGAACCCCAATGAATATAAGAAGAGTATTGTCAGTGCAAAGCTGGGCGATGTTGTAAGTCGCAATCAATTTCTGTTCAGGTTGGTGGAAATACTTTACAGCCGCACGGAGCTTGAATTTACCCGAAGTACATTTCGCGTGAAAGGAGATACCGTGGACGTTTATCCGGGTTATGCGGATTTCGCGTACCGGTTCATATTTTTTGGCGATGAGATTGAGGAAATACAGCGAATTGAACCAGAGACAGGCAAAAAAATATCTTCGGAAAAGGCGGTTGCTATTTTTCCAGCTAACCTTTTCGTCACCGGGCGGGATGTGTTGACGCAATCTATCAAAGAAATTCAGGACGATCTGGCTATGCAGATCAAGTATTTTACCGCTGAGGGAAGGTTAGCTGAGGCGGAACGCGTGAAGGAGCGGACGGAGTTTGATATGGAAATGATGCGCGAGCTCGGTTACTGCTCGGGTATTGAAAACTACTCCCGCTACTTTGACCGCCGTTTGCCGGGGCAGCGTCCTTTTTGTCTGCTGGATTATTTCCCGGACGATTTTTTGATGGTTGTGGATGAAAGTCACGTCACGATGCCACAGATCCGCGCGATGTGGGGCGGCGACCGGTCGCGTAAAGAGGCGCTGGTGGAATACGGTTTCAGGCTGCCTTCTGCATTGGATAACCGGCCACTTACTTTCCAGGAATTCGAGGACATGACACCCCAAACGATTTTTGTGAGCGCTACACCCGCCGAATATGAGTTAAGAAAGTCGGAAGGAGTTGTAGTAGAGCAGATTATTCGTCCAACCGGCTTGCTGGATCCTGAAATAGAAGTCAGGCCAAGTCTGAACCAGATCGACGATCTTCTGGAAGAAACAACCAAAAGGATAAAAATGGGTGACCGGGTGCTGATCACCACTCTGACCAAAAGGATGGCCGAGGAACTGAGCAAGTACCTGGACCGCGTGGGAATTAAATGCCGCTACATTCACTCGGAAGTAAAAGCATTGGACCGGGTGGAGATATTGCGGGAGCTTCGCCTGGGTGTTTTTGATGTGCTGGTAGGAGTGAACCTGCTGCGGGAAGGGCTCGATTTGCCCGAAGTGTCGCTGGTAGCCATTATGGATGCTGATAAGGAAGGTTTTCTGAGAGATACCCGCTCGATGATCCAGACAATCGGCCGCGCTGCGCGGAATGACCGTGGGAAAGTGATTATGTACGCGGATGTAATGACAGGCTCCATGCAGCTGGCGATCGACGAAACCAATCGCCGCCGCAGCATTCAGATGGAATATAATATCGAAAACGGTATTGTTCCTAAAACAATCCTGAAATCCAGGGAAGCGATCATGGAACAGACTTCCGTTGCCGATTCCAAGGTGCGTAAAGTATATGTAGAACCAACCGAAATTCGAATTGCCGCCGATCCGGTTGTTCAGTATATGGGTAAAAGTGACCTGCAAAAACTAATCGCCGAGACGCAAAGAAAAATGGAGGCTGCCGCGAAGGATATGGACTTCCTCGAAGCCGCCAGACTACGTGACGAGCTGTTGCAATTGAAGGACCGGGCGAAGCAGGAGGCGTAATTTATAGTCTTAGATCTTCAAATTTCCTGGGATTTCTGCTTGTATGGAATATTGAAGCGACGTAAATCCTGTTATCTTCGATATCTATCCAATACGCAATCAGATAGGGGAAAACTTTAAGAGGGGTGAAACGAAACGGGTTATTGTATTTTAAGGCGTACTTGTAGGGGTTGTCAGCAATAGAGTCCAGATAATGAGAGAGCTCTTTGACAAATCTTTGTCCCAACCCGGCCTGCTGCGTGTTGTAATATTCGAATGTTTCTAAAAGTTCTATTTCGGCACTTTCGAGAAATTCGATGTTATAAACGCTCATACTTGCCTTTAATGTCCTTCCAAGAGCGGGAAGTCATTCTCCCTTCTTCAAAAGCTTTTTTACGACGAAGTAATTCTTCATTGGCATCTTCTGAAACTTCAACTTCGCTTTCCAGGGCACTCCGTACCTGTATCTTTTCAATTTCGTTGAGAGAATTGATCACTTCCAGTAGTTGGTTCAATGAGATATTAACCGAAGCCATTGTTATTTTTTTTTACAAAGCTGTTTTCTATACCACTAATATACAAAGATTAACATTTACAGGTTCCGATTTTGCCGATGTGCTCAGGACGCAGGTTTTGCCATTTCTGCATCAAACAATCTCAGTACCTCTTCCCAATTATTTACCCTGGGATATTTATCGATCCCTGCATTATGTCCTGCGGAGAAGAGAATTGGTGTCCCCTGGCAGTAATCGAGGTTTTTCAGGTGATCGTCGATCAGGTAGTCTGTGTTGATCACACGTTTATCTCCGCAGAAAACGATATTTTTCCAGTGGATTGATGGGAAGTGCTCGTTTAGCCAGTCATGTTTTTCCAGAAGCGAATTGGGAAATTCCATTGCGGCGGAGACGATGAAGATATCGAAATGCTCCTGCAACTTTAATATTGCTTCCTGCGAACCGCCAATCACCGGGGCGTATCGGAAAAAGCCAGGTTTATAAAGCAAACTTCTTGCAGCAATAGGATCTGGAAAAGCCTGATCCTCAGGGATTCCAATCATCGACTCCCGACTTACTCTCACGCCAAATGCTTTTTCATAAGCATTAATCCAATTCATCTCAATGTCGACAATGACATTGTCCATATCTACTGCTATTGATTTTCTCGTCATTTTGATTTGCGGTTTCGTGCAACAAAAGTAAAATTTATCTGCAATATTTTGCAATATTTATTTCAATTAAATATTAAGTTTGCAGAAATAAGGATGTCAATATGTTAAAGGAAGAGCGGTTTAAAGTAATTCTTGATCGTCTTGTCAATGATCAAAAGGTCTATTTGGCCGGGTTGAGTACAATTTTGAATGTGTCTGAGGATACAGTCCGGCGGGATATCAAGGAGTTGGCTGACCAGGGGCTACTGAAATCGGTGCGGGGAGGGGCGGTGCCGCATTCTCCCGGGCCGCATCATTTTCGGGACCGTATTTCTCATGATAAAGATCAAAAGCAGATTATCGCCAACAAGGCGCTATCCTTTTTAAAAGATGGACAAGTCGTCATTTTTGACGGAGGTACTTCTGCAATGCTGATCGCACAATCGCTGCCCAAAGATTTGAAGATCACGGTAGTTACGAACAGCTTTCCGATCGCTTCTTTGCTGGAAGAGCATGGATTTGTAGAGGTGCTTTTTGCCGGCGGCCGACTCTTGAAAGACTCATTTGTGACAATAGGAAATGATACCGTTCAATTCCTGCAAAAGTTCAGGGCCGATATTTGTCTGCTTGGAATTTGCAGCATTCATAAAGAGCTGGGTGTGACGGGGCCCGATTACGAGGAAAGTGAGGTGAAAAGAACGATGATCCAATCTTCACGCGAGGTAATAGCCCTCGCTACCGCGGAAAAACTTGAAACTGCGGAGGCATTTTATATTTGCCCGACTGAGCGGTTGTCTGTCATTATCACCGATCAGCCGGGCGGACAGGAAGCATTTAAAATGTATTCCGATCTTGGAATTAAAATGGTTTAAACCAGTCGGTCATTCTTCTTTATCCCGAAAAACCTGTTCCGTTTTAAAAAAGGTATCGTCTATCGTTTTGGTTTCCTGATAGATAACATTTGAAAAGCCCAGCATAAACGCGATAATAAACCGTCGCAGCCACTTGATTAGGCAGCGGAATATTTTTCCAATACTCATTTTCCAAAAATAATTAGAATGTATAATAGCCCTTCCCGGACTGGAAACGGCAATGAAGTCGTCGCTGAAAGCTGCACAGCTTACAGGATTTTAAAGCAGAACGAGCTGCTCAGGAATTGGAAAATGAAGAATCGGGTTCGTAGGAAGGACTGGTGCTGGATTTGGATAAGCTTACTCTGCGTATTTTAAAGGAGTAGGAGAGAAACCGATGTTTCAAAGTTGAGAAGCGGGTTGCAGTGATATTTGCAAAACTTAGCAGTTGGCAGAAATAACGCTTGAATAACTCTGTGCAGTCTGAAAACCCTTTAAAACTCGTTGAATTAACGGAGAAAACCGCCGTCGGCTTTCGGGAGCGACGTTTGGCGAGATTTGAAACGAATACCTGCTCCGTCTGATAACCCGAAACCCTCGCGGATTCATGGAAAAGGTTAGCCCCGGTTGATAAAATAACCAGGAATAGCCACCTTAAAATGGTCGTATGTACGGGCAATATGTTTGAATGTGAATGCATTATTTGGGTCCCATTCTGATTGCGCCGTCGAGCCGGATTACCTCGCCATTCAACATAGGGTTTTCTACGATTGATTTAGCCAGTAACGCATATTCGGAAGGTCGCCCGAGGCGGGAAGGAAACGGGATCTGCTGCCCTAGTGACAGGCGCGCTTCTTCCGGTAATCCGAGCATCAAAGGCGTCTCAAACAAGCCTGGCGCGATTGCCATTACCCGGATACCCGACTTTGCAAGGTCTCGGGCGACGGGCAAAGTCATACTCACGATCCCACCTTTACTCGCTGCATAAGCAACCTGCCCCATTTGTCCATCGTAGGCTGCAACGGAGGCAGTATTGATGATCACGCCCCGCTCGCCCTCTGCATTCGGTAAATTTTTTTCCATTGCGAATGCCGCTAAGCGCATGACGTTAAATGTGCCGATCAGGTTCGTGCGGATTGTTTTTTCAAATAATTCAAAAGAATGCGGGCCGTAAATACCTTCCGATTTGCCTACTATTTTTCTCGCAGGAGCGACGCCGGCGCAGTTAACGACAATATCAAGTTGGCCAAAACTTTCAATAGCCACCTGAATCGTTTTCAGAACTTCCGTTTCGCTTGAAACGTCGGTTTTTACAAACCTGATCCTTTCGGAAAAAGCGTGTTCCAACGCCAGTCCGGCAGTTTCATTCAAATCCAGAATTACCACATTTGCACCTGCTTCAACAAACAAACGGGCGGTGGCTTCCCCTAATCCGGAAGCCCCGCCCGTTATCAATGCAGTTGCGTCTTGTAGTTGCATTATGTTATCTTTTCAATATATGTTCCGGAGCAGGATGTTCTTCCAGGAATTTACGGGCGCGTTCGGTTTTATCAGCTACAATTTTGGGTATAGGCAGATTATCAAGGTTTCGATCATAAGTGATCTTCAAATCTGTGCCGATATTTTTTTTCGAAACTTTCATACCGTTAAGCCTTTATTAAAGTTATCGCTTTTTAATTAGAAAACTGTCGTAGTTCTTATTAGGTTCAAAATAATGCCAGGTACCGTTTTTATATCCTTCAACTACTAATTCCGAGCTCGACGGGTCATATATTTTAGAAATGATAATTTGATATAACCTTGTCCTGGATGCTGTGCTACCCTCGAAATATAAAGATTTGCCCGGATTTAAATTTAAAAACATACCTATCAGACCTATCACTGTTGCGATTACCTGATTCATGTCTCCATTATCAGTGATACTAATATCGCTATACTCATGTGTCGCATCCTCGTAGTCAACAAGAGACAGGTTGAATACATTTAGGTGAAGCGGTGTTATGAACACCACTTTTGTGAAAACACCTCTTTTTCCAATGCTTTGAAATTCAAACCGATTGTTTTCAGTGTTAGCTATTACCGGATATTTCTCGTAGTTCATTTACGGAACCACTTCAATCTTCACTTTCAACAAAAACTCATCCATTTCAATGTCAGTTGCCTCTCCATTTAAATCGGTTACCAGATTCAAATCCAGTGCCTGTACTTCCTGACAGATATAGTCTTTGTTGGCAGTGACTGCGCTGGCGAGCAGGTTGTCATTGTTTTGCAATGTGATCCTGATCTTGTCAGTTACTTCGAAACCGCTGTCTTTACGCAGGTTTTGAACCCTGTTTACAAAATCCCGCGCGATGCCTTCCAGGCGCAGCTCGTCGGTTACTGTGATATCCAGTGCGACGGTTAATCCACCCTCACTGGCTACCAGCCAACCCGGCACGTCTTCCGCAATGATTTCGACGTCCGTCAAAGCAATATCAATCGCACCGCTTGCAGCCTGCAGGGTAATGGTTGTGTTTTGCTCAATATTCTTGATCTGAGCCTCATCCATCGCAGAAATAGCAGCAGCCACTTCTTTCATCTTAGGCCCGAACTTCGGTCCAAGTGTTTTAAAGTTCGGCTTGATCTTCTTTTTCAAAATGCCGCTGTCGTCGTGCACGAACTCGACGGTTTTTACATTAACCTCTGTCAAAATAATACCCGTAACCTGCTCGATCTGACGTTTTGTTTTGTCACTCAAAACCGGGATCAGGATCTTGGACAGCGGCTGACGAACTTTCAATTTATGTCCTTTCCGGATCGAATGTACCAGGGAGCTGATCGATTGTGCCAGCTCCATCGACTGTTCCAGATCGGTATCAACATACTCCGTTTCGATCTTCGGCCAATAGGTCAGGTGCACTGATTCGTATTTGTAGTCGGTACCATGCTGAACAGCCAGCTCGCGATCTCCGTCAGTCAGATTTTTATATAACCATTCTCCGAAAAACGGCGCAATCGGTGACATTAGTTGCGATACTGTAACCAAACAATGCTGTAAAGTTTCGTAGGCAGCCCTTTTATCGTCCGTCAGGCCGGTACCCTGGTCCTGCGACGGGTTCCAGAACCGGCGGCGATTCAAACGGATATACCAGTTGGAAAGCTGATCCGTCACAAAATCCTGAACCAGACGGCCCGCTTTGGTAGGGTTATAATCGTCAAACTGCTCCCCAACTTCCTTGATCAGCGTATTCAATTTGGACAGGATCCATCTGTCAAGCTCTGTCCGTTTTTCGATCTGAACAGAATTTGCTTCATGGAACTCGTATCCGTCCAGGTTCGCGTAAAGTGCGAAGAAATTATAAGTATTGACGAGCGTACCAAAGAATTTACGCTGCACTTCACCAATACCATCGATATTGAACTTCAGATTATCCCACGGTTCCGCATTGGTGATCATGTACCAGCGCGTAGCGTCGGGGCCGTATTGAGCCAGGGTTGAGAACGGATCGACAGCATTACCCAATCGCTTGGACATTTTATTGCCGTTTTTATCCAAAACCAAACCTGTCGAAACTACATTTTTGAATGCAACCGAATCGAACAACATTCCGGCGATCGCGTGCAATGTGAAGAACCAGCCGCGCGTCTGGTCTACACCTTCGGAGATAAAATCGGCCGGGTAACTTTGGTTAAATATCTCCTGATTTTCAAACGGATAGTGCCACTGCGCATAAGGCATTGCGCCTGAATCGAACCAAACGTCGATCAGATCCGGCTCCCTGTGCATTACGTGGCCTTTTTTGGAAACCAATACAATATCGTCTACGTACGGTCTGTGCAGGTCGTAGTCTCCGTGTTCCAGTTTTTGCAGATATTCGGAATTATGCAGCGCCTGTTCGCGTGTCAAATGTCCGGAGATGATCGCCTCTTCGAGCAAATCTTTCAATTGATCGATCGAACCTACACACACTTCGTCGCCATAATCATTCCGCCAGATCGGCAGCGGGGTTCCCCAATACCGGGAGCGAGACAGGTTCCAGTCAACCAGATTTTCGAGCCAGTTTCCAAAACGACCTGTTCCGGTGCTTTCCGGTTTCCAGTTAATCGTCTTATTTAGTTCTACCAGTCTGTCTTTCAGAGCGGTAGTCTTGATAAACCAGCTGTCAAGCGGGTAGTAGAGTACCGGTTTGTCAGTCCGCCAGCAGTGCGGGTAGGGGTGTTCATATTTCTCAACCTTGAATGCTTTGCCTTCTTCTTTGAGCCTGATCGCTATCAAAACGTCAGTAGCGCGGAATTCCGGGTCATTTTGCTCTTCTTCCGGATAGTATTCAGGTTTCACAAAACGTCCGGCATAATCAGTGATTTCTTTTACAAAACGGCCACGACGATCTACAATCGGCACTTCTTTGCCATTCTCATCTTTAACCATGATTGCCGGGATACCATTTGCCTGCGCGACCCGGAAATCGTCTGCACCGAAAGTAGGGGAGGTATGCACCACGCCGGTACCATCTTCGGTCGTAACAAAATCGCCCAGTATAACCCGGAAAGCGGGTGCCTCTGGCTGCACGTAAGGCATTAACTGCTCATATTCTATTCCATCCAGCTCGCGGCCTTTGATTTCTTTCAGGATTCGCCACGGTAGCAGTTTTTTGTCGCTGGCTGCGTAACCTTCGAAGTCACCATTCTGACCTTTTTCACTAAAATATTTACCTAATAAATCCTTGGCCAATACCACCGCAACCGGCTCGTGGGTGTATGGGTTGAAGGTTTCAACCAATGCATAGGTGATATTCGCGCCAACTGTCAATGCCGAGTTGGCGGGTAAAGTCCAGGGGGTTGTAGTCCAGGCTAGTATGCGGATGTCCAGGTCTGGGAAGTCTGCTAAGGCTTCCGAGGTTTTAACCTTAAACATCGCTACAATCGTGGTATCCTTTACATCCTTGTAAGTCCCGGGCATATTCAGCTCGTGGGACGAGAGGCCGGTACCTGCTGCGGGGGAATAAGGTTGGATCGTATAGCCTTTGTAAAGTAAACCTTTGTCATACAGCTTTTTAAGCAGGTTCCAGAGGCTTTCTATGTATTCACTTTTATAAGTAATGTATGGATTTTCCAGATCCACCCAGTAGCCCATTTTCTCGGTCAGGTCATTCCATTGATCGGTAAATTTCATGACCGTCTGGCGGCACTTTTCGTTATATTCAGCAACAGAAATGGTCTTCCCGATATCTTCTTTGGTGATACCCAATTCTTTTTCAACCTGCAATTCAACAGGCAAACCGTGCGTATCCCAGCCGCCTTTGCGTTTTACCTGAAATCCCTGTAATGTTTTGTACCGGCAAAAAATATCTTTGATCGCCCGCGCCATAACGTGGTGAATTCCGGGCGTTCCGTTGGCAGAAGGCGGCCCCTCAAAAAAGGTGAAGGTTTGCGCGCCTTCGCGGGTTTCCACAGAAGCGTCGAATATTTTTTTGTCTTTCCAAAACTGCAGTACCTCGTCACCGATCTTTGGGTAGCTAAGGTTTTTATATTCGTTGTATTTCATAATGCAAATTGCTGTTAGCCTTTGGCTATTAGCCAGTCGTGTAATGCGCGGTTTACTTCCCGCTTTTGAAATTTTCGGAGTGCAAAATTACGGTTTTTTTTCCGCTAAATTGGTCGTAACCCTTGTAATGAATGTGCTGATGATTGTATTATTTTAGCGCCGGTCTCGATGCGGGAACACTGGTACGAAGATTTGAAATCTGTCGCCAGAAGCATTATAACCTTGATTAACCAACGCAAAAGCTAGATGGAACTGTACGAAAAACTATTGACCGCCAACAAATCCTGGGCAGCCGAGCAGCTCAATGTGGATGAAAATTACTTTATGAACCTTTCTCAGGATCAAAAACCCGACTTTCTATGGATCGGCTGTTCCGACAGCAGGGTCCCCGCCGAAAACCTGACAGGCTCGCATCCAGGCGAAATGTTCGTGCACAGAAACGTCGCTAATCTGGTAGTTCACACGGATATGAATATGCTGAGCGTACTGCAATATGCGGTTGAGGTGCTGAAAGTCAAGCATATACTCGTTGTTGGGCATTATCAGTGCGGCGGGGTGAAGGCTTCCATGACACATCAGGATCTGGGTTTGATCAATAGCTGGCTGAGAAATATCAAAGACGTTTATGAAAAACATTCCGCCCAGCTGGAAGTGATACCTGATGAAAAACTGCGTTTTGACCGCCTCGTGGAGCTAAATGTGCTCGAACAGGTGAAAAATCTCGCCGAGACTACTATTGTGCAAAAAGCGTGGCATATTGGTAGTGAGCTGCATTTACACGGCTGGGTATTCGGCCTGCACGACGGTCTTATCAAGACGATTATCCATATGCCGCCGGGAACCGAGGTACAGGGAATTAACAAATATGAATTTGACTGACC
Source organism: Dyadobacter sp. UC 10 (assembly GCF_008369915.1). Lineage (NCBI taxonomy): Bacteria > Pseudomonadati > Bacteroidota > Cytophagia > Cytophagales > Spirosomataceae > Dyadobacter > Dyadobacter aurulentus. Next base: position 1,551,977 of record NZ_VSRN01000001.1, on the reverse strand, counting down.
TGTTTCCTGGAAAAAAAGATAACATTAACTTCGTATCTTGATTCAGTCTAATTAAGCAAGCGAGGGTTAATGAAAAAACTGATAGGCAAACTGCACCTGTATCTGGGGCTTGTGTCAGGGGCGATTGTTTTTGTTATTTCGGTTACGGGTTGTATCCTCGCATTTGAGCAGGAAATCAAGGCGCTCACGCAGCCTTATATGTTTGTGGAAGGGCAGAAGGAAGGCAAATTGCTGCCGCCATCGGTTTTGGCAGCCGAGGCTGAAAAGGTACTTCCCGGCAAAAAGGCAAATGGCGTACTGTATGATGCGCCGGGTAGAAATGCGCAGGTCGGTTTCTATAACGTCGATCCTGAGTTCTATTATGTAGCCTATCTGAATCCATTTACCGGGAAGGTGGCCAAGGTTTGGGACGAGGATGAGGACTTTTTTCATTTCATCCTGCACGGTCATTACTACCTGTGGTTACCGGAAAAGATCGGTCAGCCGGTCGTCGCTTCCGCCACTTTGATTTTCTTCTTCATGATGATCAGCGGGATGATACTTTGGTGGCCTAAGAACAAAGCGGCTTCAAAGCAGCGTTTTTCGATCAAATGGAATGCCGCCTGGCGACGCAAAAACTACGATATCCATAATGTGCTGGGATTTTATATCATGTCCATAGGCGTAATTTTGTCACTCTCTGGCCTGGTTTGGGGGTTTGAATGGTTTTCTCAGGGCTTATATACAGCTACCGGCGGTGAAGGTTCCGATGTTTACTACAACCCAGCTTCCGATACTACGCTGGTCAATGCGGGCAGAGGTCCCAAGCAGGCGACTGATCGCGCCTGGTATGCTTTGCAAAAGGAATATCCTAACTATTCGTCGCTGAATATATCTTTCCCCAACTTACCTTCCGAGTCGATCTATTCGTATGTGAATTTTCGCGAAGGGACTTATTACAATGTGGATTATAATTATTTTGACCAATACACTCTGAAGAAAATCAAGGCTACCGGACCTTACAGCGGGAAATACAGCGAAGCCAATTTCGCACAGACGCTCAGGCGGATGAACTATGATATTCACGTCGGTGCTATTCTTGGCCTTCCCGGTAAAATATTGGTATTCCTTGCAAGTCTGGTCTGTGCTTCCCTGCCCGTCACAGGATTTTTGATCTGGTGGGGACGAAAGAAAAAAGCAAGGAAAACGGTGCGGAGAAATCTGCGTGGCGTCAAACCTGATCTGGTAACGCGCTAGCCTTCTTATTTTTTCTGATAAATCCGGACATAGTCTATTTCAAACCGCGAGGGGAAATCTGTTCCGGAAGGATCGCCGCCGTTATCGCCGCCAATTGCCAAATCCAGCAATATGTAATGGGGCTGGTTAAATGGTTTGATCGCCTTGTTTTTCGCATTCACAGCTTTGGTCAGGTCCTGGGAAACGAGTAGCAGATCATCCACGTAAATTTTGATGGATTGCTCGTCCCAATCCATGCGCCAAACGTGGAATTTCTCCGACCATTTAGGATCCTCAAAGGTATTTATCTGCTTTCTAACCGAATTCCAGACGGGTTTATATTGCTCATTTGAACCCCAGGCAAGATTGGCCAGCAGCATATTCCGGTAGTATTCCATGATATCAATCTCTCCGTTATCCGGCCACTCGCCTTTGACTCCCAGGGTCCAGAATGCAGGCCAGAGCCCGGCGCGGGTATCAATTTTCGCCCGTATTTCAAACCTTCCATATTGCCAGCTGTGGCTTTTTTTGGTTGTAAAACTGGCCGAAGTATATGCTGCATATTCCCGGTTTTCTTTCCAATTGTTGCTTCCGGGCTTGTAGTCAGGGTTTTTGACTTTCTCTTTTTTTGCCTCAATAATCAGGTAACCGCCTTTGCAATAAGCATTTTCAGGCTGGTACCATTGCAGTTCGTGGTTTCTGACAAAACCTTTTTCCGGTTGCCAGCTTTTCGGATCCGGGGCGCCTTCACTGTCAAATTCATCGGCCCAAACCAGTTTCCATTGTGCAAAAGCAGGTGTAGCGAAGATCCCGAAAAGGGCAGCCAGCAGAATATTTTTCATATTTCAAAAGATTATGGAACCGATAAGGCTGGTGGCCTCATTAAACTAATAAGGCGAAAGCGATTTTTATTTAACCAACTTTCCCTTCTTTTGTTAGCAAGGCAAAAGTTGTCAGTACCGGAAACTGCCAGCTTAAAGTACAATTCAATGAGTAAAATACTAGATACCGCCCGGAAAGCCGGATTAGATGGTTTCATGCTCGCATTGCTCTGCATGATTTTGCTTGCGTGGCTCTGGCCGTACCCGGGAATGAAAGAAAGTCCCGTCCCGCTTTCTGAAATATCCACATATGCAGTTTCCGTCATTTTCTTTTTTTACGGACTGCGGCTGAGTCCCGACAAGCTACGGGAAGGACTCACCAACTGGCGGCTTCACCTGATGGTACATCTGTCCACATTTGTCCTTTTTCCAATCGTTGCGCTGGCTTTTAAACCATTGTTTCAAAGTGATGAAAGCAAGACATTATGGTTGGGGATCTTTTTTTTAACGGCACTGCCGTCTACGGTTTCGTCATCGGTAGTGATGGTTTCCATTGCGAGAGGCAATATTCCGGCGGCGATATTCAATGCGAGCATTTCCAGTTTGATAGGCGTGGTGATTACCCCATTCTGGATGGGGCTGGTACTGGATACCGGGCCGGGGCATTTTGACTTACTGTCAGTAGTAGGAAAGCTGGCTTTGCAAGTATTACTTCCGGTATTTGCCGGGATTCTATTGAACAAGCGCTGGGGTTATTTTGCGGAAAAGAATAAAAAGTATATCCGCTATTTCGATCAATCGTCTATTTTGCTGATCGTATATACTTCATTCTGTGAATCTTTTGGCGAGGACCTTTTTAGTTCGCTTGGATTGAAAGAAATCGTATTTTTGGGAATAGGAATGCTGGCACTGTTTTTCGCAATCTATTTCCTGTTGACGTTTATCAGTAATCTGTTAAAGTTTAATCGCGAAGACCGCATCACGGCTGTCTTTTGCGGTTCCAAAAAATCGCTGGTACAGGGGGCGGTCATGTCAAAAGTGCTTTTTGCAGGTCCGCAGGCGGGTATAATGCTGCTTCCTATTATGATTTATCATGCACTGCAACTTATAGCAGCGAGTATCATTGCCCAGCGGCTGGCAAAAGAGCCTGTCGGAGAAAATAAGTTTTAACATAATTTCCAACTTGATGCGATTGATTTCCTGGTTTGTGCGCGTGCTTGTGTTGGTTCTGTTAATAGCAGGGTTAAATTCAATATGGTCTAATTTCAGAACCGGAAACTGGGTGCCCGACTGGTTTGGAATGGAAGATAAAACGCAGACTACGCACACGATCGTTTTGCAGGAGATCAGCGCAATGGGTAAGCTGGAACTGGTGAAGTACAACTTTAAGGATGTAGTGGAGCGTGAAAAAGTGAAGATGTTCCTGCCCAACGCAAAAGCGATCCTGATCGTGCAGGGAGAAGCAATCGGCTGCATCGACCTCACGCTGGTGGAGATCGCCGATATTTCTTCGGAAGACGAATACCTGGTTGTGAATATGCCCGAGCCGGAGCTTTGTGTTTTTAAAATAGATCACAGTAAATCAAAGATTTACAATACCGAATACGCATTCAACGAAGAAGGAAAGCTGGTGGAAGAAGCTTACAGGCAGGCCGAAAAGCAAATCATGAAATCTGCCCGGGACATGGGGATTTTGGAACAAACCAAGGAGAATGCACGGAAAATACTGACGCCTGTTTTAGAAAAAGCATCAGGGAAAAAAGTAATACTTAAATTTCCAATGAGCGTCGAGATCGAAAAATTGCGCTAACCATTTTGCCACAAACCCTTAACGATGGACAAAAAAGGATTTCTCACGGTAGAAGAACTAAGAAGTAAAACGGTTGAAGGGTTGATTGATACGATCGTGGTCGGTTTTACGGATCACTACGGCCGGTTAATGGGAAAGCGCGTCGACGCGGAGTATTTTCTCGATTCAGTCCTGGAAGACGGGACTCACGGTTGCAATTATCTGCTCACGACGGATATGGCGATGGACCCTGTACCGGGTTACAAATATGCCAACTGGGAGTTGGGTTACGGCGATTTTCATCTGGTACCTGACCTGAAAACGTTGCGTGCGGCGGATTGGCTCGACAAAACGGCACTGGTAATTTGCGACGTTCACAATGATAAAACACACCAACCCGAATCCATAGCGCCCCGTTCCGTTCTTAAAAAGCAGCTGGACAGGCTGAAAGCAGATGAAATGGGCTGTTTTGCCGCCTCTGAGCTGGAATATTACCTGCTCGAAAACAGTTACAAGCAAGCATTTCAGCAAGGTTACCAAAACCTCTCGCCGGCCGGTTATTATCTGGAAGATTATCACATTATGCAGGGAACGCGGAATGAAAAATTTACTTCCGTGGTAAGAAGGCATTTGAAAAAATCAGGCATTCCAATCGAAACTTCAAAAGGCGAGTGGGGGCTCGGCCAGCACGAGCTGAATGTGAAATATGCAGACGTACTTTCGATGGCCGACAACCATGTCGTTTACAAGCAATGCATGAAGGAAGTGGCTGATGCGATGGGGCTTTCCGTCACTTTTATGGCCAAATTCGCGACGGATCAGGCAGGTTCCAGCAGTCATATTCACATGAGTTTGTGGAAAGATGGCGAGAATGCATTTGCAGGCGACCAGGAGTTTGGCCCGGTCAAAGGGTCTGATCTTTTTCGCTGGTTTCTGGGCGGGTGGATCAAACACGTACCGGATGTAATGCCTTTTTATGCGCCTACGGTCAACTCGTACAAGCGATTTGTCGACGGCTCCTGGGCGCCCACGAGGCTGGCGTGGAGTTACGATAACCGGACTGCGGGTTTCAGGGTAGTCGGAAGCGGAAAAAGTTTGCGGATCGAATGTCGGATCCCTGGTGCCGATTGTAATCCTTACCTGGCCTTTGCAGCTTCCCTGGCATCAGGACTCGATGGTATCAAAAATAAAATAGAGCCACCCGAGTGCTTTGAAGGAGATATCTACGCTGCTGCCCATTTGCCCCGCGTGCCTTATACCCTATCGGAGGCGGTCGCTATATTTGAGCAAAGTGAGTTTGCCAAAAACACCTTTGGAAAAGAAGTAGTCGAGCATTACACCCACTTTTTCCGAAACGAACAAAGAGCCTACGACACATCAGTCACAGATTGGGAGCGGAAGCGCTATTTTGAGCAAATTTAGAACTTAGGTTTTTTTGTAAAACACACACTTAATTTCATGGCAGATACCTTTCACAGATTTATCTTCAATTTGTTTTTAGTATCAAAAACAGGCAAAACCTGATGCCTAAGGAACACAAAGAGGAACTACACAAATACCTGACGGGCTTGGTCCAAAATCGTAACTCTGAAATGCTGGCGGTACCTTGTATGCCTGACCACGTGCCTCGGCGAAAAATGTAAAAACATTTGATTATTAATAACATCACATAACCGTAAAAAACATAAACCAATGCGTTTAGAAGGTAAAGTTGCCCTTATCACAGGCGGAAGCGGCGGGATTGGCCGTGAAACTGCTCTTTTATTTGCAAAAGAAGGAGCCAAAATTGTCGTTACCGATGTAAATGACGCTGCTGGTCAGGAAACCGCTGATGAAATTGTTAATGCAGGCGGGGAAGCTTTCTTCCTGCATTCAGACGTTTCCAAAGCGGCTGACTGTGAGGCTGCCGTCGCTTTTGCGGAAGAGAAATTCGGCAAGCTGAATATCATTTTCAATAATGCAGGAATCATGCACAGTGACGATGATAATGCGATGACCACCGAAGAGTCAGTTTGGGACTTGACCATGAATATCAACGCAAAAGGTGTGTTTCTCGGTTGCAAATACGGTATCCCGGCGCTGCAAAGAGCAGGAGGCGGTTCGATCATCAATACTGCTTCTTTTGTAGCCATTTTGGGCGCGGCCACTCCGCAGGTCGCTTACACAGCGAGCAAAGGTGCTGTTCTGGCTTTGACAAGAGAGCTTGCGATCATTCACGCCAGGGAAAATATCCGTGTGAATGCGTTGTGTCCGGGACCTTTGCGGACGGAGCTTTTGATGAAGTTCTTAAATACAGAAGAAAAAAAACAAAGGCGGCTGGTACACATTCCGATGGGTCGTTTCGGAGAAGCCAAAGAAATGGCATACGCCGCATTATTTCTCGCTTCCGATGAAGCTTCGTTTGTGACAGGTACTGATTTTCTGGTCGACGGAGGAATCACGTCCGCCTACGTTACTCCCGTTTAAGAAGAGTTAATGGAGGAAAGGGATGAAGGGAGGAAGGAGGAAGGAGGGTAGGGAAATAATAGTTCATCCTCTTTTTTGTTCTCCTTATCTTTCCTTTCTTGGCCCCCGTCCCTCCTTCGTCCCTTTCCTCCTTCCTCCCTTTATTCCCCTTTAAAAACAATGTCAATTCAGAAAACAATAAGTCCGATTGATGGGTCAGTTTATGTGGAACGCACATTGGCTGATGCCGCGGCCGTAGAAAATGCTTTAAATGAAGCAGTTGCTGCGCAAAAGGAGTGGCGCAAAACGACCGTGGCTGAACGCGCTGCAATATGTCATAAAGCAGTCGAGTACTTCCTTGATCATGCCGACGAGATCGGCTTGGAGTTGACCTGGCAAATGGGCCGGCCGATCCGGTATACTGCGAATGAGATCCGGAAAGGTTTTCAGGAACGCGCTAAATATATGATCTCTGTTGCCGAAAAGGCGCTTTCGGATGTGGAAGTGGAGGAAATTCCGGGGTTCAAACGATTCATCCGCCGCGATCCGCTCGGGGTTGTATTTGTGGTCGCTCCCTGGAATTATCCGTACCTGACCTCCGTCAATTCTGTTATACCAGCTATTATGTCTGGAAATGCGGTGATTTTGAAGCACGCGCAGCAGACTCCGCTTTGTGCCGAGCGTTATGCCGCCGCTTTTGAATATGCAGGTTTGCCTAAGGGGGTATTCCAGTTTCTGCATTTAAGTCATGGGCAGGTGGCGCATGTGATCGGCGATAAGCGTGTTGATTACGTGGCATTTACCGGTTCGGTAGAAGGTGGGCATGCGGTGCAAACGGCCATTAATGATAGGTTTATAGTCGGTGGACTGGAGCTTGGCGGGAAAGATCCTGCTTATGTGAGGGCCGATGCGAATCTTGCAGATGCAGTCGAGAATCTGGTCGACGGTTCTTTCTTTAACTCCGGACAATCGTGCTGCGGTATTGAGCGCATTTATGTGCATAAGGACGTTTATGAGCAGTTTGTTGATGAATTTGTCAAGCTGACAAAAACCTACAAACTGGGCGATCCGCTGGACCCGGACACTACACTGGGACCTATGGTGCGGACTTCTGCTGCTGATTTCGCTCAAAAGCAAATTGATGAGGCAATCGCCCAGGGCGCTGCTGCATTGATTGACCCGGGTCTGTTTCCCTCACATCAGTCAGGCACCCCTTACTTTGCGCCGCAGGTATTGGTTAATGTAAGTCATTCGATGGACATTATGACAGAGGAGACCTTTGCGCCGGTAGTGGGTATCATGCCTGTTGAAGACGATAATGAGGCAATTAAATTAATGAATGACAGTCAATATGGGTTAACAGCATCAATCTGGACTTCGGATCTGGATGCCGCACTGGCGATCGGTGAGCAGGTCGAAACCGGTACCTGGTTTATGAACCGCTGCGACTATCTCGACCCCGCATTAGCGTGGACAGGTGTGAAAAATTCAGGGCGCGGCTGCACGCTTTCGACGATAGGGTACGAGGCATTAACACGTCCGAAATCATTCCATTTAAAGGTTAACAGCTGATTTTCGATGAAGGTAGGACTGCTGGAATGTGACCACGTGCGCGAAGAGCTGCTGCATATTGCCGGGGATTACAGACAAATGTTTCCGGCATTGTTCAAGCAGGTTGCGGCGGATTGGGAATTCACATTTTATGATGTTTGCAATGGGCATTTCCCGGAATCCGCTCGTGCGTGTGACCTATATATTTGTACGGGTTCAAAATTTTCAGTTTATGACGAGGAAGAATGGATTTTCAGGTTGAAAGAATTTGTGAGGGAGATTTATGAATCCGGTCAAAAGTACGCCGGGATCTGTTTCGGGCACCAGATGCTTGCAGAAGCTCTGGGCGGTAAAGTTGAAAAAGGCAGTTTAGGCTGGTGCGTGGGCGTACATGAATTTTCGCTTTTGAAACCTGCAAACTGGATTAGTCCTTCAAAAGAAAAATTTAATCTGCTGATGATGTGCCAGGACCAGGTTGTGAAAATGCCGGAACACAGTGTATTGCTGGCGCAAACTAGCGACTGCAATGTCGGCATGTTTCAGGTTGGGACGAATATGATTGGTATCCAGGCACATCCGGAGTTTCCCAAGAGCTATAATAAGGCTTTAATGGAGTTGCGGATTGAAAGAATAGGCGAGACCAAGGTCAATTCAGGTATTGTCAGTCTTTCAATTCCTACCGATGAACTGCTGATTGCAGGCTGGATAAAGAATTTTGCATCATTATGAAGTAGTCGGATGTATGCTTATTTTTAGCCTACAATTTGTTACGAATCACTTTTTTCAATGACTGAAAGCACTATTTCTCCACGGCAAATACTCAGCTCGTATCAAACGAACCAGAAAATCAGAAGGATTGCTTTTGAGATTTATGAGAATAATTTTAAAGAAACTGGCGTAATCATCGCAGGCATTTCGGGAGAAGGATATGCTTTCGCTGCAATGCTGGCGGCGGAATTGGGTGCAATAGCTCCTTTTCAGGTGGATTTGATAGAGCTGCGTTTTGATAAACAGCTGCATTATCAAAGTCCTATTGTTTTTGATAAAGAAATAGAAATTGAAAACCGGGTGATTATCCTGGCTGACGATGTTCTGAATACCGGCCGTACCCTTGCTTTCGCGCTTGAACCTTTTCTGAAAGTACCGATGAAAAAAGTGCAGGTCGCCGTAGTCGTGGACCGCAGCCACCACTTATTTCCCGTGCATGCCGATTACGTAGGCTATTCCCTGAGTACAACATTAACTGAGCACGTGAAAGTAGTGCTCAGCAAAAAAGGCGAGGAAGGGGTATACCTGAAATAGAAAAAAGATCAGTTATACACCCTTCTCAACTTGACATTTTCTACCGGGCGGATGATCAGAGGCACTTTTTCTATCTTCACCGAACTGCTGTCCAACCCGAACCATTTGTCTTCCGGAGTAGTGAAATCTTTCACGAAAAAGTAGGTTTTCATCACCAACTGCTCGAATAGCGGCAGGTCATTTTCGAAAGAAAGAAACCTTTCCAATACTACAAAGCGGAAATCTCCCGTAATATTCTGCTTGCTCAGCGACTCGTAGCGGCTCGTAATATCCACCTCCTTATTCATCACCATATCTTCCACAACTTTGCGGAAAAACATATTGATCCGTTGATCCACCCGGAAACCAAGCCTGAAATTGATCTTGATCACATTGTCGTTATTGTCGTCGTCCGACAATACCTTGTACTCCATTGTGTACGGATCGTCAGTAATGTCCACGTGTATAAACCAATATACGTCAGCACGTTTGGGCCTTTTTTGAAAAATGGAGTAGATGACTTTTGTTTCAATTTCTGTTGCTCTCGAAGCATTTGTCATGAAGACAAGGTGCGTCGTGTATTTTGGAATACTGATATCCCGGCTAAGCTCATGCAAGGCTGGCAGATACTTTTCCAGTTTGGTGTATTCGGTCAATCTCAGTTTGATGTAAAAAGCTCTAAGCCAAACGGTCATCAAACCTGCTACCAGCGTTCCCGCCATGATCGTAAACCAGCCGCCGTGCATGAATTTAGACAAGTTCGCACCCAGGAACATGCCTTCTATAAATAGGTAAAGCAGCATGAATGCAATGACGATCCAGAGGTTTACCCGCTTGATATAGAGATAGTAAGAGAATAAAATGGTAGTCATGATCATGGTCAGCGTAATCGCCAGACCATATGCCGCTTCCATATTGGACGATTGGCGGAAATACAAAACGACCCCGCTGCAACCGAGCCACAACAGCCAGTTGATACTTGGCACATAAAGCTGTCCTTTCTGATCGCTTGGATAAATGAGCCTTACTTTCGGCCAAAAATTCAGACGGATAGCTTCTGAAATGAGCGTAAATGAGCCGGTTATAACCGCCTGACTAGCGATGATCGCGGCCAGTGTAGCAATCACAACGCCCGGCAGCAGCCACCATTCCGGCATGATTTCGTAAAAGGGTTTTCTTGCATTAAGCAGGTTGCCCATTTCAGTGATCAGCCAGGCGCCCTGGCCGAAATAGTTGAGCAGCAGGCATATCTTGACGAAAATCCAGCTGATACGAATATTTTCGCGGCCGCAATGTCCAAGATCGGAGTACAAAGCCTCAGCACCTGTTGTACAAAGAAATACTGCACCCAGTATCCAGAATCCTTCGGGATGATCGGCAATCAAATGATAGCCATAAACCGGATTGAGTGCTTTTAATATCTCCGGGTGAACCAAAATCTGGTTTAAACCCAGCACGCCCAGCATGACAAACCAGGTAACCATCAGCGGCCCGAACGCCCGGCCAACTACTTTGGTACCAAAAGCCTGGATAACGAAAATCAACGTCAGAATGCTGATTACGATGGGTATGGTCTGGATATTCGGATATATGAGTTGTAAACCTTCTACCGCAGAGGAAACGGAAATGGGCGGGGTGATGATACCGTCGGCGAGTAGGGTACTACCGCCGATAATAGCCGGGACTGTGAGCCACTTGGCGTGTTTTCGGACCAATGCATATAACGCAAAAATCCCGCCTTCACCTCTGTTATCGGCGCGCAGGATCAGAATTACATATTTGATGGTGGTCTGGAGTGTCAGCGTCCAGAAGATACAGGATATAGCTCCGTAAATAATTTCCTCAGTAATGCGCTCGTTCATGATGATCGCCTGCATTACGTACAGCGGAGAAGTGCCAATATCCCCGTAGATGATGCCGAATGCGACCAGTACACCGGCTGCGGTTACCTTATCAACTTTGTGCTTAGATTCCATTCACTTTTTTTGAAAAAACAGCGAAAGTTAGGAAACGGCATGCAAAGAAGATATTCTGTCCGATAAATTTAATTTGGGGTTAAAAGAAAGTTAGCTGGTGAAGGTGTTTAAAAGCAGGTAACCGTTCAGTGCGATGATTATCAAAGTGATGATCCAGCTTACTGCCGTCAGCCCGCGGGAATTTGCAAAACGCCCCATAATGCTGGATTTTGAGGTGAAAAACACGAGTGGGACTACTGCAAAGCTCAATTGCAAGGACAAAATAACCTGACTGAAAACGAGCAGTTCGGCAGTTCCCTTTTCTCCGTACAGGATCGAAACAACCAGTGCCGGAATGATCGCAATACCACGTGTAATTAGTCTGCGCAGCCAGGGTTTCAATCTGATATTCAGGAAGCCTTCCATGACGATTTGACCTGCAAGTGTTCCGGTCAATGTGGAACTCTGTCCCGATGCGAGCAGCGCGAGTGCAAAAAAGATACTGGCCAGGCCAACTCCGAGTACGGGGTCAAGTAAGTGGTATGCATCGGTAATGTCGGCAATTTCAAAGTGTCCATTGGCGTGGAATGCAGTCGCTGCCAGGATCAGAATGGAAGCATTGATAAAAAAGGCCAGACCAAGCGATAGCGTGGAGTCGATCGTTGCGAATTTGATGGCCGAACGTTTTCCCTCGTCGTCGCGGCGGAAGGCGCGGGTTTGTACGATACTGGAATGCAGGTACAAGTTATGCGGCATGACGGTCGCCCCCAGGATTCCAATCGCAATATAGAGCATGCCGGGGTTGGTAATGATCTCGGTTTTTGGTAATAATCCATTTGCTATGCCCGCCATTGAAGGCTGGGAAACGATCATTTCATACAAAAAACTAAGCAGGATAATACCCATTAATCCGGCCACGATACTCTCGATAATCCGAAACCCTTTTTGTTGGAAATACAGCACCAGCAGTACGTCAAAAGCGGTGAAAACCACACCGACAGGCAGTGGCAAGCCGAAAAGCAGGTTGAGCGCGATTGCCGAACCGATCACTTCGGCAAGGTCCGTGGCTGCGATGGCGATTTCAGACAACACCCAAAGTACAAATGAAACCGGGCGGGAATAGTAGTCGCGGCATGCTTGTGCGAGGTCTCTGCCGGAAGCGATGCCGAGTTTAAGTGAAAGATGCTGCAGTAGCATCGCAAAAAGGTTGGAAATCAGAATCACCGAAAGCAGTGCATATCCGAACCTCGATCCTCCTTCAATATCGGTAGCCCAGTTTCCCGGATCAATATAACCTACTGCGACCATCAGGCCCGGGCCGGTGAATGCCATCAGTTTTTTCCAAAAACCAGCTCCCTCGGGAACCGCTATACTGGAATGTACCTCCGACAGAGAGGCGAGCTGCCCTTTATTATCTAACGATTCTTTGTGTAAAAACTCTTTCACTTTTAAGCCGTCAATCATTTTGGGTGAACCTACGGAATTAATAATTAAATGCCGAAAACAAATATAAGAAAAATCTCAAAAAAAATTTAGCCTAGTCTAAATTTTTTTACTCCGCTTGCAGGATTGTACTTTTGCTTATATTCAGATCAAAATCCGGGTTTTCTCGAAATGCAGAATTCGTTCACAGAAGAAAATTATTTAAAGATCATTCATGCCCTTTCTGGAAGGGACGGCGGGGAGGTGAGCACGAATGCGCTCGCTGAAAGTACCGCGACCCGCGCCGCTTCTGTGACAGATATGCTGCGAAAGCTCGCAGACAAAGGGTTAATTAATTACAAAAAATACCAGGGCGTCACGCTGACCGAACTAGGCGAGAAAGTTGCGATCAAAGTAATCCGAAAACACAGGCTCTGGGAGGTTTTTTTGGTTGAAAAGTTGGGTTTTGGCTGGGATGAGGTGCATGATATCGCAGAAGAGCTGGAACATATTCCCTCTGAAATTCTAGTGGAAAAACTGGATACTTATCTCGGACATCCGAAATTCGATCCACACGGAGATCCGATCCCCGACGCAAAAGGAAATTTAACAGAACCCGATTACAAAGTGCTGACCGACGTGCAGGTAGGAGAGAAAGTGAGAATGATGGGTGTGCTGGACCATGCGCCATCGTTTTTGCAGCATTTGGACAGGTCGGGTATTAAACTGGGATCTGTTATTCAAGTGAAAGAAATTAATGAATATGATAAATCTGCTTCTGTACAAATAGACGGGGGCGAGTCGTTGTTTATCAGTCTCGAGGTTTCCAAAAATTTATTGGTTCAGCGCCGATGAGACATAACCAGCCATGAGATTGAAAATCCTGGATCGCTACCTGATCAAAAACTTTCTGATTACCTACGTTTTCGTAGCATTCGTGATCGTGCTGATCATTTGCATGATCGACTACACCGAGAAGGTAGACGACTTCCTTGAAAAAAAGGCCCCGCTGCGGGAGATCCTGATTGATTACTACCTCAACCTGATACCTTACTGGATCAATTACATCAGTCCCCTGATGGTGTTTATCGCGACGGTGTTTTTTACGTCCCGCATTGCCGCGCGAACCGAAATTATTGCTATTCTGAGCAGTGGGATCAGTTTCGGGCGGTTGCTGCTGCCTTATATGATCGGCGCGACCATCCTAGGGATTATGACATTTGTGCAGGTAGGGTGGATATTGCCCATAGCGAATAAGATCAGGAACAATTTTGAAAAGACCTACGTCAAGGACCAGTTCTATTTCAGCGGGCATAACGTCCATATTACCATTTCAGACGACGTTTACGCCTATCTTGAAAGCTACAATAGCTCCACGAACACTGGTAACAAGTTTACGATGGAAACGATCAGAGGCAACGAACTCATCCAGAAATTTTATGCTGATAAAATCGTGTGGCAGGAAAAGAAGCAGAAATGGACGCTGCAAAACTACCAGGTCAGAACACTGGACAGCCTCGGAGAAAAACTGAGCAGCGGGATGGAGATCGATACGACGATCAATCTTTCACCGAAGGATTTCCAGAGTGACTATAACCTCTTCGAAACCTTCACATTGCCGGAATTGAACGCCCATATCCGGCTGTTGAAAAGCCGCGGCTCGGATGGTTTGGAGGTTTACCTGATCGAAAAGTACATTCGTTTCACGCAACCATTTGCCATTCTGATACTTACCGCTATCGGAGTGATTGTTTCGGCCCGAAAAAGCAGGCGCGGGGTGGGCTGGCAGATTGCGCTGGGTTTTATGCTGGCGTTTATTTATATCCTCTTCTTTCTTTTGTCAAAAGGCGTGGCCGAGGCTGGTACGATCAACACACTTTTTGCCGTTTGGCTTCCCAATATCGTTTTTTCATTCATAGGAGTGGTTTTATATAAAACATTGCCACGTTAGCCATGTTATCGTCCACTACATTACGATCGTACCTGCACCTGCATTTTTTGGTATTGATCTGGGGATTTACCGCGATCGTCGGTTTGCTGGTTACCATATCGCCTGTTTCATTAGTCTTATACAGAACGCTTTTTGCAGCAATCGGTCTGGGTGCTGTAATTTTTCTTAAACGGAAAACCTTTAAAACGCACGCAACGGATTTGCTCCGGATGCTGGCCATAGGTTGTGTATTGTCTGCACACTGGATGCTATTCTTTGCCTCGGCGCGGGTATCTACTGCATCGGTTTGTCTGGCCGGCATGGCGACTACCTCGCTTTGGACAAGCATTATTGAGCCTTTGGTCAATAAAAAAAGCATCCGGCCGCTGGAAGTAGGGTTGGGCATTCTGGCGTTTGCAGGGTTGTATGTAGTATTTCGTTTCGAATTTGACCACGCCCTCGGATTGCTGCTTGCATTGGCGTCCGCATTGCTGGCTGCCATGTTTACGGTGGCTAACAGCAGGCTCGTACAGCGGATTGATGCCTATATCATTACATTTTACGAAATGATAGGAGCCACAGTTTTTTCGCTTATTGCATTAGTTGTTGCCGAAACTTTCGGCTGGACAGGCAACGCGCCTTACCTGCCGGGAACGGGTGATTGGGTCTGGATTCTCTTCCTCGCATGGATCTGCACGGTGTACGCAAGCACGATGGCGACACAGTTGATGAAACAATTTTCAGCCTACCTTATTAACCTGACTATCAACCTGGAACCGGTTTACGGCATCGCACTGGCCTTTATATTTTTTGGTGAGAAAGAGCGGATGACAACCGCATTTTATTGGGGTACCACATTGATCCTTCTCGCAGTACTGCTTTATCCGCTGCTATCAGGAAGTGTTTTTGATGGAGGCAACCGGAAGGTCAGTAAGGCGGGCAAATAGAACGCACGCAAGGGTCAAAAGAAGCATATTAACTTATTACTGCTATTTTTGTCGATTCAATCCACACAGCATTATATGAATCCAGCACGACTACTCCTGGTAATACCATGTTACAACGAGGAAGCTATTCTGAACCTGACCTATTCCAAGCTGAACATATATTACAACGATATCAAAAGGCAGGGGTTGATTGCTGAAAATAGCCGGATCTGCTTTGTAAACGACGGGAGCAGGGACAGGACCTGGAATATCATCGAAGACCTTTGCCGCACCGACTCGAATGTAATCGGCGTAGGCCTATCCCGGAATTTCGGACACCAGAGCGCGATCATGGCTGGTTTGGAAAAGCATGTGGACGATTTTGATTGCTTTATAACCATAGATGCCGATTTGCAGGACGATATTAACGCCATTACCGGAATGATCGAAAAGCACCGGGAAGGGGCAATGGTTGTATACGGAGTACGAAGCGACAGGAGTTCCGACAGTTGGTTCAAACGCGTTACTGCCGAAAAGTTTTATGTTTTAATGCAAAAAATGGGCGTACCTGTGGTATTCAACCACGCCGACTTCCGTTTAATGGACCGCCGGGTATTGCAGGAGCTGGGCAATTTCAGAGAGATCAATCTCTTTCTGCGCGGTATTGTGCCTTTGGTTGGTTTCAAAAATGAAAAGGTTTTTTACAGCAGGCTCGAACGTCAGGCAGGCGAAACGAAATACCCTTTGAGTAAAATGCTGCTCTTTGCCTGGAACGGGATCACCTCATTTTCCACTTTTCCAATGCGGCTGGTGCTCTACTTCGGCTTGTTCAACTTTATAGTGGCGATGCTGATCGTAGTTTACATTCTTTTTTCCTTTCTGATCGGGCGTACCGTGCCGGGTTGGACTTCCACCATGCTGCCACTTACTTTTTTCAGTGGGTTCAACATGATGGCGCTGGGATTGATAGGAGAGTATATAGGAAAGATTTACGAAGAAGTGAAAGCCCGTCCTCGATACATTATTGAAAAAATTGTCAATGAATAAATTTTATAGAAAGTACAGGACTGTTGGTAACTGGATCAACATCTGTTTAATGATAGCTGTGCTGGTTCCCTTGCTCGCGCTCTCTTACTACAACCATCCCTCCGCAGCAGATGATTATTGCTACATCGATACCGTCTTCAAAATAGGCTGGTTCGAGGCAATGAAATTGTATTACACAACCTGGACGGGCAGGTACTCCGGGGTTTTTATGAACCATACCAATCCGCTGCTATTTCATTCTATTACGGGCTTCAAGGTATTACCCGTTTTGCTTTTAGCAGGAACGATCTTTGCCCTTTACAGTCTCTTTAGGCATCTTACGCCTACCTTGTCCCGCATCGCACATCTGGGTTTTGCAGGAGTCGTTTTTTTTCTTTTTGTATTAAAAATGGCAAGTCTGGCGGAGGCATTTTACTGGATGGCGGCATTTGTGACGTACTCGGTACCTAATATGCTGACACTTTTCTGGCTCGTGATGGTATTGCGGTGGTACCGCCAGGATACGCAGTCGGCGAAGCTTTTGGTCGGTTTTCTCGCCGGTTTTCTGGTGTTTGCGGTGATCGGGGCGAGTGAGCAGAATATGCTTACGATGGTGTTATTGGTGGGAGCCTGGTGGTTATACCGGCTCATTTTTTATCGTAAGGTCGACGCTTTCATGATTTCAATGCTCGTGATAGCAGCTATTTCAAGCTATCTTCTTCTGGGTTCTCCGGGAAACCAGGCACGAATGGGCGGGAATCCGCTGGGCGGCAACATTCCTTTTTCCGCTATTTCAACGATTAAAAAACTGGCAGTACTGGGTTTTGACTGGGTTTTCAGAACGCCGCTGGTGTTTTTCACGGCAATCTGGCTGGTAGTGATGTCCCGGTTATCGGAAGGTGCGCGGAATTACTTTTCAATCCCCGTGTGGTATGCGGTATTGGTGTTTATCGGCGTACTTTCGGCGCAGCTCTTTCCCTCCTATTACGGCGTAGGGATCGAACCCACGCATCGTGTGGTAAATAGCGCTTATTTCTTTTTTCTGATAGGCTGGTTTTATATCTGGGGCGTTGTTTTTCATTATTTCAAACAAAAACGCCTTGTTTTCTTTCAGTTTACAGTCGTGCGGTTTGTCGGTTTATATGTGATCCTGCTGGCCTCTGTCGCGCTTTCCTTCTACCGGAGTCCGAATGTCAGATTGATCTACACCGACTGGATAAAAGGCAAAGCAGCAGCCTACGACAAGGAAATGTACGAGCGGTATGCACTTCTAAAAAGCGGTACAGACGAAACGGTCTATCTGCCTCCGATCCGTTCCAAAGCATTTTCCATTTATGTGGAAGATGACATTACTACTAATCCTGATCACTGGTGGAACAAATGCATGGCGGGGTATTATGGCAGGATTGCGATTATAATGTCGGAAAAGAATGAATAGTTTGAATAAAAAGCAGGAGACGCTTTCTCAATATGTAACAGGTATCCTGACGCTCAGCGTGATTGGTGGATTCTATTATATTATCGTCAAAAACAGTATCAATATTCCCTGGTTCGATGATGTTGAGAATATACCCTACTTTTTAGTAAACTGGCTGAAATCAAGCACTTTATACGGGAAATGGGAGGCATTTATCCGCCCTAATAATGAGCATCGTGTTTTCACAGCCCGGCTGATAGTCCTGGCGCAGTATTACCTTACCGGCAAGCTTAATTTCAAGGATTTGCTTTTCGCAGGCAACCTGAGCGTGCTGATCATATTTCTGTTTATCGTCCGCGGTTACCTGCGGCAGGGAGGTAAATGGTACTTTATTCTGCCCATCGCATTTTTGATCTTTAACTTTCAGGCATACGCCGGTACTTTCATGACGATCATGTCCATGCAGTATCAAATGGTGATTATGCTTTCTGTTGCCAGCTTTTATTTGTTGGTCAAGCGAAATGTACCTGCTTTTGCATTGGCTGTGGCAGTTGCCTGTCTGGACACTTTCAGTATGGGAAATGGAATGGTAGTATGGCCGTCGGGACTGGTACTATTGCTTTTGCAGCAACGCTGGAAATCGTCTTTCATCTGGCTCGGTGCGGGCGCTATTTCTATTTACCTGTATTTTCAGGGGCCCGACTTCGTGCAGGGTAATGACAAAGCATTCAGCTACGTGCTCGAAAATCCGCTGCGCACATTCATCGCATTTTTTACAATGCTGGGTGGCGATTTCGATATTTTCGCGAATGTTGGATTCGCCAGAAGAATGATCATCCCTACGATTACGGGGTTTGTATTATTCTCGGTCTTCGCTACCTGGACCATCGCAGTTCTGTCCGTTTCTGCATTCTGGGGCCGGTGGATTCCTGATAAAGCCGGCAGGTACCTCGCGCATATTTACAACATCCGGAATACAGATCTTCGCTGGAACGCATTCTGGCTTGCTATATTGATTTATGTGCTGATCAGTATGGGAATGGTGGTGTTTTTCAGGACCCGCTTTGATCCGCATATCATTTTGTGGAGTACCTATAAAATGTATCCGGCCGTCATGACTTCGGTTGTGTTTATTATTGTTTTACAGGCGCTTAGTGTGAAGATCCGCTACTGGTTTTTTGGTATAATGTGCCTGATATCGGCGGGGCTCTGGTGGTCAACGATCGTTAACTATCTGCCTATTATCAAGAACACAAGCAATGCCCGGACTGCATTTGCATTTAATCAAAAACACAATGGAGTGGGACTTGGAGCCACAAAAAACAGTGCTTTTGAAACGATGCTGGCAACGACGCTCAGACAGGTGGATAGCCTGGGGATTTATTCTCTTCCCGCTCCGCTCATTCACCCAGAAGAAGATCAGGTACGTTTGGCTGGTGCGCCGGCTACCGCGAATGCAAAAGCGAAGGCAAGCCTGGAAGCCGATGTTTTAAGAATTAACCTGCTTGCCGGCCCGGCTGCAAACCATCGCAGATATGCTTTTCTGGAATCTGGTTCAAACAGGTATCTGTTCGTTTTTCCACTTGGCGGCAACGAAGCATTATGCCCGGTTGGAACGATCAGGGCTGGGACGTATAATCTTGCGATTTGGGAGATTTCATCCGGCGGTTTGTCCGTTTGGAATACGGGCGAACAGGTTACGATTCAATAAAAACGCTTACTAATTGAGCTTTCTATGTTGGTCTGAAAGGTGTATTTTTGCGACTAACAGCCAAAATTGAAATCGATAGAAGAATTGAAAATCCCTCAGATATCTATTGTTGCGCCGCTTTACAACGAATCAGAAACGTTTCCTTTGCTTATACAGCGTGTCAATGCGTTAATGGATTCTAGTTCACTCGCCATTGAAGTGGTGCTGATCGACGATGGCAGCAGGGATGATACGGCTTCCAAAATCAGGCAGCTGGCACTAACAGACGAGCGTTATCACGGTATATTTCTTTCGCGAAACCACGGTCACCAGCTGGCGTTGACCGCGGGTATTTCAAGTGCTAAGGGTACCGAGGCGATTTTCGTGATCGACGGCGATTTGCAGGATCCTCCCGAACTTCTTCCTGAATTTTATAAGCTTTTGAAAGAAGGCAATGATGTAGTTTACGCAGTTCGTAAAAAGCGGAAGGAAAATTTGATGAAAAAGACAGGTTATCATCTGTTTTACAGGTTGTTAAGGTCTATTTCATATGTCGATATTCCGCTCGATAGCGGGGATTTTGCGCTGGTAAGCCGAAGGGTAGTGGATGTAATGAACAAAATGCCGGAAGAAAGCCGCTACCTGAGAGGGATGCGGTCATGGATCGGATTCAGGCAGATCGGGTATGAATATGAACGTGACGCACGTATTGCCGGTGAGTCGAAATATTCTTTCAGGCAGCTATTTCGCCTGGCTTATAATGGCATATTTAATTTCAGTGAGTTTCCTGTCAAGTTTATGAGCCGGGTCGGCGTTTTGGCGATCCTGATCTCATTGGTTTACTTTATAATAGTTGTGGTCAAAAAGATGTTTTTTGCCCAGGTCATAGAAGGTTTTACCTCCCTGCTTTTTGTGATCATTCTGTTCAGCGGTGTACAGCTGCTTGCGCTCGGAATCATAGGGGAGTATGTGCTGCGCATTTTTTTTCAATCTAAAAACCGCCCCTTATTTATTATTAAGGAGGAAATAGTCAACCGAGAGTACACTTCGCCCGATGCTGTTTAACACGATCCAGTTCATTATATTTTTTATTGTAGTTACGCTGGCCTATTTCAGCCTGTCGTGGCGTGGACGCTGGATCCTGCTGCTCGCAACGAGCTGTTACTTTTACATGGTTTTCAAGCCGATATTTATTCTTATCCTGTTTGGAACCATTGTAATCGACTATTATGCAGGTATCTGGATAGAAAAGTCACGGGACCAGAAACAAAAGAAGCTGCTGCTGATCATCAGTCTGATCTCCAACATTGGTATCCTCGCCTTTTTTAAGTATTACGATTTTTTACAGGATTCGGTCAATGGTTTGCTGGCAAGTCTGGAAGTACGCCCGCTTTTCCCACCGCTGACCCGATTAATGCCAACCCAGGTGGTGGAGTGGATTACAACTGGTTCGGGTAAAATTTTGCTTCCGATCGGTTTGTCATTCCATACGTTTCAGGCGATGAGCTATACGATTGAGGTGTATCGCGGGAATCAAAAGGCAGAGCGGCATTTCGGGATATATGCACTGTATGTAATGTTTTATCCCCAGCTGGTAGCCGGTCCGATTGAGCGGCCGCAGAACATGCTTTTTCAGTTCCATTCGTATTTCAAATACGATTTTGAACAGGTAAAGTCCGGTTTAATGCAAATGGCTTTTGGATTATTTAAGAAAATCGTGATCGCCGACAGGCTTTCTCTTTTTGTCGACCACGCATACAACCCCGCTTCGGACCATAACGGGCTTACCTTGCTTTTAGCAACAGTATTTTACTCATTTCAGATCTATTGCGACTTTTCGGGATATTCAGATATGGCGATCGGCGCTGCCAGGGTAATGGGTTTTACTTTAATGGACAATTTCCGCTCACCCTACGAAGCCAGATCCATTCCTGAATTCTGGGGAAGGTGGCATATATCGTTATCTACATGGTTTAGAGACTATTTGTATATTCCATTAGGAGGAAACAGAAAGGGAGAATTTTATAAATATCGCAACCAGCTGATCGTATTTCTGGTGAGTGGTTTATGGCACGGTACAAGCTGGAGTTTTGTAGTGTGGGGCGGATTACACGGATTTTACCAGATCTCTGCCTCGTTGCGTGACAAGTGGATGAAAAAAGCAAATATCAGCATTCCTGATAATCTTTTTACCCGCATTATTAACGTCCTGACCACATTTGCTTTGGTCACGCTTACCTGGGTTTTTTTCCGGAACTCGATCAGCCGCTCACTTGAAATTTTAAAAGAGATCGGAAACCTCTCGCTCTCAGATCGCATTTCGTCACCGTTAAACCCGACTGAAATGTGGTTTTGTGTTTTTCTGATCATATTGCTGCTCGTGAAGGAGCATTACTACGAGAAAATACCTACCAGGAATACTTTGGTGTTTTTCATTCTATTTCCAATGCTGGCGTGTGTAACCTACCTGCTCAGTGTGATCACAGAGAAGCAGTTTATCTATTTTCAATTTTAAAGAAGAAGGGTTTTACGGCAAACAAATGCAGTTGAATATTTGTTAGCCAATTTGCAAGGACAAAAGTGGTCCGGATAGATTTAATTTATTAAAATGTACGAAGTAACATCTGATAACCGGTTGAAAAGTTTAATAGTTGTAGGTGACCGGGTTTTGATCCGCCCGAAAAGTCCCAGTGACCGCACAAATAGCGGCTTGTATCTGCCTCCTACTATCACAGAAAAAGAGCAGGTCCAGTCAGGTTATGTGATCAAAGTAGGCCCCGGATATCCGATCCCGGCAGCAGCCGAGGACGAGCCCTGGAAAGAGACTGAAGAAAAAGTTAAATATATGCCGCTGCAATCGAAGGAAGGCGATTTGGCGATCTACCTGCAGCGTAATGCGATCGACCTCGAATACGACGGACAAAAATACGTAATCGTCCCCCAGTCGTCCATTCTGATGCTGGAACGGTCGGAGGATTTGTTTGAATAGGGTTATGGAGTTTATGAGTTTAAAGTCGATGAGTTTATGAGTGAATTTCTGACTTATAATTTTAAAACTCATGAACTTTGAACTCATACTATAAACTCATAAACTAGAAAACATGAAGTATAAATTTCTAGGCAATACTGGCGTACTGGTTTCTGAGCTTTGTTTCGGGACGATGACTTTTGGAGGAGAAGGATATTGGGAGGCGATCGGGCGACTGCAACAGGAAGAGGGAAGTGCATTGGTGAAAACAGCGCTCGATAGCGGAATTAATTTCTTTGATACCGCCAATGTTTACTCCTACGGCAAATCGGAAACGATATTAGGACAGGCGCTTAAAGACCTGGGTTTAAAACATAGCGAAGTGGTGATTGCTACCAAAGCCAGGGGCAGAATGGCGCCGGGCGCAAATCAGATTGGTTTATCGAGGTTGCATATCATGGATTCCGTCAATGAAAGCCTCGAAAGACTGGGAACTGATCACATTGACCTGTTTTACATTCACGGCGTAGATGTGGAAACTTCGCTGGAAGAAACCATGCGCGGGCTGGAAGATATTGTGCGGTCGGGAAAGGTGCGTTACCTCGGTGTGAGCAACCACGCAGCCTGGCAGATTATGAAGGCGAATGGTATTGCTGAGAAAAATGGCTGGACGAAGTTTGTTGCTTGTCAGCATTACTACACTATCGCCGGCAGGGACCTGGAACGTGAACTAATTCCGATGATGAAAGACCAGAACCTGGCATTAATGCCGTGGAGCCCGCTGGCGGGTGGATTTTTGTCGGGCAAATATTCCCGTGGAAAAGAAGCATCCGGAGAAAATCGTCGCGACAATTTCGATTTCCCGCCGATTGACAAAGAAAAAGCGTACGATATTATTGATGTGATCGAGCCGATCGCAAAAGCACATTCGGTATCGGTGGCGCAGATTGCTTTGTCATGGCTTTTGCACCAGCAGAGCGTTACCAGTGTAATTATCGGAGCCAAAAAACCGGAGCAGTTAAAAGAAAATATCGCAGCCACTTCCATTTTGTTAACACCGGAAGATCTCGAAAAGCTCAATGCGATCAGCGCTTTAAAAACCGAATATCCGCAATGGATGTTCGAGCGCCAGGGCAGGGACAGAATTCCGGGCTGATATGCATAAAAAACTGATTGCTCTCTTCGCATTCGTTCTCATTACCTTCGCTGCCAAGTCGCAGAAAAGTGTATCGATCACGATCGACGATGTTCCGAATGTGCATATTGTCGAAAAAGACGGAAGTTCCCGTCTACTGAAAAGGCTGGATTCCCTGCACATTCCGGTTGCGATTTTTATCAATGAGGCCAATTTAATGCAGACTGCCAGTTCGAAGGAAAATGAGCTGCTACTCAAAACCTGGCTGCTTAAAGATTTTATCACACCGGGTAACCACAGCTACTCACATCCGAATTACGGTGACGTCGGTTTTGCAGTTTTTAGTGAAGAAGTAATAAAAGGTGAAAAGCTGACGCTGGAAATACTTAAAAGCACCGGAAAAAAACTTGAATACTTCCGGTTTCCATTCAATGCTATGGGGAAGGATAGTCTTGCGCACGTTCAAATGCAGGAGTTTTTGGGTAAGAAAGCTTACCAGTCAACGCCTTTTACGGTGGAAAGTGAAGATTGGATGTATAATCAGCTTTATGAGAAAGCGCTGGAAAAAGGAAACAAGTTGCTTGCTGATTCGATAGGAGATCAATATGTTGCAGCGAGCATGAAGCTTTTCGCCTACATGGATACTATTTCTGCTGCTATGTTTGGAAGGGAATTGAAGCACATTTACCTGTGTCACGACAACCGCCTCAACACTGATTACCTTCCTGAGCTGGTTCAGGCTTTGAAAGAGCAGAATTACAAAATGATAAGTCTGAAAGAGGCAATAGCGGATCCTGCTTATCAGTCGGTCAATTACTATTATGGGAATGCGGGTTTTTCGTGGCTTTATCGCTGGATGAAGGACCCGGTCAAAAGGAGAGCGGCAATGCGTGCGGAACCTACTAATCCGGGTATCCAGCGGGCTTACGAAGAAATGACGAAAGTCAAATAGGGCAGAAAGCAAAAAAAGCATGCAGTGATGCATGCTTTCGAAATGTCTTATTATGACTAAACTTAGATAACGCGAACGTTAACTGCGTTTAGACCTTTTCTTCCATTTTCCACGTCGTAAGACACTTTGTCGTTTTCACGGATATCGTCTTGAAGACCTGAAACGTGAACGAAAATGTCTTTTTCACCTGATGCTGGTTGGATGAATCCAAATCCTTTGGAATCATTGAAAAACTTAACTGTACCTTCTGCCATTAGAATTGATCTTATATTTTTAAAAATCAAATGTATGTAGAAAAAATATATAAACAAGATTAAAAAAATATTTTGCTTAGAATTGTTCTTAATAAATTACCCCAAAACGCATGCCCCTAATACACGCTGACAGCCTCATTTCCCCGTATTGGTTGCCGAACGGGCACTTTCAAAGCATTTATCCTGCCCTTTTCAGGAAAGTCAATGAGGTGAAATATTTCCGGGAAAAAATTGTAACTCCCGATGAAGATTTTCTTAATCTCGACTGGTCTCACGCAAAAAATACACCTTCAAAGCACCTTGCGATCCTCACACACGGGCTGGAAGGAGACAGTACGCGGCAGTACATGCTGGGAATGGTGAAGCTTTTGAACAAGATCGGATATGATTGTCTTGCCTGGAATTTCAGAAGCTGCGGAGGGGAAATGAATAATGCCGCCCGGTTCTATCACAGCGGCGCAACCGAAGATCTTGATCTTGTCATCCAGTATGCAAATGGCAGGGGATATAAGACAATAAGTCTGATCGGATTTAGTCTGGGAGGTAATCTGACGCTTAAATACCTGGGCGAAAGCAGGCATGAACTTACTAAACAAATCAAACAGGCACTCGTATTCAGTGTTCCGATGGATCTGAAAGCGTGCAGTCTGGCGATCATTAAACGAGAGAATAGGGTATACATGCAGCGATTTTTAAATACGTTGAATCCCAAAGTCGCAGCTAAAGCCGTCTTGTACCCTGACAGAATATCACTCTCGGACAGAAAGCACGTTAAAACGCTTTACGATTTTGATCATATCTATACTGCCCCGCTTCACGGCTTCAGCGGCGCCGATGATTACTATGAAAAGTGCAGTTCGATGCATTTCGTCAAAAATATAGAAGTGCCTACGCTGATCATCAATGCTAAAAACGATCCTATTGTCCCGTATTCAAGTCTGCCACTCGATCTGCTTCAAAATCACGAATCAGTAACATTACTAGCGTCAGGCCAGGGCGGCCACTGCGGATTCCGCCCTTCAAAGCTGACGGACGAATTTTACTGGTCGGAAAAAACGGCTGAGCAGTTTTTTCGGTGGTAGGAAATGCTTTTTTTGTTTTAAACTCTTACGAACAACATTTTGTTGAGGTCTTATCTAAACAGATTCGTAATTTTGCGGCAGAAACCCAAAAGCCTGACCCTGCCAGACGTTAATTCATTTGACCCGATTATTATTCAGTTATTTCCTGCTTCATGTCCACATTAACACTCAATCCGTTACCGTACATTATCATTGATTTTGACAGCACTTTTACCAAAGTAGAAGGACTGGACGAACTTGCAGCGATCGCATTGAAAGGGCACCCTGAACAAGATCAGGTTGTTCAAAAAATTGCTGATCTGACCAATAAGGGAATGAATGGCGAAATGTCATTTGCCGAGGGATTGCGTCAGCGGATCTCGCTTTTGAAAGCAAACCGCTCCCACATAGGCGAACTGGTGAATTTGCTGAAAACGAAGGTTTCTGATTCGTTTAAAAGGAATACGCAGTTTCTGACTGAAAATACAGATCAGATTTATATCGTTTCCAGCGGTTTTAAAGAGTTTATCGTGCCGGTAGCAACTGAGTTTGGCATTCGTGCGGATCACGTTTATGCCAACGAGTTTGTATTCGACGAGGAGGGTAATATCATCGGTATTGATGAGGAAAACGAGCTTTCAATGGACGGTGGCAAGATTAAGATACTTGCTTCCCTGAACCTCGCAGGAGAAATTTTTGCAATTGGAGACGGTTATACCGATTATGAATTGAAAGCATCAGGCCTTGCAAGCCGATTTTATGCATTTACTGAAAACGTGGACAGGCCGCGGGTAACTGCGGTTGCAGACCATATCGCCAGTTCTTTTGACGATTTTTTATACGATAATAAATTAAGCAGGAGCCAGTCTTATCCGAAAAGCCGCATTAAAGTGCTGCTTCTGGAAAACGTGCATCCGGCCGCATTAAGAGCCTTTGAATCAGAAGGTTTTAATGTGGAATTTGTGAAAGGCGCATTGGACGAAGACGAGCTTTGCGAACGGATAAAGGATGTGTCGATCATAGGTATACGTTCAAAAACCAATATCACCAAGCGGGTTCTTGAAAATGCAAACCGGCTTATGGCGATTGGCGCATTTTGCATTGGTACCAATCAGATAGACCTGGACGAAGCTGCGAAAAAGGGGATCGCGGTATTTAATGCGCCTTACAGTAACACACGTTCGGTTGTCGAGCTGGCGGTAGGTGAAATGATCCTGCTGATCCGGAATATCGTGGGCAAAAGCAACCAGCTGCACCAGGGAATCTGGGATAAATCAGCGAGCGGAAGCTTTGAAATCCGTGGGAAAAAACTTGGAATGGTGGGCTACGGCAGCATCGGAACGCAGCTTTCGGTTGTGGCTGAGGCATTGGGTATGGAGGTTTATTTTTATGACGAAATTGAAAAGCTCTCTATCGGTAATGCCAAGAAACTGAATACGCTCGAAGAACTGCTTTCGATCGCTGATGTGATCAGTATGCACGTCGACGGTAGAAAGGAAAATACAAATCTGATCGGCAAGCGCGAATTTGACCTGATGAAAAAGGGAGTGATATTCCTGAATTTGTCGCGCGGCCACGTGGTAGATATCAAGGCTTTGGCGGATGCTTTGAAAAGCGGAAAAGTAGCAGGAGCGGGCGTGGACGTTTTTCCAAAAGAACCGAAAACGAACGACGAACCATTCGAAAGTGAGCTACTGGGCCTGCCGAACGTGATACTAACCCCGCATATTGGGGGAAGCACCGAAGAAGCGCAGGAGAATATCGGACATTTTGTGCCTTCGAAGTTACTCGAATTTATGAATAATGGCAGCTCTTACGGAAGTGTGAACTTCCCGGAAGTGCAGTTGCCGAAATTGAAAGATTCGCACCGTTTGCTTCATATTCACGCCAATGTACCAGGCGTTTTGGCCAAGCTGAACCATATTTTTGGCAAAAACAATATCAATATCACCGGGCAGTACCTCAAAACCAACGAACATATCGGTTATGTGATCGTAGATATTGAAAAAGGGTACACCGAAGAATTTATTCAGGAAGTGAAAGAGCTGGAAGGTACGATCCGTTTCAGGATGCTTTATTGAGTTTAACGCCAGTTCATTTATCAGCGAATATGCCACTTACATTTTTCACGCCGGGCCCGGCCCAGCTATATCCTTCATTCGAGAAGCATTTACAAACTTTTGTGGCTGATCAGCTCGGAGCGATCAGTCACAGGAGCCAGCAGTACCGGAACCTGCACAAGTTCACTGTTGATCAGCTGCGCACGCTTCTGAAAGTGCCGGAGACACATGCAATCCTTTTTCTCGGATCGGCCTCGGAAGCCTGGGAACGTATCCTTTTCAGTTGTGTGGAACTGGAAAGCTTCCATTTGGTAAATGGATCCTTCTCGAAAAAGTTTTACGACTATTCCAATGCGCTGAACAAGTACGCTCACAAGTTTGAAAAGCCGATGGGCGAAGGGTTTTCAGCCTCAGAAATCGAAGTTCCTGAATATGCGGAACTGATTTGCGTGACGCACAATGAAACCAGTTCCGGCGTTCAAATGCCTGTTAATGAGATTCACAAACTGAAACATAAGAATCCGGACAAGTTTATTGCCGTGGATATGGTTTCATCAGCGCCATATCCGGAACTGGATTATAGTCTGATCGATACTGCATTCTTTTCTGTGCAAAAAGCTTTTGGTCTTCCCGCTGGCCTGGGCGTTTGGATCGTCAGCGAAAAGTGTCTGGAAAAAGCGCAGAGCATTAAAAAGCAGTATTCGATCGGCGCACACAATGATTTGCCAACGCTTTGGAAGAATGCGCAAAATAATGAAACGCCTGCTACACCTAATGTAATGGGTATTTATTTGCTGGGTAAAATTGCGGAGGATTTTAATCAGATCGGCGTGCAGACTATCCGAAAGCAAACTGAGCAAAAGGCGGCGGCGATCTATAAATTCATTGATAAAACGACAGGTTTTACTCCTTTTGTGAAAGAAAAAACATTCCGCTCGCAAACCGTAATAGTAACCAATACGGAGCAGCCTTCGGCAGATATCATAAAAACGATGAAAGACAAGGGAATGGTGGTTGGCAGCGGTTATGGAGATTTTAAATCGTCTCAGTTAAGGATCGCCAACTTCCCTGCTACTTCTCCGGAGGAAGTTGAAAAGCTGCTTTTTGAGCTCGGAAAACTTTAAGCCGGAAATACTTTATGACCAGGAGGTTGTTTGAACGTCTCAGTTCAAACAACCTCTTTTTTGTGTATACCCACGATATACTCTGGAAATCGAAATTTTGCGGATCGCATGTTTACCTGCTATTACAGGATCTGGGACAACTACCGCCCGCGCACTACCGCATTCGCTATACTGACCGATGAGAATGTAACTTTCTTGCCAACAAAGTTTGAGCAGAATTTTTTGGGAACAAAGCTGAGTATGCAACCAAATTGAAGCTTATTCGGAACTTGATCCGGGAAACTGAATATGATAACATTACAATTGCCAGACTTGTAGATGTAACGGTTGAGTTGGTGGAGCAAGTGAGATCAGTGAATTAATTTTAGTCCTTATATCAGAATATCAAGCGTAGAATCATCGATTCTGCGCTTTTTGTTTTTTAGAGTTTTAAAAAAACATATTCCCCAAATGCCGCTTTTACCAAAATTATTGGTAGCCAGCTTGATTTTTCTGACACTGCCTGATGCATTCTCGCAAGACAAATCAGCAAAAAAGGTTACTTATACCAATCCTGTTTTCGAACCTATTCTCGCTGATCCTACCGTTGTAAGAGCGGATGACGGCATGTTCTATGCATACGGGACGATGGACAATTGGGGCGATGGAAAAGGTGCTCATCTCATCCCTATTGTCAGTTCAAAAGACCTGGTCAACTGGACATACGTAAAGGACGCTTTTCAGACTAAACCCTCCTGGAAAGAAAAGGGCGGGATCTGGGCGCCGGAAGTGGTCCGGGTAGGCGGGAAATATCATATGTACTACGCATTCTCCACGTGGGGTGATCCCGATCCGGGTATCGGGCTGGCTGTTGCCGACGCTCCGGAAGGTCCATTTACAGATATCGGGAAATTATTCCTGAGCTCAGAAGTAGGCGTGCCTAATTCCATCGATCCATTTTTTATGGAGATAGATGATAAAAAATATGTTTTTTGGGGAAGTTTCAGTGACGCTGCTGCGCAGGGGACTTATGGCGTAGAGCTCAGTGCGGATGGTAAATCTGTTCCGGATCTTTCAAAGAAATTCAAAGTAGCGGCCGGCGATTTTGAGGCGGTTATCATTCAGAAAAAGGGGGACTATTATTATTTCTTCGGCTCGAAGGAAAGTTGCTGCGAGGGCGCGAAAAGTAAGTACCAGGTTCGGGTGGGCAGATCGAAAAGTGCCAAAGGCCCCTTTCTGGATAAAGATGGTAAAGACCTGAAAGAGCGGGGAACCGGTACCATGCTGTTACATATGAATGACAAGTATGCCGGCCCGGGACATAATTCCAGATTTATAACCGACGACAATGGAGACGACTGGCTGCTATACCACGCAATCGACAAGACCAAACCCTATGTCTCCACCGGCGCAAACAGGCGGGTTTTAATGCTGGATAAGCTTAGCTGGTCAAATGGCTGGCCTGAAATTGTCAATGCCGAACCTAGCACAACTTCCGTTCAAGCACCTATTTTTAAATAAACCTTAAGTCAAATGAAACTATTGAAATCAACCGTACTGACGGTACTGGCCACATTGCTGTTTTTTAGTTGTTCTTCCAAGAAAGAAGATAGTCAGGACTCAGGCGATTCCACAGCCACTTCGCAGACCAGGGAAATCTGGACCAAAGAGCAGGCAAAAGACTGGTATGCGAACCAAGGCTGGCTTGTTGGTGCCGATTTTCTGCCCAGCACGGCCATTAATCAGCTTGAAATGTTCCAGGAAGCGTCTTTCGATACCGCGACCATTGATCGCGAGCTTGGCTGGGCCGAACAGATCGGAATGAATACCATGCGTGTATATCTGCACGATCTGCTGTATCAGCAAGATTCAGCAGGTTTCGTGAAGCGGGTGGGTATCTTTCTGGATATTGCCAAAAAGCATAATATCAAACCAATGCTGGTCTTATTTGATTCTTGCTGGGATCCGTTTCCAAAATTAGGCACGCAGCGTGCGCCCAAGCCGGGTGTTCACAATTCGGGCTGGGTGCAAAGTCCGGGGCTGAATGCATTGAAAGACAGCACGCAATATGCAAGGCTTGAAAGATATGTAAAAGGTACGGTTGCGGCGTTTGCAGATGACGATCGCGTGCTGGCCTGGGACATCTGGAATGAGCCGGATAACCCGAACACAAGCTCATACGGTAAGGTTGAGATACCTAATAAAGTGGATTATGTGCTGCCTTTGCTGGAAAAATCATTTGCGTGGGCGCGTTCCGCAAATCCTTCGCAACCACTTACAGCTGGTGTCTGGAACGGGGACTGGACTTCTCACGAAACTTTGAAACCCATTGAAAAACTGATGATTGAGCAGTCTGATATTGTTACTTTCCACAATTATGAAGATGCTGCGGATTTTGAAAAGCGCATTAAACAATTGCAACGTTATGACCGTCCGATGATTTGCACGGAGTATATGTCGCGCGGGAACGGAAGCTTTTTCAAAGGCTCTTTGCCGATCGCTAAAAAATATAACGTAGGTGCGATCAATTGGGGACTGGTAAGTGGCAAGTCTCAGACGATTTACCCGTGGGACAGCTGGAAGAAAACTTACACGAAGGAGCCTGAGCTTTGGTTTCATGATATTTTCAGGAAGGATGGAACGCCTTACAAAAAA
This sequence comes from Dyadobacter sp. UC 10, assembly GCF_008369915.1. Classification (NCBI taxonomy): domain Bacteria; kingdom Pseudomonadati; phylum Bacteroidota; class Cytophagia; order Cytophagales; family Spirosomataceae; genus Dyadobacter; species Dyadobacter aurulentus. The sequence goes on along the minus strand of NZ_VSRN01000001.1, from coordinate 1,520,321 downwards.
GAGGAAACAGATTTAATAAAAGAGCTGACAGCATCAAGATAGTTTCGACCACTTATCCCGAAAAGATGTTTCAAAAAAAACAATGGTTTTTGAATGCTGTACTGGCAATTGCATTGCTGGTACCGGCGTTCACATCAGCTCAGAAAAAGCAAAAACCGAACGTCATTTTCATTTACGCCGACGATGTGGGGTATGGAGATCTCAGCGCTTATGGTGCTGCTAAAATCAGTACTCCGAACATCGACCGGATCGGGAAAGAGGGTATTCGCTTTACAAATGCCCACACTTCCTCGGCAACTTGCACGCCTTCGAGGTTTGCATTGATGACAGGTAAATATCCTTGGAGACAAAAAGGAACGGGGGTATTGCCGGGTGATGCATCACTGATCATTCCGACCGACCACATTACGCTGCCTGCGTTATTCCAAAAGGCCGGTTATAAAACGGCCTCAGTAGGCAAGTGGCATTTGGGGCTGGGAGAAAGCAGTAAGCATATCAACTGGAATAAGCCGATCACGAAAGGACCTAATGAAGTTGGTTTTGATTATGCCTATTTTTTTCCTGCCACTTCTGATCGTGTGCCTACTGTATTTGTAGAAAATCACGAAGTTCAGGGGCTGGATCAAAATGATCCGATTGAAGTCGATTACTCGAAAAAAATCGGGGATGAACCGACCGGGAAAGAGAATCCGGAGCTACTCAAGTTGCCCGCCTCCCCCAATCACGGCCATAATAATACCATTGTGAACGGAATCGGACGGATTGGCTGGATGACCGGAGGAAAGCAAACGCGGTGGACTGACGAGGAAATCGCCCATGTTTTTCTGAGCAAGGCGCAGCAGTTTATGGAGGATAACAGCAAAGCCCCGTTCTTTCTGTATTTCTCATTGAATGATATCCACGTTCCCCGAATGCCGAGTTCGCAGTTTAAGGGCAAAAGCGAAATGGGGCTGCGGGGCGACGTAATCCTGCAAATGGACTGGACAGTTGGTGAAATATTAAAAAAGCTGGACGAACTCAAGATCGCAGACAATACGCTCATTATTTTTTCAAGTGACAACGGGCCGGTTTTAGACGATGGTTATGCGGATAGGGCAGTGGAACTAGCAAAAGGGCACAGCCCGGCCGGGCCACTCCGCGGAGGCAAATACAGCGCTTTCGAAGGTGGCAGCCGGGTTCCATGGCTGGCACGCTGGCCCCAGACGATAAAACCTGCAACGGTTTCTGACGCGCTGATTTGCCAGATCGACCTGCTCGCGTCGTTCGCAAACTTTTTTCAGCAAAAACTGGATGGAGACGATGCGGTCGACAGCTTTAATGTAATGGACGCAATGATCGGCAAAAGCAAAGTGGGGCGTGGCTTTTTAATAAAGCAGGGCGGAGCTTTGTCCATTACACAAGGCACCTGGAAATACATTGAGCCCCGTGACGGCAAAGCCATTGCGGAGCTTACAAATACAGAAACCGGCAATAATGCCAAACCGCAGCTTTATGATCTGAGCAAGGACATCGGTGAAAAAATAAATTTGGCTGATAAATACCCGGCAAAGGTCAAAACAATGGCAGCAGAACTGGAAAAGATCAGAAGTGAAGGCCGCAGCAGATAGTATTTCAAAAAAAGAGACTAACTACTAAGTTACTATTACAATAAAGTGACGTCTAAATGCATAAACGCTAACAGTTTATGCAAAACAGCTATTCACTAATTTCCAGCATGCAAAAAGCACTCATTGCAGTGCTTTTTGCATTTTCGGCCAGTAACGCGCAAACCGTGTATTTTCATCAGGATTTTGAGAAAACAACTGCGCTGGTGAACCCGCAGCCGGATACGGGCCAGTTCAGTCACATGATTCTCACGGCGCCTGAGCTTTCGTACCATAAATTTCATAAAGGGTATTTGAAGCTGGTGCGGTCGCAGCAGGATTCGGCAACGGGCGGAATTATCAGGGCAATGCGGGCCACCCCGTTTCAGCCGGCACCTAAGACGTTATTTGTACAAATCACAATGAGCGCAGAGTCGGTCCAGGCCAATGCTGTGAATGCAATCTATTTGTATTTAGGAGAAAATTTCGACCCGGTCAACAATTCTTTTCCGGGAAATGATCTGATGTTTTCCAAGTGCACAGTGAATTTCTTGAAGGATTCAATCTATATAAAAGACCCTGAAACGCAGCGGACAAGCCAATCTATTCCGGTAAAAAAACGGATCACGCTCACCTGGGTGTTAAATAATTCTAATAGTATGCTGAATTATCAAATGCCTGGTGAGTTAGAGGAAAGGGTAGTTTCTTCCGGTACTTATGATTTGTGGGTCGATAATGAGCCGGTCGCTTTGGGTAGTACTGCTTATCCGGGAAATTCTGAATTTTCTCCTGGCAAGCTTTCCAATTTTGAGCTGAGATTTCGTAATGGGCTTGGAGAAATACGAATTTACGATATCCTGATCAGGGAAGGCGAACAGCGCAGCTTGCCTGCCGGGGCAGTTGCGATGCCAAATCCGGTGACAGGAAATACTTTTGCTGTTTCGACAGACTTTGTTGACTTGAATACTTTGCAACTTGTTTCCAGTAGCGGCACCAAAGTTCCGTTCAAGACCCGTCCTTTACAAAAAGGCTTATCCGAGATTTTTACGTCAGGTTATCTGGCACCCGGAGTATATATTCTCAACTACCAGGATCTGCAAAGCCGAAGGAGAAATTTTAAAATACTGGTACAGTAATTTCCGCTTGTGTCGCTATGAAATATATTGTGGTTTTTCTGATATGCATTTCACCTTTTTTCGTCGCAGCGCAAAAGGACGTTTTACGTAAAGAACATTTCGAGCATTATGTCAATGAATTCAACAGAAATGATCGTGAACTCTATCAGCAAAAATACCCTAACTCCGAGGCCTGGGCATTCATGGAAGCAAACATCCCCTTTTTTGAATGTCCTGACAAACAACTGGAAAAGACTTATTATTTCCGGTGGTGGACATACCGGAAGCATATCAGGGAAACGCCCGAAGGATATGTTATAACCGAATTTCTGCCGAATGTACCCTGGGCAGGGAAGCATAACACGATCAGCTGTCCGGCTGGTCACCACTTTTATGAAGGCCGCTGGCTGCATAACCCGGTCTATCTTGCCGACTATGCCAGGTTCTGGTTTAAAAAAGGTGGAAATCCAAGGTCGTACAGCTTCTGGGCAGCCGATGCGATTACCGGATTTTGTGAAGTCCAGGGCGATTATGCAGTCGGGCTGGAGTTGCTGCCCGATTTGATTCAAAACTATACTGCCTGGGAAAAAGAGCATCTGGACTCGACAGGGCTCTATTGGCAGAAGGACGACAGGGACGGAATGGAAGTTTCAGTTTCAGGCGCGATGAGCAAGGACGGTCTCGGCTATCGCGCAACCATTAATAGTTACCAGTATGGCGACGCAAAGGCAATTTCTTATCTGGCCAAGCTTAACGGCGACAAAGAAGTTAAGGAGGTGTTTGCCCGAAAGGCAGCTGATATCAAGGCAAATGTGTTCGCACAATTGTGGGACGAAGAAGCCGCCTTTTTTAAGGTAATTCCCTGCGGACACGCACATCTTACAAAATCCGATGCACGCGAACTGCACGGATTTACACCCTGGTACTTCAATATGCCCGGTGAGAAACATGCGGTAGCGTGGCAGCAGATACGGGATACCAGCGGATTTGCTGCGCCTTTTGGTTTGACGAGCGTAGAGCGGCGTCATCCCGGTTTTCGGATCAGTTATGAAGGGCACGAATGCCAGTGGAACGGGCCGAGCTGGCCTTTTGCAACTTCTGTAACGCTTACTGCAATGGCGAATTTGCTCAATAATTACCAGCAGAAATATGTGACTCAGGAAGATTACCTGGAAGCATTACGTACTTACAGCCGGGCACAGCAGTCTAAATCCGCAGACAGCACCATGGTTCCCTGGATAGATGAAAATTTGAATCCCTTTACCGGAGACTGGATTTCAAGAACACGCCTGAAAAGCTGGGACAGCGGGAGTTGGTCTGCGGGTAAAGGAGGTGAGGAGCGGGGCAAAGATTACAATCATTCCACCTTCTGTGACCTGGTGATTTCCGGGCTGATCGGCATCAGGCCGCAGCCCGGAAATATACTGATTGTTAACCCGCTGGTTCCTGAAAATGAGTGGGATTACTTTTGCCTGGATCGTGTGAAATACCACGGAAAGATGATTACGGTCATCTACGATAAATCCGGAAACCGATACCGGAGAGGAAAAGGTTTCAGGGTTTTGGTAAACGGCGTCGAGAAGTTTGCAGCGGACAACATTCAAAAGGCTGAAATACCCTTGTAAACTTCATCACGGCAACAAATAGGAATCTCATTTCTACCGCTTACTCAAATTCAATACCGCTTACTCGAAACCATTTTCACACACAAGGGTGCTAGCCTATTTTCGTGATTATTTACATAAAACAACTTAGTCATGAAAATGTTACCCTTGAAAAAATTGACCAGTCTTTTTCTCTCTGTCATGTTGCTGGCGGCAGCTGTATCCTGTAAAAAAGACAAAGACGACCCTACTCCCGGCGGCAACGGAAATGGTGTGGAAGGATCCTGGAAAATATCCGCGATCACTGTAGATCCTGCACAGAATGGAATTACTGATTATCTGGCTTTTTTAGAAGCAATGGCAGAAAACAATTGTATTTCACAAACTACTTTCAACTTTAAAGGCAACGGTACTCTTTCAGGAACTGTTCCGGCTGGCTGTACGATGGAAGATTCTCCTATTGAGGAGGATGCAGGCTGGAAAGTAGTTGGGAACAAGATCCAACTGATCGACGGAAGCGACATTGAGGACTATGACCTGGAACTGAAAGGCAACGAAATGAGATGGTCCTATACAGAAACGGAGGATGGCGAACCTTATAAGATAACACTGGTATTTAAGAAAGCATAAGCTCTCCGGGTTACCGGGTGAAAGTTCGCTGAAACACAACTTTCTCTTTAAAATTTAGAAATTATCGAACAAATAGCCGGTCTTATGTCCGGCTATTTGCATAATATTGCAGATATTCCTAAGAAACCCATATTATTTAGATGAATTCTGTTACCCAGGCACCTCGTTCAGATGCTTCCCACCTTTTTAGTGCACCCGTTATTGTTGCAGCGCTCGGTTACTTTGTCGATATCTACGATTTGCTTCTTTTCGGGATTGTACGCATTCCCAGTCTGGTTGCGCTCGGGCTTACCGAGGCCGAAATTTCAATCACCGGTGCCAGTATTTTGAACTGGCAAATGACGGGATTGCTCTTAGGAGGAATTTTGTGGGGTGTTTTGGGAGATAAAAAAGGCAGGCTTTCCGTTCTCTTCGGCTCCATTATTACTTATTCGCTTGCCAATATTGCCTGTGGCTTTGTGCAGGATGCAGATGTATACAAAGTTTTGCGTTTTATAGCCGGTGTGGGTCTGGCAGGAGAGTTGGGGGCTGGTATTACGCTGGTTTCTGAGATCCTGCCCAAGCATTTGCGTGCGATCGGTACGTCACTGGTAGCCGGTATCGGTCTTCTCGGCGCGGTAGTAGCCTACTTTACGGTCGAGTTTTTCGATTGGCGATATGCTTACTTCATAGGTGGCGGTTTGGGGATTTCGCTGCTTTTACTTCGGATCGGTGTTTTCGAATCAGGGATTTTCAAAGATATCAAAGATCAGAAACAGGTTGAAAAAGGCAATTTCTTTGCCCTGTTTACAAATCGCGACCGCCTTTTCAGGTACCTCAGATGCATAGGGATTGGCTTGCCAACCTGGTTTGTGATCGGCATCCTGGCGACTTTCAGTAATGAGTTCGGGCGGGCACTGGGCATTCAGGAGGGAATCAAGCCGGGATTGTCTATTATGTGGTGCTATGTTGGACTTTCTATTGGTGATCTGGCGAGTGGTTTTATCAGTCACTGGCTCGAATCGCGTAAGAAAGCTGTATTGTACCTGATGATTTTTACGTTAGTAGGAAGCCTCGTCTATCTGTACGCAGGAATCAAATCGCCTGCTTATTTTTATGCGGCAGCTGGTTTTCTTGGTTTTGGTATTGGCTACTGGGCGATGTTTGTAACCATCGGGGCAGAGCAGTTCGGTACCAACCTGAGAGCAACGGCGGCCACGACCGTACCCAATATGGTTCGTGGAACTGTGGTGTTAATGACGACTTTATTTGCTAGTTTTAAAGAGTCTTTTTCAGTGATCAATTCAGGCGCGCTCGTAGGGGTAATCTGTTTTGCAATAGGTATTTACTGCATTTTAACAGTGCCTGAAACACACGGCAGGGATTTAGACTTTTTAGAAGAATAGGAGGGAGACTCATTGCGGGTTTGAATATTCACAATCAAAATATATAAGGAATGGAAAGGCGCATAGCTTTAAAAAGCATGGCGTTGGCTGTGGGTGCTCTGGCAAATTTGCCGGCATGGGCCTCGGGCTGGACGAAGGAATCGGTAGTCCAGACGGGCTTCCTGTCCGCAGATCAGGCGAAAAACCTGACTGCTATCGTGGAAACGATGATACCTAAAACCGATACACCCGGCGCGGGAGAATTGGGTGTTTCCGATTTTGTGCAAAAGATGGTGAAGGATTGCTACGATTCTAAAACGCAGACCGGCTTTGCCAGCGGCATTTCGAACCTTGACGAGCAAAGTGTGCAAAAGTTTGGCAAATCTTTCGCCGATAGCAGCAAAGACCAGCGTTTGCAATTACTGAAAGAGTTCGAAGCAAGCAGTGACCCGACCCAAAAAGGGTTTTTCAGTTTGACCAAAAACCTGACGATTCAGGGATATATGACCTCCGAATACGTGATGACAAATATTACCCACTACGAAATGGTACCCGCTCGTTATCACGGCTGTGTCCCGGTAAAAAAATAAGGAGGAAGGGGAGAAAGGGAGGATGGAGGAGCGGAATTAAAAAATTTAATCCTTCCTCCTTCCTCCCTTCCCCCCTTCCCCCCTTTCTCCCTCTAATAAACCTACTATGGCAAATTTTAATATAGATAGCAAAAAAGACCGGACTTATGATGCGATTGTGATCGGGTCGGGTATTAGTGGCGGCTGGTCGGCCAAAGAATTAACCGAAAAGGGATTGAAAACGCTCGTTCTGGAACGGGGCCGGGATGTGCAGCATATCAAGGATTATCCAACCACGAATATGATGCCCTGGGAATTTCCGCACCGCGAAAAGCTTCCGAAAGAAATTACGGACGCCAATCCGATTGCGAGCAGGTGTTATAATTTCAAGGAATCGTCTGCACATTTTTTTGTAAAAGATAATGAGCATCCCTATGTGCAGGAAAAGCCTTTTGACTGGTTGCGCGGCTACCAGGTTGGGGGCAAATCTCTGTTGTGGGCCAGACAAACGCAGCGTTGGAGCAAATATGATTTTGAAGGTCCTGCACGTGACAAATTTGCAGTTGAATGGCCAATCAGTTACGATGACATTGCTCCCTGGTATAGCCACGTTGAAAAGTTTGCCGGTATTACCGGTAACAAAGACGGACTCGACTCGCTGCCGGATGGTGAGTTTCTCAAGCCGCATGAGCTTAACTGTGTCGAAAAGTACTTTAAAGAGCAGGTTTCCAAACAATACAAAGACCGCCACATTATCATTGGCCGGGCAGCGCATATTACCGACCCGCAGCAAATTCACCTTGATCAGGGGCGGGCCAAATGCCAGCACAGGACTATCTGTGAACGCGGCTGTCCTTTTGGCGGATATTTCAGCAGTAATTCGTCCACAATTCCCTGGGCAATGAAAACCGGAAATCTGACGCTGAGACCGCATTCTGTGGTGCATTCAATTATCT